>JBKOYZ010000034.1:0-51883 GCA_046725655.1 Actinomycetota bacterium | reverse complement strand
GGGCTCGCCAAGGCAGCGTGAGGCGTCGCTTGCGATGCCGGCCGGAAGGCTGCAGCGGCTTTGCCGCTGGAGCCGTCCACACCCGGCTGGTGGATCGCGTGCGCTCCGGCATGCGTAGAGCAGCTGCATGAGAGTCGCGCTCTTCGGGCACCGCGGCAAGGTGGGGTTGGTGCTCGAGCCGGCGCTGGAGGCGGCGGGCCACGAGGTGCGCGGGATCGGGCGTGGCGAACTGGTCGACCTCGACGGGCTGGACGCGGCGATTGACTTCACGGCGCCGGACGCCGTGGCAGGCAACGTGCGCGCGTCGCTCGAACGCTCGCTACCGACCGTCGTCGGCACGAGCGGTTTGAGCGGCCGCGAGCTCGAGGAGTTGGACGAGCTGGCGCGGGAGCACTCGACGGCGCTGCTCGTGGCGCCGAACTTCGCCATCGGGGCGGTGCTGATGATGCGATTCGCGGTCGAGGCGGCCGAGCATCTTCCGCGCGCCGAGATCGTCGAGCTGCACCACGAGACCAAGCGCGACGCCCCGTCAGGCACCGCGCGGACGACCGCCGAGCGGCTGCCGGGCGACCCCCCGATCCATTCCGTGCGGCTTCCCGGTCTCGTCGCGCACCAGGAGGTTCTGCTCGGCGGGGACGGACAGCTGCTGACGATCCGGCACGACACGCTCTCGCGCGAAGCGTTCGTCCCGGGCGTCCTGCTGGCCCTGGAGAAGCTTCCGACGATGCCGCCCGGCCTCACGGTCGGACTCGACCGGCTGCTCGCGCCCGCGTGACGCCGGTGCGGATCGACCGGGTCGGCGAAAGCCACCTGGAGGAGCTCCTGCCGCTCGTCCGTGGCTACTGCGACTTCTACGAGGTGGCGCCGTCCGACGACGACCTCCTGACGCTCTCGCGGGCACTGATCGCCGACCCAGAGCGCGAAGGTGTCCAGCTGCTCGCGCGCGATGAAGGGGGACGTGCGATCGGGTTCGCAAGCGTCTACTGGAGCTGGTCGACCACGAGCGCGCAGCGGATCGGCGTCATGAACGACCTCTTCGTCGCGCCCGAAGGCCGGGGGAGCGGCGCCGCCGAGGCCCTGATCGAAGCCTGCCGCGCCGAGTGCGCGACACACGGCGCCGGCAAGCTGGCGTGGCAGACGGCGCTCGACAACGAGCGCGCGCGGAAGGTCTACGACCGCATAGGCGCGACGCAGGAGCAGTGGCTGGATTACTGGCTCCCAGTCGACGAGTGACGCTTCGCGAAACGACGCCTTGACGTCTGGGACGCGGCGCCGGTCTGAGCGACGCCGCGCGACGCCGCGCCTCAGCAGCGGCATCCTCGATCCAAGCGTCCTCAAATCAAGTAACAGTCTGTTACTAGGTCAGACAGGCGCGCGCGGGACACGTCGTCGGGCGTGTGCCCAAGACAGGAGCCAGCCGCGGCCGTTGCTCCGGTTCGGGACGCAAGTAACAGACTGTTACTAAGTCCGTGCGGCGAGCGCTTGTAGTCGGCGGCTACGGGTCGTCGTGATGAATCGCGCAGTAGGCGTCGCGCGCGCTGCTGCCCCCCGAGAGCGGCGGATAGGCCGTCGACACCACGATCGCACGCGCTTCCGTCGCGGCGTCGTTCTCGATCTGGGCGACGACCAGGTCGCGTGCCGCCGGCGTCGGCGCGTCGGCGAGCTCCTCAGCGTTGCGCCAGGCCTTTTCGCGCCACGCCACGACCGTCTGGAAGAGCGCGGCGTCATCGAGGCTCGTCGGCAAGTTCGTGTCGTCGATCGTCGGGTCGAAGCGACGTGAGATCTCGGCGATAATGGGCTCGAAGACGCGGTTGAGGATGATGTCGACGCGATCGTGGTCGGGTTTCCGGCTGGTTCCGTCGGGCGCGACGAGGCCGATCGAGTAGAGGACCAGCGGGAGGTCGCGCTGCACGTGCGCGTTGATCCCGAGGAGCAGGTCTCCTGCTGCGGAGACGGAGTGCTTCGCCGCGGCGTCGAACGCGACGCGCCACGCCGGCGGTACGTCCTCGATTTCACCCGCTGACCACGCGTCGAATGCAGCGAAGTAGTAGTGCGCGAACAGCGTGTCCTCGTAGTTGACGAACGGCGTGTCGTCGAAGAACGGCTCGTCGATCGTCTGCCGATACTCCTGCGTGACGCGGAGGTACGTGAGCGAGAAGATCGCGTTGTGATCGCATGAGGACGCGAGCGGGTCGAAGCGGCGCGTCATCTCGCGGATCGTCTTGTCGACGCACTGAGTGCGGCCCGCGATGCAGTCGTCCGGGCTGGAGGGGTCGTAGGGAAACGAGAGTGCCGGCAGGAGCGCGCTCCAGCCGACGAAGGGCGGGTCTTCAGCGACAGCCGCAGGGGGCGCAGCGAGCGCAAGAATCAAGGCTCCCAGCGCCGCGAGCCGCCGCAGGTTCACGTCCTCATGTTTAACCCTTCTGCTGGGCGCTAAACGTTTCGCTTTGGGCGCCAGTGGCGATAGGCTCCTACGAAGACCGAGCCAGGGTTGTCTTCCGGCTGGGCGTGCGCGGCAATGTTTTCGTCAGCCAGAACCGACATCCGCGATCGCGTTGCTGCCTCGGCGTCGTCGGCGGGGAGCCGCGCTTGCTCGGACGCCGTCGAGGGCGCGATAGCCGCGCTGGGACGGGAAGCTGGACTCGTCCTGATCTTTACGGCGGGTGACGTCGATCCCGACGCCGCCGCACGGGAGGCGCAGGAGGCGGCCGGCGGCGCGCATGTCGCCGGCATGACGGGCACGGGGGCGATCGGCGCGCACGGCCTGCTGGAGGCGGGTTGCTCGGCGATCGCGTTCTCGTCCTCGCTCGCTGCCGGGATCGGCGCAGTCGACGCGGGCGACGCACGTGCGGCCGGCCGCGATGCCACGGCCGAAGCCCTTGCCGCAATCGATGACGCGGCGCACGGCGTCGTGCTGCTACTCGTCGACTCGGAATCCGGCGACCAGGCCGAGTTCGTCGCCGGGGCTTACGCGGTCGCGGGCGCGAGAATTCCGTTCGCGGGCGGAGCCGCCGGAGGCGCGACGCGCGCACGGTTCGCCGACGGCCGCGCTCTGTCGAGCGGAGTGGTGGCCGTGGCGATCGGCAGCAGCGCGCCGATCGGCGTCGGGGTCGCGCACGGCTGCGTTCCGCGGGGCGCGCCGTCGATCGTGACCCGCTCGGAAGGCCCTGTCGTCATGCAGCTCGACGGTCGGCCCGCCGAGGCCGTCTACTTCGAGAAGCTCGGTGTCGACGGGGTCGACCTCGACGACGACGATTTCGAGGCGCTCGCGTTGGTCCATCCCATAGCGGAACCGGAGCTGAGCGGCGCGCTTCGGCCGCGGTACGTGCGCGCGCGCGCTCCCGGCGGCGCGCTCGTCTGCGCGACGACGATCGAACGGAATGCCGCCGTCGTCGTCTGTGAACAGAGTCCCGAGACGATCGTTCAGAGCGCGCGCGAAGTGGGCGAGGACGCCATCTCGCAACTGGAAGGCCCCGCCGAGGCTGCACTCGTCTTCGACTGCGCGGCACGCAGCGCGTGGTTCCGGGGGCCGGTGGCCGCAGCGCTCGCTCGACGCGAGCTGGACTCGCTCGCCGCGGCGTTCGGCGACACGGGGCCGTCCGTCGCCGGCGTCTACACCCGGGGAGAGATCGGCAGGGCGCGGGGCGCGAAAGGAGATCGCAACCAAAGTGTCGTCGTTGCTGCGTTTAGCACCACCGACTGAGATCCAAGACGAGCTGCTGCGGCGGTTCGTGGAGGCGGCACGCCGCGCGCAGATCGTCACGATCGTGAACCGGGCGCAGAGCGAGGACGAGCTCGGCGAGCTCGTTACCGCCGAGCTGTGCGAGGCGTTCGAAGCAGAGATCGCCGTCGTGCTCGCCGGCTGGGACGGCGGACCGTTCTCCGTCGTCGGGTCGTACGGGCTGCGATCGGAAGAGGTGGAGCTCGTCCTCGAACAGGATCTCCTCGACCCCGGCGTCGACGCGCCGCAACGTGACGAGGGGTACGACCTGCTGTCGGTGGGCGCACGCGCGCTCGTCTACGCGCCCTTCGGCCGCAGGCCCGTGCGGGGCGTCGTCGGCGTGGCGCGGTTCTACGACCAGAGCTTCGACGAGGCAGAGGCGGCGCTGCTCGATGCGGTCGCAGCGAGCATCGGGCACGCGCTCGAACGCCTCCGCCTGGCGGAGGAACGCGACCAGCTGTATCGCGAGGCGCACGAACGCGGCAAGGCCGCGCGCGTGATCGGATCCATCGCCGACGGGGTGCTCCTGGTCGACGACGCCGGAATCGCCCGGCTCTGGAACCCCGCCGCAGAGGCGATCACCGGGCTATCGCCCGACGTCGTGCTGGGTCGCCCGATCGAAGAAGCGATCCCGGGATGGTCCGCGACCGCCGACTCGCTCGCCGTCGCGAACGATCCGGCCTCGTCGTGCGTGCGCGCGACGACGGTGCCCGTCGACGTCGGGGGGCGAGAGCTTTGGCTTTCGGTCAGAGGCGTGGGCTTCGCGGAGGGGACGGTCTACGCGTTCCACGATTTGACGGACGCGCACCGGCTCGAGCAGCTCAAGGCGGACTTCATCGCGACGGTGTCGCATGAGCTACGCACGCCGCTCGCGGCAGTCCACGGCGCCGCGAAGACCCTCCAGCGCGATGACATCGCCGTCGGAGACGAGGTGTTCGAGCACCTGCTGGCCGTGATCTCCGAGCAGTCCGATCGACTCGCGGCTCTGATCAACAACATCCTGCTTGCGAGTCGCGTCGAGTCTCGCGAACTGGAGGTACCTACCGAGCGTGTCGAAGTCGCGGCGCTCGCTGTTGAGGTGCTCGCGGGCGTGCGCGCGCTTGCAGGCGAGGGGCTGACGTTCGAACTGGTCGCAGCGCCTTCGGTGCCGCCTGTGGTCGGCGACCGCGAAAACGTGCGACAGGTTCTGACCAACCTTGTCGCGAACGCCGCCAAGTACTCACCGGCCGGCGGTCGCGTCCAGGTCGAACTGAAGCCGCACGAAGGCGAGCTCGACATCGTCGTCCGCGATGAAGGCTTGGGAATCGCGACGGCCGAGCAGAGCTTGATCTTCGAGAAGTTCTACCGTGCCGACGCAAACATGATCCGGGGTGTCAGCGGCAGCGGCCTAGGCCTGTACATCTCCCGTGAGCTCGTCAACCGGATGGGTGGGACGATCTCGGTTGAATCCCAGTTGGGCGAAGGTTCGACGTTCGTCGTCACCCTGCCGCTCGCGGCGCCGACGGCGCGCGCCGACTGAGATCCGCCGACGTCCGCGCCGTAACGCTTCCCGCTCGGCTATCGACGCAAGAGGCACCGCCCACAAACGCCGCGAAAAGGCGTCTAATCAGGTGAGCATGGGGATCGATAGCGGCGTTGCGGCCACGACGACGGGGCCCGAGGCCTCGCGCGAGCTCGGCCTGCAGTGGCGACGGCTGACGCGGACGGCGACCGCGATCGCCGTCCTGACCAGCCCGGCGGCGTTCTTCTGGATGCACTCGCACCTCGGTTGGGGCGTCGGCTGGTCGCTGCTCGCGACGTTCTTCCTCGTCGTCGCCTACCGCGGCCTCGTGGAGGTCGTGCTCCGCCGGATGATCCCGTGGCCGAGCCTCTTCGGCACCGACGACGAGCGCCTCCGCGAGGACGACGCGGTCAGCCGCCGCCGCGCATGGACGTGGCGCTGGTTCTACCGGCGCGTCGCGTTCTTCGGCGGTCTGCTGCTCGCGATCATCACGGCGGTCTTCCTCGTCCAGTTGGTGAAGGGCGACTCCCCGACCTTCGCCGGGGCCGCGAGCGACACGTGGGGAGCCCTCTCGAATGCATTCAGCTCCCCGCAGTTCTGGATCCAGATCCTGCTTCTGCCGCTGCTCCTCCTGATCAACTTCGCGATCCTCTTCGGCCCCCTGATGCTGATGGGGATCATGCAGATCCAGGGCTTCGAGCCGGGCGACGCGGACTGGGGCGTCCGGCTCGACGACGTCCGCGGCCAGGCGGAGGCGAAAGAGGAGGTGCGCCGGGTCGTCTCGCTGTGGCAGTCCGGGGAGGCGTTCGAGCGGGCCGGCGGCAAGCGCGAGCGCGGGCTGCTCTTCCTCGGCGCGCCGGGAACCGGCAAGACGATGCTGGCGAAGGCGATTGCGACCGGCTTCAACTCGCCGTTCGTCTCGATCCCGGGCTCCGGCTTCGCCCAGACGTTCATGGGCATGGACGCGGTGATCGTGCGCTACCTCGCCCGCAAGGCGAAGAAGCTCGCCCGCAAGTGGGGCGGCCAGTGCATCGTCTTCATCGACGAGATCGACGCGGTCGGGATGCGCCGCTCGAGCCTCGGCGGCGCCGAGCCGATCGGCTTCACCACCGACAGCTTCCACGATTTCTGCTTCTACGGCCCGAACGGCGCGCTGACCGCGACCGGGGACCTGATCCTCGAGACGCGGGCCTGGCGCGAGCGGCTGTTCGCCCAGCGGGCGGATCGGCCGGCGCCGGGGTTCGTCGGCCGTCTCGGCGGGATCGTCAACCAGGCCTTCCCGGGAATGTTCGGCGGTGGCGGCCAGCTCGCGCTGAATCAGCTGCTCGTGGTCATGGACGGCATCGACAACCCGCCGCTCTCGAAGCGCGTCCCGACCCGGCTCGTCAACACTTTCCTCGACGCGATCTGGGTCGTGCCGCGGCGCGTCGGCCGCTTTTCGCTCCGGCTCCCCGCGCCGCGCCCGCGCGACGAGCAGATCTACTTCATCGGCGCGACGAACGTCCCGATCGACTCGCTCGATCCCGCGCTGACCCGGCCGGGGCGTATGGGTCGCCACGTCTGGCTGCGGACGCCGACGAAGCAGGATCGGCTGGACATCTTCGACCTCTACCTCGACAAGGTCGCCCACGAGCCCGACCTCGACATGCCGAAGCGTCGTGACGAGGTGGCCCGGATCACGAACGGCTACTCGCCGGCGATGATCGAACAGGTCTGTTCGATGGCGCTCACGTACGCCCACCACGAGGGGCGCCAGCGCTTCGGCTGGAGCGACCTGGTCGAGGCGACGACCACGATCGAGTCGGGAATGGCGATCAGCATCGAGTACGTCCCGGAGGAGACGCGGGCGGTCGCGATCCATGAGGCCGGCCACGCCGTCGCGGCGCATGCCTTCATGAAGGAGGTCGAGTCGACGCGGCTCTCGATCCGCCGCCGCGGCGCCGCTCTGGGGCACCACCAGGCGCGCGAGAAGGAGGAGCGCTTCTCCTCCTGGCGCCACGAGGAGTTCGCACAGCTGATCTGGGCGCTCGGCGCGATGGCGGCCGAGCGCGTGTTCTACGGCGAGAACTCGACCGGCGTCGGCGGCGACGTCCAGAGCGCGACCGCGCGCGCCGCGTGGATGGTCGGCGCCTGCGCCATGGGCCCCGAGCCGATTTCGTCGAACGGGCGCTTCGACGACGAGACGACGCAGCAGACGCGCGAGCGGCTCTCGAAGCGGTACCAGGCGCTCGGCGCGCAGATCATGAACCGCACCGGCGCGGGCGGTCCCTTCTCGCACGACCCGATCGCGGGCGTCCTCGGCGACCGCGAGCAGCGCGAGATGGTGGCCGAACTGCTCGGTCAGGCGTACATCGCCGCGCACAACCTGATCGCGCACAACCGCCCCGGCGTGGAGCACGTAGCCGACACGCTCGTCGCACGCCGGGAGTTGCACGGCGACGAGATCCTCGAGCTGCTCGAGTCGGCGAAGCTGCAGGTGCCCGAGGTCGACATGACGAAGGACGAGGCGTGGCCGAAGCTCTGAAGACGGCGCGTCCGGCAGAGGCGCGCGGCCCCACGCGGCGGATCCCGTTCGGGAACCGGTTCGCGGCCGCCTACGCGCTGCTGATCGTCGCCTTTGGCGGCGGCCTGATCGCGCTGGCTGTCCTCGCCAGCACCAACTCGAAGAGCGAGCCCGCGTGGTCGGGCTGGAAGCCGACGAAGACCGGCTTCGCCGCGGCGGGTCAGATCGCGACCCACGTGGCGGCCGAATACAGAACCTCGGGGGAGGGGCAGCAGGTCGTGACGGCGCAGGCATACCCGCCGGTCGACAACCAGGCCCCGCTCGCAGGCATCGCCGTCAGGAACACGACCGACACCGGGCTCTCCACCGGCAGTTTCACGCCCAGGAACGCCGATCGGACGCTCGTCTTCGTCCTCTGCGGCGTGCTGGCGTCTCGGTGCATGCTGCCGGCGCAGGCGCGCGCCAACGACGTCGTGCTCCGGCGCGAGGCGGTCGAGCTGACGCTCTACGCGCTCAAGTACCTGAAGGGTGTCGAGGCCGTCGTCACCTTCCTGCCGCCGCCGGACAGCAAGACGAACTGGGCGATCTACCTGCGCCGCGACGACCTTCGCGACGCGCTTCGGCAGCCGCTCGCCAAGACGCTGCCGCTCGCGACCACACCGCCGATCGACGCGCAGGATCCCGGCGAGGGCACGCTGATCGAGCGCCTGACGCGGCCGCACTGGTTCACGACGAACCTGCAGCGGGGCCCGACCGGCAGGAGCATCCTCGTGCTCGAGGATCCGGTCAGGCCCGGCGACTCGGGGCAGTAAGATCACGTCCGTGCTGGGCGAGGTCCTGACGGCGACGGTGACGCCGTTCGACGCTTCGGGCGCGGTCGACTACGACCGCTACCGGGAGCTCTGCACCTACCTCGTCGAGCACGGCTCCGACGGCGTGGTCGTGACCGGGACGACGGGCGAGGCGCCGACGCTCTCCGACGAGGAGCGGCTCGAGCTCCTGCGGGCGGCGCTCGACGCGGTCGGTGACCGCGCGACGGTGGTCGCGGGAACCGGCACGTACTCGACCGCGCACTCGGTCCACCTGACCGAGCAGGCGCACGACGTCGGCGCACATGGCGTCCTTGTCGTGACGCCGTACTACAACAAGCCCCCACCACGCGGGATCGTCGCGCACTTCAAGGCCGTCGCCGCCGCTACCGACCGTCCGGTCATTGCCTACAACATTCCCGGGCGGGTCGTCCTCAACATCGAGCCGGAGACGATGGCCGAGCTGGGCGAGATCCCGAACGTCACCGCGGTCAAGCAAGCGAACGACGACCTCGAGCAGGCGCGTCGGATCGTCGAGCTCGGCCTCGACCTCTACGCCGGCGACGACAACATCGTCTACCCGTTCCTGGAGGTCGGCGGCAGGGGCGGCGTCTGTGTGCACACGCATGTGGTCGGGCCGCAGGTCAAGGAGATGATTCGCCGTTTCCGGGAGGGCGACACCGAGGGCGCGAAGCGGATCGACGACGAGCTGGCGCCCGCGTACGAGCTGCTGCGCGTGGTCGTGGGCCCGATCCAGATCAAGGCGGCGCTGAACATGGTCGGCCACGATGTCGGCGGGCTTCGGCTGCCGCTCGTCAAGGCGAGCGAGGACGAGCGGGCGCAGATCCGCAGCTGCCTCGAGCGCCTGGGCGTGCTCGAGTCGGCCGTCGCCTCCGCTTAGGCGACCGTCTCACGGGCCTCCGGCGGAAGCGCGCCGCGTCTACGTGCTGTCGCGCACCTAAACTGCCCCAATGCCTGAATCCCTGAGGATCATCCCGCTCGGCGGCCTGGGCGAGGTCGGGAAGAACATGATGGTGTACGAGCTCGGCGGCGACGCCGTGGTCGTCGATGCCGGGCTCGCTTTCCCGCGCGACGAGCACCTCGGCGTCGACCTGATCCTGCCGGACTTCGGCTACCTCGCGAACCGCAGCGAGCCCATCCGCGCGGTCATCCTGACCCATGGCCACGAGGACCACGTCGGTGCGCTGCCGTACCTCCTGCGAGAGGTGCGCGTGCGCGAGGTGCTGGCGACGCGGCTGACCCTCGGCCTCGTCAAGTCGAAGCTGGACGAGCACGGTCTCCTGCGTGCCGCCGAGCTGCGCGAGATCGCGCCGGAAGAGGATCCTCTGCAGCTCGGCCCGTTCCGGGCCGAGTTCGTCCGCGTCGCGCACTCTGTCCCCGACTCGGTCGCGGTCGTGCTCGAGACGGAAGCGGGGCGCGTCCTGCACACGGGCGACTGGAAGCTCGACCACACGCCTGTCGACGGCCTGCGCACCGACGTCGGCCGGCTGGCCGAGCTCGGGAACCGCGGCGTCGACCTGCTGCTCGCCGACTCCACCAACGCCGAGCGCCCCGGGACGACCGGCTCGGAACGGCTCGTCGGCGAGGCGTTTCGGCAGATCATCCCGCAGCGGCAGGGCCGGATCCTCGTCGCCTCGTTCGCATCGAACGTCCACCGCATGCAGCAGGCGATCGACGTGGGCGTCGACGTCGGGCGCAAGATCTGCGTCGTCGGCCGCTCGATGCGCAAGAACCTGAACATCGCCCGCAACCTCGGCTACGTGGACATGCCCGAGGACTCGCTGATCAGGCCCGTCGAGCTCGACGAGTACGAGCCGGGAGAGGTGCTGATCCTCTGCACGGGCTCGCAGGGCGAGCCGCTGTCTGCGCTGGTGCGGATCGCCTACAACGACCATCCGGCCGTCCGGGTGGAGCGAGGCGACACGGTGATCATCTCCGCGCGCCCGGTTCCCGGGAACGAGCTGCGCGTCCACGACGCGATCAACCAGCTCGCCAAGGCGGGCGCCGAGGTGCTGCACCAGGAGAACGCGCCGGTCCACGTGTCCGGCCACGGGCATGCCGAGGAGCTGCGGACCATGATCTCGCTCGTCCGGCCGAAGGCGATGATGCCGGTGCACGGCGAGTTCCGCATGCTCGCCGCTCACGCGCGGCTCGCGGAGGAGGGGGGAGTCCGCTCCGACGCGATCGTGCTCGCCGAGAACGGGGCCGTGGTCGAGCTGACACCGGAGGGCGCCCGCGTCGTCGACGAGGTCGAGTCCGGCGTCACCTTCGTCGACGGGCTCGGCGTCGGGGACGTGCATGACGTGGCACTGCGCGACCGCCGCCACCTCTCCGAGGACGGCGTCCTGATCGTCGTCGCGACGCTCGCGGGGCAGAACGGCCGCGCCACGGGGACGCCGGAGCTGATCTCACGCGGGTTTGCGGAGTCGGACGCGCTGCTCGAGGAGATGCGCGGGGAGGCAGCCCGCGTCCTGCGCGAGCTCCTCGACGACGACGTGGCCGAGATCAAGCTGATCCAGGAGCACCTCCACGACGGGCTGGGCCAGCTCGTGTACGACCGCACGGGTCGGCGCCCGATGATCCTCCCCGTAGTGGTCGAGGTATGAGCGTCCGTGCGTACGAGCCGAGCTGGGCAGACGTGCTCGAGGAGTACGCGGCCCGCGGCTGCAGTGCCGACCGACTCGTCGGCCAGCTCGCCGCCTGCGACGCGGCGGCGCTCGCGTTCTGCCGCCTACTCGAGCGCTGGGCGCGCGGCGAGCCGGAGCCGGCAACGCCGGGGAAGCGACAGGCCGCGCTGCGGCGGGCCGCCGATCGTGCCGAGACGGCGCTCGCCGGGCTGGAGGCGCCGCTGGGGCGCTACTTGCTCGAGCTCGAGGCCGACCACGCGGAGGGGCGCTCGTGGTACGGCGCGCCGGGTGCGGCCGAGCTGCTCGAGTGGGAGCCGATCCTGCGCCGGGCCGGAGTCCAAGTCAGCCCGATCCGCGTCGCACAGACGTACCTTGAGCTCGCGGTCTTCGTGCGGGCGCTGCAGGGTCTCTCCGACGCCGCCCGCATCCGCTGCGCGCCGGGTCGTTCGTCGCTCTGGGCGGGGCTGTTCGACCTGCGCGAGAACCTACTCGGCCGCACGCTCGAAGACTTGCGCGCGCTTGCGGCGTAGGAACGTTCGGCTCACCGTCGTCGGCTCGGTCAACCTCGACCTCGTCTGCCGCGTCGAGCGACTGCCGCGGCCGGGCGAGACCGTCACCGATGCGACCTTCGCGCGTCATCCCGGCGGCAAGGGCGCCAACCAAGCCGTCGCTGCCGCCAGGCTCGGCGCGGACGTGCGCTTCGTCGGGAGCGTGGGCGGCGATGCGTTTGCCGACGAGGCGCTCGTCGGACTCCGTGAGGTGGGGGCGACGCTCGAGCTCGTATGGTCGGACGAGCCGACCGGGATCGCGTCGATCCTCGTCGACGCCGCCGGCGAGAACCAGATCGTCGTGGCGCCGGGTGCGAATCGGGTCGTGCGTGCTCCGGAGCTTGCGGAGACCGAGACCGTCCTCTGCCAGCTCGAGATCCCGGTCGAAACGGTGCTCGGGTGCGCCGAGGCGGCCGGCACGTTCTGCCTCAACGCCGCGCCCGCCGTCGCGGTGCCCTCGGCGCTTGTCGAGCGCGCGGATCTCGTCGTGGCGAACCGTTACGAGCTCGACGAGCTGCCGGCCACGCCGGCGCGGGCCGTGCTGACCCTCGGCGCGGAGGGCGCGATCCTGTTCGAGCGAGGGCGTGAGGTTGCACGGTCGCGGCCGCCGCGGGTCGAGCCGGTCGACGGGACGGCCGCCGGCGACGCGTTCACGGCCTGCTTCGTCGTCTCCGAGCTCGAGGGCCGGGACGAGCAGGAATCGCTGGGGCGAGCCTGCGCGGCCGGCGCGATCGCAACTTCGCGGCACGGAGCACAGCCATCGCTGCCGACGACGGCCGAGATCGATGCGGTGGTCGGCCGGTGACGACGCCGGTTTTGCTCGACTGCGATCCGGGTCACGACGACGCGATCGCGCTCCTCCTCGCGCTCGCCAGCCCGGAGCTCGAGCTGCGCGGTGTGACCACGGTGGCGGGCAACCAGATACTCGAGAAGACGACCGCGAACGCGATCCGCGTGCTCGACCTGGCCGGGCGCGACGACGTCGAGGTCGCGGCCGGGGCCGCTCAGCCGCTTGTGCGCGAGCCGCACGTGGCGGCCTACGTGCACGGTGAGACCGGGCTCGACGGCCCGGACCTGCCGCCGCCGCGGCGGGAGCCCGGCCCGCAGCACGCCGTCGAGTTCCTGGCGGAGCGAGTCGCGGGCACGACGCTCGTCGCGACCGGCCCGCTGACGAACGTCGCGCTGCTACTGGCGAAGCATCCGGAGGCACGGCCGGAGCGGCTCGTGCTGATGGGCGGGGCGATCGCCGAAGGGAACGTGACGCCGGCCGCCGAGTTCAACGTCTGGGCCGACCCGGAGGCCGCCTCCCGCGTTTTCGCGAGCGGGCTCGACATGACGATGGTCGGGCTCGACGTGACGCACCAGGCGCTCCTGACCACTGCCCACGCCGAGCGGCTGCGTACGACGGGGCGCATCGGGAGGGTGGTCGCGGAGCTGCTCGACTTCTACGGCGCCTTCCACAAGCAGGTCTACGACTTCGACGGCTCGCCGATCCACGACGCTGTCGCGGTCGCGCAGGTGGCCGCGCCGGCGCTCCTCGAGCTGCGCGAGTTGCACGTCGCGGTCGACTGCGAGTCCACCCTTTGCCGCGGACGGACGGTCGTGGATCTCTGGCGCCGCACCGGCAACGAGCCGAACGCGAAGGTCGCGGTCGGCATCGACACCGACGCGTTCGTCGAGCTGCTCCTGAGCCGGCTCGAGGCGCTCGGCTCCTGAAAAGCTCGGCGTCGGGATTCGGCCTCGTCGGGGACTGTCCGCCGCGTGACGTTTCGGTCGTGGTGTCGCTTCCGGCTTCCCGGGAAAGACACCCGCCGTGCTCGGTGAGTTCTTCGCCGCCCGCCCGGAAGACCTCGACGACGAGTTGATCGACCACGGGCCGTTCGAGCGGCTTCGGACGGTCGAGGCCAAGGGCCTGTCCTCGATCACGATCGCGACGCTGGGCGAGATCCTCGGCGCGGGCTCGTACGACGACCTCGAGCAGCGGTCGGCAGAAGGCCCGGAGGGCGGAACGAATGAGGACGCCGGGGTGTTCGGGGTACCGACCGAGATCCGAGACGCGCTTGCAGCAGCCGACGACCTGACGGCGGTGGCAGAAGAGTGGGTGGCGACGGAAGAGATGGCGCGTGACGAATGGCAGCAGCAGGAGGCGCTCGAGGTTCTGCGCGAGCTGGCGGAGCTCGCTCGCCAAGCGCGGGCCGACAGCCGCGAGCTGTGGTACTGGTGGTCGCTCTGACGACGGCGAAGGTCTTCGCGCGGCCGCGTCGAAGGACGCGCGGCCGATGGCACGTCGCCGGAAGAAGCGCGCCCTGAAGCCGCGCACGCCGTCGCGCGTGCGCAAGAAGAAGCGCGCACGGACGCGCGGCCACGGCCACCAGCATCCCGAGCTCGTCGGGCTCGTGCTCGTCGCGCTCGGCGTCTTCCTCTCCACGGTCAACTATCTCGGCTGGAGCGGCGGCTACGTCGGTGGGCTCGCCGCCGACGGCCTCGACGCGCTCATCGGCGCGGCCCGTGTGATCTTCCCCGCCGCCTGCCTCACGGTGGGCGCGCTCATGCTCGCCCGCAGCGAGCTCGTCGACATGCGTCCGTTCAGGACGGGGCTTGTCGTGTTCTCGGCCGGACTGATGCTCACGCTCGGCGAGGCGCACGGCGGCGACGTCGGACTCGTGCTGGCGAGGCTCTTCGGCGTCGCGCTGGGCGAGACCGGTGTCCTGATCCTCGGAATCACGACGTTGCTCGCCGGCACGCTGCTTCTGACCGGGGCTTCGGTCGGCGCGATCATCCGCCGTTCCGGCCACGCCGTTCGGCGCGCGGGCCGCGCCGCGCGCCGGCCCCGCGCCGAGCCGGCACCGGAACTCCGCCTCGTCGAGCGCGCGGACGAAGCCGCGGCCAAGCCCGAGGCGCCGCCGATCGACGCCGTCGCGGAGTTTCCGGACGTCGTCGCCGAGGCGGAGCCGCCGGCGCCACTGCTCCTCGACGACCGGGAGAGCGAGCCCGAGCAGGAGAGCCTGTTCGACGTCGGTGCAGCCGTCGCGAGTGAGTACCGGCTCCCCGACCGCGGGATCCTCCGCCGCTCGCCCGCCGCCAACGGCACCTCCGCCGACCAGAGCGCGAGAGTGGCCGAGGCGCTCGTCCAGACGCTCGCGCACTTCGGCGTCGAGGCAACCGTCGTCGGCCAGATCTCGGGACCCCGCGTCACCCGGTACGAGCTGCAGCTCGCGCCCGGGACGAAGGTCTCCAAGGTGGCGGCGCTCAAGGACGACTTGAGCTACGCGCTCGCGACGACCGAGATCCGAATCCTCGCGCCTATCCCGGGCAAGCAGGCGGTCGGGGTCGAGCTACCCAACCCGAGCCCGAACTACGTCGCGCTGGGCGATATCTTCGACGACCTGCCCGCGCCGGCGAGCCCGCTCTCCGTCTGGCTTGGCAAGGACATCTCGGGCGCGGCCGTCTGGACCGACCTCGCGCGGATGCCGCACATTCTGATCGCCGGCACCACCGGCTCCGGGAAGTCGGGCTGCATCAACACGATCCTGACCTCGATCCTGCTCCGCTCGACGCCGGACGAGGTGCGGCTGATCCTCGTCGATCCGAAGAAGATCGAGCTCAGCTACTACGAGGCGATCCCGCACCTGCTGACGCCGGTGGTCTCGAGCCCCAAGGAGGCGTCGATCGTGCTCGCGAACGTGGTCAGCGAGATGGAGCGCCGCTACGAGAAGCTCTCGTCCGTTCGTGCCCGCAACCTGAGCGAGGCCAACCGTGCGCTGCGCTCGCGCGGGGAGCCGACGCTGCCATACCTGCTCGTCGTCATCGACGAGCTGGCGGACCTGATGATGATCGCGCCGCAGGACGTCGAGGACGCCGTCATCCGGCTGGCGCAGAAGTCGCGCGCGGTCGGCGTCCACCTCGTGCTTGCCACGCAGCGCCCGTCGGTGGACGTCATCACCGGGATGATCAAGGCGAACGTCCCCAGCCGCGTCGCCTTCGCCGTCTCGAGCCAGACCGACTCGCGCGTGATCCTCGATCAGTCCGGCGCGGAGAGCCTACTCGGCCAGGGAGACATGCTGTTCAAGCCGCTCGGGACCTCGCGCCTACAGCGGCTCCAGGGCGCCTTCGTGACCGAGGAGGAGATCGCCCTCGTCGTCGAGCAGTGCCGCGCGCAGCGCGGGCAGGAGCTCGACGAGAGTCTGCTCGAGGCGCCGGAGCCGGTCCCAGAGGAGCTCGACGACGCCGACGCCGGGTTCGACCCCGATGAGGATCCGCTGCTCGATCGGGCGATCGAGGTCGTCGTCACCGCGCAGACCGCCTCGACATCGCTCCTCCAGCGCCGCCTGCGGGTGGGCTACACACGCGCGGGCCGGCTGATCGACATGCTCGAACGCCGAGGAATCATCTCGGGCTACGAGGGCTCGAAACCGCGTCGTGTCCTGGTCTCAGAGGCCGATCTGCCCCGCGTCGCAAGCGTCGTTGCACCACGGGATTAGACGGACGCGCCGGCAAAGCCGGCACGTCCTTCTTGGTCGGCGTCGCAAGCGAACGCCTCAGCTCGGAGGCCGATCTGCCACGGGTGATCGCCAACTAAGACGCCCCGAGAACGTCCTATTTCTTGAGGACTCGCTTGGACCGGGTTCAGCGAGTTAGAGTCATCCAAACTCCCAACGGGGCAGGAGGGAATACGTGAAGAGAACGCATTGGCTGCCGCGCGTGACGATGCTCGCTGTGTTCGTCGCGCTTGCGGCCCTGCTGACTGGCACAGGCTTTGCTGCGCAGTCAGCGACGATCAAGGTGGCCGATGTCACGGATATCGGCGGTCTCAACGATCACGGCTTCAACCATCTGTCGTATACGGGTATGCAGCGCGCCAAGAAGGCGCTGAAGGTGCAGACCCGCATGTTCATCACCAACACGGCCTCCGAGCGCCTGCCGAACCTCACCTCGGCGGCGCAGGCGGGCAACAACCTCGTGATCGGCACGGGCTTCCTGATGTTCGACTCGATCGGCAAGGTCGCCAAGGCCTATCCGAAGGTCCAGTTCGCCGGGATCGACGTCCCGGTGGCGGCGGTGCCCGAGGGCAAGCTGCCGAACCTCCGCGGCATCATCTTCAAGGAGCAGGAGGCCGGCTATCTCGTCGGCTACATCGCCGGTCTCGAGATCAAGCGGCACCCGTACAAGGGCAAGCAGATCGTCGCCGGCGTCGGCGCCAACAAGGTGCCCGCCATCATCCGCTTCCTGGCCGGGTACAGGGCCGGCGCGAAGAAGGCGAATAAGAAGGTGCAGGTGCACCTCGTCTACGCGAACGACCCGACGTTCAACGACCAGGCGAAGTGCAAGGAGACAACGCTGAACGAGATCGGTCGCGGCGCGGGCGTCGTGTTCGAGGCGGCCGGTGGCTGCGGCCTCGGCGGCTACAGCGCGGCCAAGCAGAAGCACGTCTGGGCGATCGGCGTCGACGCCGACCAGTCGTTCCTCGGACCGCACATGCTGACGAGCGCGACCAAGAAGGTCGACGTCGGCGTGTACGACACGATCAAGGCCTACAAGGCAAACCCGAGCGGCTTCAAGGGCGGCAAGGACGTCGTCTTCAGCGTCAAGAACAACGGCGTCGGCTACGGCAAGCTCAGCTCGAAGCTGTCCAAGGCCGACCGCGCCTACCTGACGAAGAAGGCCAACGCGATCAAGAAGCTGATCGCCGCGGGCAAGATCGTCCCGCCGACGAAGTAACGGGACAGCGACGGTTCTAGGGGGCGGACGCCGTTTCGCCCCCTAGGATTATCGGCCGTGGCAGACGAGCGTGCGGTCGCCCTCGAGCTCCGCGGCATCACCAAGCGGTTCCCCGGAGTCCTCGCCAACGACTCGGTCGACTTCGACCTTCGGCGCGGGGAGGTACACGCGCTCCTGGGCGAAAACGGCGCCGGCAAGTCCACGCTGGTGAACGTCCTCTACGGCCTCTACCACCCGGACGAGGGCGAGATCCTCATCAAGGGCAAGCCGGCCCGATTGCACTCGCCGAAGGACGCGATCAAGCACGGGATCGGGATGGTGCACCAGCACTTCATGCTGATCCCGGTGATGACCGTCGCCGAGAACATCGTCCTGGCGACCGAGCCGACGCACGCGGGCGTCCTGTTGGACTACCGCGCGGCCGACAGGCGGGTCAGGGACCTGTCGCGGGCGTTCAACTTCGCCATCGACCCCGAGGCGACGGTCGAGTCGATCACCGTCGGCCAGCAGCAGCGGGTCGAGATCCTGAAGGCGCTCTACCGCGGCGCGGACATTCTGATCCTCGACGAGCCGACGGCGGTCCTGACGCCGCAGGAGGCGCGCGAGCTCTTCCAGATCCTCGAGACGCTGACGAGAGAAGGCATGTCGGTCATCTTCATCACGCACAAGCTGAACGAGGTGCTCGACATCGCCGACCGGATCACCGTCCTGCGCCGCGGCAAGCGGATCGACACGGTCGGACGCGAAGGCGCGACGCGGGAAGGGCTCGCAAGGATGATGGTCGGCCGGGAGGTTCTGCTCAGGGTCGACAAGGAAGCTCCGACACCCGGCGAGCCGCTGCTGACGGTCGACGACCTGCAGGTCGTCGACGATCGCGGCCTCGAGGCCGTTCGCGGGATCTCGCTCGAGGCGAGGGCGGGGGAGATCGTCGGGATCGCCGGCGTCGACGGCAACGGGCAGTCCGAGCTGATCGACGCCCTGACCGGGCTGCGCGCCGTCGCCTCCGGCTCTGTCTCGATCGGAGGGCGCGACGTCACCGGCAAAAGTCCGAAGGCGATCCTCGACGTCGGCCTCGGCCACATCCCCGAAGACCGCCAGCGGCGCGGGCTCGTGCTCGAGTTCTCGCTCGCCGAGAACATCGGCCTGCACGACTACGACAAGCCGTCCTTCTCCCGCTGGGGATGGCTGTTCCCGCGGCAGCTGATCCGGCGCGCGGCGACGCTCCTACGCCAGTTCGACGTCCGCGGCGGCAGCTCGCAGACGCGCGCGTCCGCGCTGTCGGGCGGGAATCAGCAGAAGGTCGTCCTCGCGCGCGAGATCAGCCGCGAGCCCAGCGTCCTGATCGCCGCCCAGCCGACCCGCGGCCTCGATGTGGGCGCGATCGAGTTCGTCCACCGGCGTCTGGTCGAGGCGCGCGACAACGGCAAGGCCGTGCTGCTCGTCTCGCTCGAGCTCGAGGAGATCCTCTCGCTCTCCGACCGGATCCTCGTGCTCTACGAAGGCCGGATCGTCGCCGAGCACGGGGCCGACGTCGAGGAGGACGAGCTTGGAATCGAGATGACCGGTCTCGGAGCCGCCGAGGCGGCCGCATGAGCTGCGGCGCCTGGAGGACGCGCTCGTGAGCGAGCAGGCGACTCCGCCGCCCGCAGCCTCCGATCCGGAGGTCGTTCCGAGCGTCGCTGCCCGGCTCGCGTTCTACCAGCGCGCGGGAGGTGTGATCACACCGGTTCTGACCGCGCTGATCGCGTTTCTGATCGGCGGGCTCGTCGTCTACGTCACCACCAGCAAGAACCCGCTCAGCACGTACAAGGCCATCTTCGAAGGAAGCGGGCTGAGCTGGCTCAGCCCGGTGTCCGTCCACTGGCACGTCTTCTATCCGGCCGGGATCGAGTGGACCGGCTGGGATACCGGCGCGGCGACGGCCCTCAATCTCCAGCAGACGCTGATCATCGTCACGCCGTTGATCCTGACGGGCCTCGCGGTGGCCTTCGCCTTCCGGTGTGGCCTGTTCAACATCGGCGGCAACGGCCAGTACACCGTCGGCGCGATCGTGGCGGTGCAGTTCGGCATCTGGTTCTCGGGCCTGCCGGGGCCGCTGCACGTGATCCTTGCCATGCTCGCGGCGACTCTGGCTGGAGCGGCGTGGGCCGGGATCGCCGGGATCCTGAAAGCGACCACCGGCGCCCATGAGGTGATCACGACGATCATGCTCAACTGGATCGCGCTCTGGGTGGGTAGCTACCTCGTCGGCTTCGGCGGGCCGATGCAGGATCCGCGCCAGATCTCGGCGCCGGTGACGCGGCCGATCGCGGACAGCGCGCACCTGCACGTCTTCTGGGGCAACCCGCTCCTACAAGGGCTTCACATCGGCTTCTTCATCGCCGTCGCGATGCTCTTCGTCTACTGGATTCTGCTCAACCGCACGACGCTCGGCTACGAGGTACGGGCGGTCGGCTTCAACGCCGAGGCAGCCCGCTACGGCGGCATCAGCGTGTCCCGCAACTACTTCCTCGCGATGGCGATCTCGGGCGCCTTCGCCGGTCTCGCGGGCTCGCTCGACCTGCTCGGCTGGGAGTTCAACCTTGATCTGACGGAGGTTCAGAGCGTTCAGATCGGCTTCATCGGCATTGCGGTCGCGCTGCTCGGTCGCAACTCCGCCGTCGGCATCTTCTTCTCCGCGCTGCTCTTCGGCGCTCTCCTGAACGGGACGTCGTCGCGAAACCTCGACCCGAGCATCTTCAGACCCGAGCTGGCCGGCAACCTGACCCGGATCATCCAGGGCCTCGTCGTCCTCTTCATCGGCGCCGACCTGCTGATCATCTATCTCTGGCAGGCGCGCAAGAAGCTGCACCTGCCCCAGCGAAAGGCGGCCGAAGAGGCATGAGCGTCATTCGCGCCGAGCAGCTCCCGCGTGCGTGGACGCGGATGTCCTCGCCTCGGACGGTTGGCTTCGTCGGCATAGGGCTCGGCCTGCTCGCGCTCTGGCTCGCCCTGCCGCCGGTCGCTGTACGGTCGGCGCCCCTCCCGGTCGCGATCGGCATCTTCGGCGTCGCTGCGGGCATCTGGGCGGCCTCGCGCCGCGAGTACCGCGTCGGCGGGGGCGCGATCGTCATCGGCCTGGTCGGGATCGGCGGCGCCCTGCTGACGATGCAGGCGCAGACGTCGAACCTGAACGGCGTCTTCGTCTGGTCGGCGCTGATCGCGGCAACGCTGCGATACGCGACGCCGCTGACGTTTGCAGCGATCGGGGGGATGTTCTCCGAGCGCAGCGGGGTCGTGAACATCGGCCTCGAGGGGATGATGCTGATGGGCGCCTTCTTCGGTGCCTACGGAGCCGACAAGACAGGCTCCTGGGTCGGAGGCCTGTTCATCGGTGTCCTTTCCGGCGCGCTGCTCGCTGTCGTGCACGCGATCTTCTCCATCCACCTGCGCGCGGACCAGATCGTCTCGGGCACGGCGGTGAACTTCCTCGCGCTCGGAATCACCGGTTACCTCTACAACCAGCACTACGGCAACGAGGGCACCCCGAACGACCTGCCGGCGGTTCCCGACGTGAACCTCGCGTTCCTCTCCCACATCCCCGGCATCGGAAACTTCCTCTACGACTCGATCGGGCAGCTGAACCTGATGGTGTGGCTGAGCCTGCTGCTGCTGCCGATCTCGTACGTCGTCATGTTCAAGACGCCCAGCGGCCTGCGCATCCGCTCTGTCGGAGAGCACCCGCGGGCCGCCGACACGCTCGGGATCTCCGTCTACGGCGTTCGGTACGGTGCGGTCACGCTCTCGGGTGCCCTGGCGGCGCTCGGCGGCGTCTTCCTCTCCTTGGGCTTCGTCAACTCCTTCACCGAGAACATGACCGCCGGGCGCGGGTTCATCGCGCTCGCCGCGTTGATCTTCGGCGGCTGGCGGCCGTTCGGTGCCTTCGCGGCGGCGCTCCTGTTCGGCTTCTCGAGCGCACTCGCGCAGCGGCTACCCGACCTATCCGGGTCCGAATCGGCCGCCTGGCCCGTCCTGTTCCAGACCCTGCCGTATGTCCTGACGCTCGTCGCCGTGGCCGGGGTGATCGGGCGCTCCATTCCGCCGGCCGCCATTGGTCGCCCATACGTCAAGCAGTAGAGCGCGGAGCCGCAACAGCAGGGCCTGGCTGTCGCTCGTGTTCGCCCTGCTCTCGCTGGCCGCGATCCCGGCGGCGTACTACGCGACGCGCCTGAAGAACGTGAACGTGCCGCAGGCGGTCGCCGGCGAGGCGGTGGCGGGAACGCTCCTGGGGCTGATCGCCGTCATCCTCGCGCGCGGCGCGCGGCGGCGGGTCGAACGAACGCTGACGCGGCCGGGGGAGGGGACGGCAAAGGCCGGAAAATGGCTCGGCTGGCTGGGGCTCTGCCTCGGGTTGACTGCGGCCCTGGCGCTGGGCTTTTTCGGTCTTTTGCTGCTCTACGAATAGGGGCAGATCGCACTAGAATCGGCCGCTCGTGTTCGAGATCGGCAACAGCCTGCGCGAAGCGCGTCTGCGCCAGCAGCTCGAGCTTCCGGAGCTCGAGCAGCAGACGAAGATTCGCTCGAAGTACCTAAAGGCGCTCGAGGACGAGCAGTTCGACCTCCTACCAGCGCCGACGTACGTGAAAGGGTTCCTCCGCAACTACGCCGACGCGCTGGGACTCGAGGGCCAGCTCTACGTCGACGAGTACAACTCGCGCTTCATCACCGGCGAGGAGGACGTTCCGCTACGGCCGCGCGACTACCAGCGGCGCCCGCAGCCGCTCGGCCACCGGGTGGAGGCGCGCTGGATGGTGCTCGCCGTCGCGGCGATCGCAGTGGTGTTCGCACTCGTGATCGCTGCCTGGAAGTACGGCTCCTCCAACAATCCGCCGGTGCCCACCCAGGCGACCTCGAAGCCCAAGGCCGCCGCGAAGAAACACCACCGCCGGCCGGCCCCCGTCGTCCGTCTCGTCCTGACGGCCGCGAGCGGCGACTCCTGGCTCCAGATCCGCGCCGGCGGGCCCGGCGGGAAGGTCAAGTACACGGGGACCCTCCAGCAGGGAACGCAGCTCCCCTTCAACCGCAAGCCCTGGCTCTTCAGGCGGTTGTGGATCGCAGCGTCCAAGCCCGCGAACCTCGTCGCAAAGCTCAATGGCCGCGTGCGGCTGATCCCCGGCCACGGCCAGCCGGAGCAGCTGATCGTGACGCCGTACGCGATCAGGAAGGCGCCGCCGCCCGCTTGAGCCCTCCCAGGGCCGTAGTCGTCGTCACCGGCAGCGAGCTCGTCCGCGGCGACCGCCGCGACCTGAACGGCCCGTTCCTCGCGCGCGAGCTCGTTTCGCTGGGAGTGGAGCCGGGGCGGATCCTCGTCGTCGGGGACTCGGCCGTGGAGCTCCAGGGCGCGCTGCGCGAGGGCCTCCAGGCCGATCTCTGCGTCGTCTCCGGCGGCCTGGGGCCGACGCACGACGACCGCACGGTCGAGGTGCTCGCGCGAGTCGCAGGGCGTGAGCTCGTCGTCGATTCTGCGCTCGAACGGGAGATCGGAGCCGTCTCGCGCCGGATCGCCGAGCGACTGCGACGACCGTACGCCGACTTCGAGGCAGGCGTGACGAAGCAGGCCTCGCTGCCGCGAGGCGCGATCTCGCTCGGCCTGGCCGGGACGGCGCCCGGGATCGTGCTCGAGGTGGGGGAGACGACGGTCGTCGTCCTTCCGGGGCCGCCGCCGGAGCTGCGGCGGCTCTGGCGGGCCGCGCTCGAGGCGGCGCCGGTCCGGGACGTGCTCGACCGCGCGCGGCCGCCCGAACGGCGGACATTGCGTTTCTACGGCGCCAGCGAGTCGGCTGTGGCGCGGGCGCTCGAAGACGCAGGCGGTGACGGCGACGGCGTGGAGGCGACCGTCTGCGCGCGCGACTTCGAGATTCACGTCGAGCTCATGGTCGGGCCCGGCGGGAACGAGCGCGCCCACCGGCTCGCGGACCGCCTGCGCGGGCGACTCGGAGGCGAGCTGTTCGCCGAGGACGAGCGGCCGATCGCGGAGCTCGTGCTCGAGCTCTGCCGCAGTCGCGGGCTCACGCTCGCGACCGCGGAGTCGTGCACCGGCGGCCTCGTCGCCGCCAGGTTGACAGATATTGCCGGCGCGAGCGACGTCTTTCGCGGCTCTGTGGTGGCGTACGGCGACGACGTCAAGTCGGACGAGCTCGGAGTGCCGCGGAGGCTGCTCGAGCGCCACGGTGCCGTCTCGGCGGAGACCGCGGCGGCGATGGCCGCGGGCGTGCGCGTTCGCCTCGAGGCAGACGTCAGCGTCGCTGTGACCGGCGTGGCGGGGCCCGGCGGCGGCACTCCGGAGAAGCCGGTCGGGCTCGTCTATTTCCACGCTTCCGCTCCGGACGGGGAGCTGGCCGGCGACTTCAGCGTCCCCGCCGACCGCGCAACGATCCGCGCCAGGGCGACGGTCGCGGCGCTCCACCTCGTGCGGCGCCTCTTGACACAGAGCCGTAACGGTTCCGTATGAATCTCCCTGCTAGCGTCGAGGGCCGTGAACGCCTGCGCCTGTTCTGCGCGCTCCGCCTTCCGCCCGACGCGGTCGACGGCCTCGTCGGCTGGCAACGGAAGGCGTTCCGGGACACCCAGGGCGTGCGCATCGTCGACCGCGAGCAGCTGCACGTCACCCTCGCCTTCCTGGGCAGCCGGCCGGGCGACGAGCTCGTGGCTATCGCCGGCGAGCTCGTCGCGGTCGCCCGCGCCGCCTCCGTTCCGACGCTCACCGTTCGCAGGTACCGCGAGACGCGCAGCGTCGGGATGCTCATCTGCGACGACAAGGATGACCGCGCGAAGGCGCTCGCCGAGGGCTTGCACGAGCGCCTGGAGCGCCTCGGCGTCTACGAACGGGAGCGTCGCCCGTGGCTGCCGCACCTCACCGTCATCCGGTTTCGGACCCGGCCTCGGCTCCAGCCGCCGCTTCCCGACCTGGGACCCGTCGTGACGTCCGAGGCGGCTGTTTATATGTCCGTTCTGCGGCCGTCAGGGGCGCAGTACGAAGTCCTGCAATCGGTTGCAGTAGGGAGGAGATAGACGTGGATCGCGAGCAAGCACTTGACACAGCGCTCGGCCAGATCGAGCGGCAGTTCGGCAAGGGCGCGGTCATGAAGATGAACGATGCCGCGGCTGTCTCCGTGGGCGCCGTCTCTTCGGGTTCGCTCGCGCTCGACCTCGCGCTCGGGATCGGCGGCCTGCCGCGCGGCCGCATTGCCGAGATCTTCGGCCCGGAGTCGTCGGGGAAGACGACGCTCGTCTACCACGTGATTGCCGAGGCCCAGCGCCGCGGCGGCATCTGCGCCTTCATCGACGCCGAGCACGCGATGGACCCCACGTACGCGAAGCGCATCGGCGTCAACATCGACGACCTCCTCGTCTCGCAGCCCGACACCGGCGAGCAGGCGCTCGAGATCGCGGAGCTCTTGATCCGTTCCGGAGCGCTCGACGTCGTCGCCGTCGACTCGGTTGCAGCGCTGACGCCGAAGGCGGAGATCGAGGGCGAGATGGGGGATAGCCACGTCGGCCTCCAGGCCCGGCTGATGAGCCAGGCGCTGCGCAAGCTCGCCGGCACGCTCAACCGTACCGACACGATCTGCATCTTCACCAACCAGCTGCGCGAGAAGATCGGCGTCATGTTCGGCAATCCGGAGACGACCCCGGGCGGCCGCGCGCTGAAGTTCTACTCGTCCGTTCGTCTCGACATCCGCAGGATCGAGACGCTGAAGGAGGGCGTGGAGGCGATCGGCAACCGTGTCCGCGTCAAGGTGGTCAAGAACAAGGTCGCGCCGCCGTTCAAGCAAGCCGAGTTCGACATCATCTACGGCTCCGGCATCTCCTGGGAAGGGACGGTGCTGGACGCCGCGCTCGAGCGGAAGATCGTCGCGAAATCCGGCTCGTACTTCAGCTTCGGCGACGAGCGGCTCGGCCAGGGCCGCCAGAACGCGACGGCGTTCCTGCGCGAGCACCCGGACGTGACGCAGCAGATCCTCGGGAGGATCCAAGCCGACGCCGGTCCCGACCAGGTCGTCTCGGCACGGTTGCTCCCGACCGCGGTCGAGGCGCCCGCCGCCGATGCGACGCCGGCCGTGGAGGAGGAGGCGTCTGCCGATGCCGACAGTGACCGCGCTCCGGCCCGCACGGCCGGGGCGCGTGCTCGTTGAGCTCGACGGCGCCCGCTGGCGAACCGTCCCGCTCGAGGTCGTAGCCCGCGTAGGCCTGTCCGTCGGGCTTGAGCTCGACCGAGAGCGGCTCCGTAGGCTGCGGCGCGAGCTACGGCGTTCACTGGCCCTCGAGGCCGCCACGCGGACGCTTGCGCGGCGCGACCGTTCCGAGACGGAGGTGCAGCAGGCGCTCGAGCGCAAGGGTGTCGCCGCCGGCGAGCGCGAGCAGGTGGTCGCGGCGTTACGCGGCGTGGGCGTGCTCGACGACGAGCGGTTCTCGCTCCGGCGGGCGGAGGCGCTGGCCGAGCGTGGCCTCGGCGACGCGGCGATCGCCGTCGAGCTAGAGCGCGCGGGCATCGAGCCGGAGCTCGTCGCCGAGGCTGTCTCGCGGCTGGATCCCGAGCACGACCGGGCCGCCCGCGCAGCGCGGCGTCGGGGCCCGAGTCCGCGGACAGCGCGGTGGCTGGCGGCGCGAGGTTTCGCCCCGGAATCGATCGAGCACGCCGTGCCGTCCATTGCGGTGGAGGGCACCGGCGAGTTACGATAGGGATCCAACTTACAAATTGCCTGCATCTGACTGTTTCGAACTCGGTCCTGAAATTGATCTCAGACCTCAACCAGCAAGGCGTCCGGAGGCCGCAGTCGCGCTGAGGTAGCGGCCACAAGGGGCTCCCTGACGAGCCCTTCCAGACGGACCCGATTCGAGGCATGCCTGATGTGGGCGCACCGCAGGAGCGCCCATGTTCGTCGTCATCGGAATCCTGGTGGGTCTCGCGGCCGGAGCCGCCCTCGCCTTCATCGCCCTTTATGCCCTGACCGGCTCGCGCCTCACCGCGGCCCGCCGAACGCGCCAGCTGCTCCTGACCGAGGCGCGTCGTGACGCCGACGCGATGCAGCGGGAAGCCCAGATCGAGGCCCGCGAGCAGGCCGTGAAGCTACGCGCCGACGTCGAGCAGGAAGTCGTGGCCCGGCGGAACGAGATCATCAAGATCGAGGAGCGCGTCCTCACGAAGGAAGAAGAGATCGACCGCAAGCTGACGGAGCTGACCCGCCGTGAGCAGGGCGTCGCGGACCGCGAGACGCATTCGAAGCAGCTCCAGGAGGAGCTGAAGCAGGCGAAGGAGGCGGAGCTCGTCGAGCTCGAGCGGATCTCGGGCATGACGACGAACGAGGCGAAGGCGCACCTCCTCGGCCGCTCCGAAGAACTGGTTCGGCACGAGCTCGCGCGCCGCGTCCGGCAGCTCGAGGAGGAGGCGCAGACGGAAGCGAAGCGCCGGGCGCGGAATCTCGTCGCCGACGCGCTCCAGCGCGTGGCCGCGAACCACGCCTCCGAGGCGACGGTCTCGCTCGTCGAGCTTCCCTCGGACGACATGAAGGGCCGAATCATCGGCCGCGAGGGCCGCAACATCCGGACTCTCGAGCACCTGACTGGAGTCGACTTCATCATCGACGACACGCCCCAGGCCGTCGTCCTCTCGTCCTTCGACGGCATCCGCCGCGAGGTCGCGAAGCTCACGCTGGCGAAGCTGATCGACGACGGGCGCATCCATCCCGCCCGGATCGAGGAGATGTATTACCAGTCGAAGGCGGAGATCGAGGAGCACATCGAGCACGCCGGCGAGCAGGCCGTCTTCGAGGCGAACTGCGGGCCGGTGAACGAGGAGCTCGTCAAGATCCTGGGGCGGCTTCGCTTCCGGACGAGCTACGGCCAGAACGTCCTCAAGCACACGCTCGAGGTTGTGCACCTGGCCGGGATCATGGCCTCGGAGCTTGACGCGAGTGTGAAGACCGCGCGACGCGCCGCGCTTCTGCACGACCTCGGAAAGGCGCTCACGCATGAGATCGAGGGCTCGCACGCGATGATCTCGGCCCAGTACGCGCGCCGGTACGGCGAGAGCGACGCCGTCGTCCACGCGATCGAGGCGCACCACTACGAGGTGCAGCCGCAGACGGTCGAAGCGGTCCTCCTGATCGCGGCCGACGCCGTCTCCGCCTCCCGGCCGGGCGCCCGTGGGGAGAGCCTCGAGCACTACATCAAGCGGCTGGAGTCGCTGGAAGAGCTGGCGGCGCACCATCGAGGCGTCGAGAAGGTCTACGCGCTCCAGGCGGGGCGCGAGATCCGCGTGATCGTGAAGCCGAAAGAGGTCGACGACGACCAGGCCGTGTTGATGTCGCACGAGATCGCCCGCGAGATCGAGGATCAGCTCGAGTACCCGGGGCAGATCAAGGTGACGGTGATCCGCGAGAGCCGGGCCGTCGAGATGGCGCGCAACGTCACCGACGCGCCGGCCGCCGCACCAGCGCGGGAGCCGGCACCAGAGCGCGCGGTCGGCCAGCGCGCCAAGTAACGCGGCGTCGATCCGAGCCGCGATCCCGGTACGATCCGCCGCGGGTCGGCCGTCGTGCCCAGGATCGTCGCCCTTCATCGCCCCGTCACGGCCGCGCTCCTTGCGGGCGCGATCGCCGCGACCGCAGCCGCAGGTTCGCCGCGGGCGGCGGCTCGCGCGGTCCCGTGCATCGACGCCGCTCAGCCTGCGTGGATCGACTACGCCGACAAGTGGGTGCCGTTCCGGCGCCTGTTCTTCCGGCCGGGGTTGGCCGTCGCGTTGGCCCATACCGAGCCCGCGGCCGACGCGCGCCGGCGCGGCGCGGCGCTCGCCTACTGGGTCATGTCGCTCCGTTCTCGTCTCGGGACACCACGTCATCCCGTCGACCCCCGTCGTGTCGACGGCGTCGCGGAACGTCTTGCCTCGGCGGCCGTGAAGGTGACGGGATGCGGAACTCCGGTGGTCGCGCTGAACGAGCTCTTCGGGGCGCACCTGCGGACGCCTTGGTCGCCGTCGAACGCGCAGTACCGCGCCGACGTCCTCGCGCTCGTCCAAGCTCTGGCCGCGCGTGGCGCCCAGCCGCACCTGCTCATCTCACAGGGCGCGGCCACGGGCGGGGCGGCCGGAGCGTGGTGGAGGTCCCTCGCCGAGGCGGCGACGATCGTGCGCGAGGTCTACATCTCGGCGCCGCTGCTCGAGCGCCTCGGGCCGTCAGGGGCGACGGTCTACATGCGGTTCCAGCTGCGGCGCGCGATCCGGAACTTCACGACCATCGGCATCCCCAGCAGCCGCGTCGCGCTTGCGCTCGGTTTCCAGTCCGGGCCGAGCGGCCGTTCCGGCCTGCCCGCGCAGCGCTGGTTCGGGGTGGTCAAGCGCGAAGGCCTGGCGGTGCGCCAAGTGGCCAGGGAGCTCGCCATCGGATCGGTCTGGTCGTGGGGCTGGGCGAGATTTGTGGGCACCCCCGCCGACCCCGCGAAGCCGGACGCCGCGTGCGTCTACCTCTGGGCGCGCGACCCGAGCCTGTGCGACGCGCCGGCTGCCGCCGGCAAGGGGTTCAATCCCTCGCGCGTGCAGCCTGCGGAGCGATCCGGCCGCGGCAGCATCGGCCTTCGCGTCCTGAGCGCGCATCACCCGACGTGGCTCGAAGTTCGTGCCTCCGCGAGGCTGACGGCGCGGATCGCCTACGTTCAGGAGGCGGCGCCGCCCGGCTGGCATTCGATTCGGCGCGTCGTGCTCGCGCCGTTCCACCCGCTTCGGATGCGAGTGCCGCTGTCCGACGGCCGCCACGTGCTGCGGCTGTACGTGGTCCCGGAGAGCGCCCCGCTCGGCGAGCCGTTTGCGACGCCGCCGGTCGTCGCGCGCGTCCGCTGACGCTGCAGATCCGACGGGCTACAGTTTCCGGCCGTGAAGCGCTACCACGTCACCACGTTCGGCTGCCAGATGAACGCCCACGACTCGGAGCGGATCAAGGGCATGCTCGAGGAGCTCGGCCTCGGCGAGGCGCCGGCGCAGGCGGACGCGGACGTGCTCGTCTTCAACACCTGCACGATCCGCGAGAAGCCGGACCAGCGGTTCGCGGCTCACCTGGCTCAGGCACGGGCGCTCAAGGAACGCGACCCGGAGAAGGTGATCGCGGTAGGAGGCTGCTACGCCGAGGCGCAGCGCGAGCGCCTGTTCGAGCTCTACCCGTACGTCGACGTCGCGTTCGGCCCAGGGTCGATCCCGCATCTCGGCGAGTGGGTCGGCGCAGGTGGCCTCGGCGTCGAGCGAGGCAGCTTCGGCCTCGACAACCGGCGATTCGCCGGCAGCCTGCCGATGCACCGTGAACGCCGCTTCCAGGCGTGGGTGCAGATCTCGATGGGCTGCAACTCGAAGTGCGCCTACTGCATCGTCCCGGCCGTGCGGGGGCGCGAGCAGAGCCGGCGACCGGGTGAAATCCTCGCCGAGATCGAGCAGCTCAGCCGCGACGGCGTCCGCGAGGTCACGCTGCTCGGCCAGAACGTCAACTCGTACGGGCGCGACCTGCTACCGGACATCCGCACCGACTTCGGCGAGCTGCTGCGCGCCTGCGACACCCTGGACGGGATCGAGCGGATCCGCTTCACGAGCCCGCACCCGAAGGACTTCCGCGCTCCGGTCATCGAGGCCATGGTCGAGTGCCGCTCCGTCTGCGAGCACGCGCACCTGCCGCTCCAGTCGGGGTCCAGTCGCGTCCTCAAGGCCATGCGCCGCACGTACAGCCGCGAGCGCTACCTGCGCCTGGCCGAAGAGATGCGCGCGGCGATCCCCGACCTGGCGCTCACGACGGACCTGATCGTGGGCTTCCCCGGCGAGACCGACGACGACTTCGAGCAGACGGTCAGCGCCGTCGAGGAAGTCGGCTACGACGGGGCCTTCACCTTCGTGTTCTCGCCACGCGGCGGCACGGAGGCCGCAGAGATGCCCGACCAGGTCCCGGACGAGGTCAAGCACGAGCGGATCGAGCGGCTGGTCGAGGTCGTCCAGAGCGTCGCCGAGCAGCAGAACCGCGAGCGCATCGGGCGAGTCGAGGAGGTGCTCGTCGAAGGGCCGAGCCGAAACGGCGATTCGCTTCTACGCGGCCGCACGCGTCGGAACACGACCGTCAACTTCGCCGGCGCAGCGGAGCCTGGCGAGCTCGTGCCGGTCCGGATCGAGGGCGCGACCTCGACCACCCTTCGCGGCACGCTGATGGCAGCGGTCGCTGCCTGACGTGCCCGCGGTGACGGAGGCGTCGTTGATCCCGCTGGAGGAGGCGCCGCCTGACCGGGTTTAGCGTCGCGCGAGTGAATCGCGCGACCTCTTCAGCGACATCGCAAGCGACGTCGCTGGCGGAGGCCTCGCTGATCCCGCCGAAGGAGGCGGCGCGTGACCGGGTTTAGCGGTCGCGCGAGTGAATCGCGCGACCTCTTCAGCGACATCGCAAGCGACGTCGCTCATCGGCGAGAGCTCGCCTGGGACGGCTGCCTCAACATCCGCGACCTCGGCGGCCATCCGACCCGAGACGGCAGCGAGACCCGCTACGGCGCAGTCATCCGCGCGGACAGCGTCAGGCAGCTGACCGACGCGGGCTGGAAGGCGGCGGTCGCGTACGGCGTTCGCACGGCCGTCGATCTGAGAGGAGACCACGAGCTGGAGGACGACCCTCCGGGCGACTTGCCGGTCGAGGTCGTCCATGCGCCGTTCATGGAGGCGAACGAAGTCGACTGGAAGAGCGTGGACCACGAGCTCCGCGCGATCCTCGCGGCCACGTCCGACCCCGTCCGCGTCACCCGCGACTTCTAGTTGACTTTTCTGGAGTACTTCCGCGAGAACGCCGCCGCCGGCGTGCGCGCGGTCGCCCGCGCGCGGGAAGGTGGCGTCGTCGTCCACTGCGTCGGAGGGAAGGACCGGACGGGGCTCCTGTGTGCCTTCCTGCTCGACCTCGCGGGCGTCGGCCCCGAGGAGATCGCTGCCGACTACGCCGTGAGCGAGGAGCGTCTGCGTCCGCGGCACGAAGCCTGGCTCGCGGAGGCGGAGACCGAGGCTGAGCGCGAGCGTATCCATCGCATCGCGCACACCCCGGCCGAGGCGATGCTCGGCGTGCTCGACGCCCTCGAGCGCCGCTACGGCGGTGTCCGCGCCTACTTGCGAACCGCCGGGCTTGACGAGGACGACCTCGAGCTCGCGGCCGCGCGTCTGCGCTGAGCCGGCCTGGGGTCTGCTACCGCTTGCCGTTCTCGGCTTGGAGCGTTCGGAGCCCGATGGCTGCAGGGACGATCGGGAGCCAGAAGTTCGCGATTCGGTAGGCGACGACGGCAGGAAGTGCCGCCGACAGAGCCGTCCCGCTCCACGAGAGCGCGAAGGGTAGGAGCGCCTCCACCGCGCCTGCGCCGGCCAGCGGCAGCGTCCGCCTCGTCAGCGCGTAGCCGGTGGCGTACCCGATCAGGAGCGGCGCGATGGACGGAAAATGGCCCTCGAACGCCCGGAGGCAGAACGCGAGGCACGCGATGTCGCCGAACCAGTAGATCGCCGTCCCGAGTGGGCCGGCGGCATGCTCGAGCCGAACGAAGAGCTGGCGCAGGACGTGTATCGAGTCGAGCCCCTGCGCAAGCGCGTCGCGCCAGCCTCGCCGGCCGTGCAGCCGTCCGCGGAGGCGGAGCGCAAGCAGCGCGAGGATGCCGCCGACCGGGACGGCGATGGCCCACGGCATCGTCAACCCCGAGCCCGGCCGCTGGACGTGATCGATGAGCAGCAGGATGGCGACGATGCAGGCCGCCGGAGCGAGCAGCGCGTACTCGAGCGCTCCGAGACCGAGCACGCGTACGCGCGCCTCCCGATCGCCCACGCCCTCCTGCCGAAAGGCATGCAGATCGACGGCAAAGCCGCCGCGCGCGATGAAGACGCCGAAGCCGGTCGCAACGAGCGCCAGCGCGCGCGCGTGCGGGATCTCGGGCCCGCCCCCGACTCGCGCAACTTCGCGGTAGGCGAGGACGTAGCCGACGTAGGCAACCGCCTCCGCCGCAAGCGCGAGCGGCAGCCACCAGCCGTCGACGTTTCGCACGCGATCGACGACGGCGTCGAAGCCGGCGACCCACGCGACGCCGATGATCGCCGCGCAGGAGAGGGCCGCGCCGAGGGCGATGAACGCGAACATCTCGCGGGGGGTCCGCTCGAGATGCGTGCGGCCGCCGAACAGGCGAGGAAGTCTCACCTCTCACATATCGGCAGTGGCCCGAGGTTGGAAACACGACAATCGTGGGATGAACGAGGGCCTCGTGCTCGCGATCTTCGGCCCGACGGCCTCCGGAAAGAGCGCCGTCGCCGAGGAGCTGGCGGCACGGCTGCCGGCAGAGCTCGTCTCCGCCGACGCGATGCAGGTCTACCGCGGAGTGCCGATCCTGACGAACCAGTCGACATTCCCGGCGCGGCTCGTCGGCATCTGGCCCCTCGATCACGAGGCCTCGGTTGCCGAGTACCAGCGGCTGGCGCACGCCGCGATCGACGAGATCCTGGCGCTTGGAAGCACGCCGATCGTCGTCGGCGGCACGGGCCTGTACCTGCGGGCGGCGGTGGCGGACCTCGAGCTACCGCCCCGGCCCGCCGAAGGGCGGCGGGAGCACTGGCAGCGCCTCTACGACCGGGTTGGCGCCGTGCGCGCGCACGAGCTGCTCGCAGAGCGCGACCCGGCGGCGGCCGCCTTCGTCCACCCGAACGACCGTCGGCGCGTCGTCCGTGCGCTCGAGCTGACGGACGTCGGCCGCTCGCTCAAGCCCACCGCCAGCAGGCTCTGGACCGAGGACGCACGCCATCCGACCCTTGTCTTCGGGCTCGACATCGCGCATCCGGAGCTCGAGCGGCGGATCGAGGCGCGGGCGCGCGCCATGTTCAACGCCGGTGTCGAGGAGGAGGTCGCGGCGGCGCTCGCCGGCTCGATGTCGGCAACCGCGCGCAAGGCGATGGGGCTCGACGAGATCGCGGCGCTGCCCCGCGAGGCGGCAATCGAGGCGCTCGCCGTCCGGACGCGCTCATACGCCGCCTACCAACGTAAGTGGATGCGGCGGATCCCCGGCCTTGTTAGCGTCGCCGCCGACCGGCCGCCCGGCGAGGTCGCCGATGACATCCTCGAAGTGGCACGCGCACGGCAACGTCTACCTGCTCGTCGAGGACGAGCGGCTGACGCCTGAGCGCGCACGCGAGCTGGCGCTCGAACAGGAGACCGACGGCGTGCTCGAGGTGCTCTCGGTCGCCGGGCCGGAGGCCGAGATCGCGATCTGGAACCCGGACGGCTCGCGTGCCGAGATGTCCGGCAACGGGACCCGCATCGCCGCCCGCTGGCTTGCGGAGCTTGCGGGGGCGAGCGAGGTGGCCGTGCGCGTCGGGCCGCGCGTGACGCGAGCACGCCTCGTGGGGGACCTGGTCGAGCAGGAGCTCGGCCGCGTCGAGGTGGGGCCGCCCGAGCTCGTCGACGGCGTCGCGCTCGTGCCGGTGTCAGTCGGCAACCCGCACGCGGTCGTCGAAGGAGATCCCGCCGACATCGCGCGGATCGGGCGCAAGCTCGAGCGCCACCCCCGCTTTCAGGGAGGGACGAACGTCCAGGTCGCGCGCGTCGAAGGCCCCGGGCGTCTCAGCGCGCGCGTGTGGGAGCGTGGAGTTGGCGAGACCCGGTCCTCTGGTACGAGCGCCGTCGCCGTCGCGGCGGCGATCCACGGCGACGGCGAAGTCGAGGTCGCGTTTCCGGGCGGCACGCTCGCCGTGCGCATCGCCAACGGCCGCGCGTACGTGACAGGTCCCGCTGAGCGCCTCGACTAGCTGCCGAGCCCGTGCTCGCGCAGGGCCTCGTTCAGCGAAACCCTGAGATCCGTGGACTCGCTCCGCCAGCCGATGATCAACGCGCAGGCGAGATCGAAGGTCCCGGCCGGAAACTCCTTCGGCCGGGTTCCCGGCACCACGATCGCGCGCGGCGGCACGTAGCCGCGGTGCTCGACCGCCTCGGGACCGGTGACGTCGATGACCGGGATCGAGGCGCCGAGAGTCACGTGCGGCCCGATCACCGCCTCCTTGCCGACGACGACGCCCTCGACGATCGCGGCGCGCGAGCCGACGAAGGCGCCGTCCTCGACGATCACCGGCCGAGCGCCGGGCGGCTCCAGGACGCCCCCGATGCCGACGCCACCGGCCAAATGCACGTCGCCGCCGATCTGGGCACCGGAGCCCACGGTCGCCCACGTGTCGACCATCGTGTTCGGCCCGACCCAGGCGCCGATATTGACGTAGCTCGGCATCAGCACGACGCCCCGTGAGAGGAACGCGCCGTAGCGCGCCGTCGCAGGCGGGACGACGCGCACGCCCAGCTCCTCGTAGCCGTGCTTGAGCGGGATCTTGTCGTGGTACTCGAACGGCCCGACCTCGCGCGGTTCCATCTCTCGGAGCCTGAAGTACTCGAGAATCGCCCGCTGCGCCTCCTCGTTGACCCGCCACTCGCCGTCGACGCGCTCGGCGACACGGGTTTCGCCGCGGTCGAGCGCCGCGACGATCTCCTCCACGCGTTCGGGCGCGAGTGCCGTCAAAGAGTCCGCTCCAGGATCTCCGCCGCCCGAGCGCACTCCTGCTCCGTCGGGACGAGGGCGAGCCGCCAGTAGCCGTGGCCGGAGGGCCCGAAGAAGGAGCCGGGCGAGACGATCAGGCCTGCCTCGAGCAGCCGCTCGGCCAACCGTTCCGACGTCTCGCCGGCCGGCGTCTCCAGCCACAGGTACATGGTCGCCTCGCTGCCGGCGACCCGGATGCCCTTCCGCGCAAGCACGGGGAGCAGGAGGTCCCGCTTGCGGCGGTAGACGGCGCGAGTCCGTTCGACGTGCGCCTCGTCCTCCCAGGCGGCGATCGAGGCGCGCTGGAGGAACTCCTGAGGCGCCGTTCCGACGCTCGGGCGGTATTGCCGCAGCGCCGCGATCAGCTCCCGCGAGGCGGCGACGAAGCCGGAGCGGTAGCCGGTCATCGACGAACGCTTGCTCAGCGTCTGGAAGACGGCCACATTCGCCCTGTCGGAGACCTCGAGCGCGGAGTGGGGAGGAGAGCCGAACCAGAGCTCGGTATAGGCCTCGTCGGCGGCGAGCAGGAAGTCGTGCTCGTGCGCGAGTGCGGCTGCGCGCTCCAGGAAGTCGAGCGGCGCCGTCGCTCCGGTGGGGTTGTTGGGGTAGTTGATCCAGAGAATCGCCGTTCGCTCCCAGAGCTCGTCGGCGACGGCATCGAGGTCGGGGAGGAAGCCGTTCTCCTCGAGCAGCGGCAGCCGCTCCACCTCGCCGCCGGCGAAGAGAGCCCCTCGGTCGTAGACGGGATAGCCCGGCTCGGTCGTGGCCACCGTCCGCTTGTCCCCGTCAGGGTCGAGTACGACCTGCGCGAGGTGGAAGATCGCCTCCTTGCTGCCGTACGTCGGTATGACCTCCGCCTCCGGATCGAGCTCGACGCCGAAGCGACGCCAGCACCAGCCGGCGACCGCGCGGCGAAGCTCGGGCAGGCCCTCGGCGAGCGGGTAGCTGGAGAACGGCTCGATGCTCTCCACGAGCGCGCGGCGGATGAGCGGATCCGTCTCCTCGCGGGGATCGCCCTTGCCGAAGTCGATCAGCTCGACGCCTTCAGCGGCGAGGCGACGCTTGGCCTGCTCCAGCCGGACGAACGGGTACGTTCCGGTGGCCTCGAGAACGGGAGAGAGCCGCACGGCTAGACGCTACCGGCGAGGAAGCGCCGGAGCGCCTCGAATGTGACGACGAGCTCGCCGATTTCGACCCGCTCGTCGCGCCGGTGCGCATATGCCGTCGCGCCCGGACCGAGATTGACGGCGTCGATCCCGGCCTCTGCGAACTGGGCGACCGGTGTCCAGGCCTGCTTCGGCTGGACGTCGAAGCCGCCGGCCTCGCGCAACCGCCGAACGAGCGGCCGGTCGACGACGACCGGTGCTCCGCGGTTGTTCGAGAGCACCTCCATCTGGACGCCGGGCACGAGCGCGCGCAGCCGCGCTTCCGCCTCTGCGGCCGTCCGGTTCGGCGCGTAACGGTAGTTGAGGCGTGCCGCCGCCAGGTCCGGCACGACGTTGTCGGCGATCCCGCCCTCGATCCCGACGACGCTCAACACCTCGCGGAAGAGCAGGCCGTCCAGCTCGACGTCGAGGGGCTCGAGGTCGGCGACCGGGGCCAGCGCCCGGATCGCCTCGTGGATCGCGTTCTTGCCGGTCCACGGCCGTGCCGAGTGGACGCTCGTGCCGTGCACGACGACCTCGGCGACGAGATTCCCGAGACAGCCCGCGTGAATCTCGTTGTCGGTCGGCTCGAGAACGATCGCCAGCTCGGGGTGAGGCCCGTCGTACGCGGCCAAGAAGTCCGGCAGCGGGCTCACCTCGGCGGGCAGCTCCTCCCGCACGAAGAAGAGGAAGCCGGCGCCGAGGCCGTCGCGCGTGTTCGCGAGCGCCCGTGCGAGCTCGATCATCACGGCGACGCCGCCCTTCATGTCGCTGGCGCCCAGGCCCGCGATGAAGCCGTCGCCGAGCCGGCCGGGGAGGTTGTCCTGCGCAGGCACCGTGTCGACATGGCCCGCGAGCAGGACGAGCGGTTCCCCCGGCAACCGGAAGAAGAGCACGTCGTCGCTCGCCCAGGCCGGCTCGAGCGGAACGGCGTCGCGGACGTAGCGCATCGCCGTTTCCTCGCCGCCGCTGACCGAGGGGATGTTGACGAGCTCGAGCGTCCTTGAGGCGAGTGCGGAGTGCAGATCCATTCGGGGCATAATCCTGCCGTGACGCTACGCCAGCCGGACCCCGCGCCGGGCGCCGAGCCCGAGCGTGGATTCGTCGTTGCCGTGCTGGCCCAGGGCGTCGAGGGCGACCGCGAGCTCGCGGAGCTGCGGGAGCTCGCGCTGACCGCAGGCGTCGAGCCCGTGGCCGAGCTGGTCCAGCACCGGCCGCGTCCCGACGCGCGCACGTACGTCGGCAAGGGAAAGCTCGTCGAGCTCAAGGAGGCGTTTGCGCGCTCGGGTGCCGACGCGCTGCTCGTCGACGACGAGCTCTCCCCGGTGCAGCAGCGGGAGCTCGAGAACGCACTCCAGGCCCGCGTGGTCGACCGCACGCAGCTGATCCTCGACATCTTCGCCCAGCACGCGGTGACGGCCGATGGGAAGCTGCAGGTCGAGCTCGCGCAGCTCGAGTACAACCTGCCGCGGATGCGCGGGCTGTGGCAGCACCTCGAGCGGCTCGGCGGCGGCGTCGGTACGCGCGGGCCCGGCGAGTCCCAGCTGGAGACCGACCGGCGGCTCGCGCGGCGCCGCGTCTCCGTCCTGCGGGGGCGGCTGCGCGAGCTGGAGCGCCAGCGCGCGACGAGGCGGAAGTCGCGGCAGCGGTCCGAGCTGCCGGTGATCGCACTCGCCGGGTACACGAACGCAGGCAAGTCGACGCTCTTGAACGCGCTCACGGACGCAGACGTCTCGGTGCGCGACCGGCTGTTCGAGACGCTCGATCCCACAACGCGTGGGTTCGAGGTCGACGGCCGCAAGTACCTGCTCACAGACACCGTCGGCTTCATCCGCCGGCTGCCGCACCAGCTCGTCGAGGGTTTCGCCGCCACCCTCGAGGAGACGCTCGTCGCCGACCTGATCCTGCACGTCGTGGACGCTTCCGCTCCCGACGACGAGCTCGACGAGCTGCGGGCCGCCGTCGACGAGGTGCTGGCGGAGATCGGCGCCGCCGAGGTGCCGGTCGAGCTCGTCCTGACCAAGATCGATCTCGTCGATCCGCTCCGGCGGCGCCGGCTCGCGAGCCGGTATCCGGATGCGCTCGCGGTCTCGGCCGCGACCGGAGAAGGTCTCGACGAGCTGCGAGAACGGCTCGCCGGCCACTTCGGGGGCCGGTTCGAGAGCGTCCGGCTGCTGCTGCCCTACGACGAAGGCGCGCGGCTCGCCGAGCTGTACGCGCTCGGCGCGCCGATCCAGGAGCGGGTCGACCGGCCGGAGGGCGTCTTCATCCGCGCGCACCTGCCCAGGCGGGAGCTGCCACGCTTCGCGCCCTACCTGCTCGCAGAGGCGCACGAGACATCCGTCCGCTCCGCGAGTTGATCGAGCTCCCCATTCGGCGCCTCCGCGGGGACGCGGTCCTCCCCGAGCGGGCGTACGTCGGCGACGCCGGTCTCGATCTGGCCGCCTGCGACCGCCACGAGCTCGCTCCCAGCGCTCGCGCAGTCGTCGGGACGGGCCTCGCGGTCGCGATTCCGGACGGGTACGCCGGCTTCGTGCAGCCGCGGTCCGGCCTCGCCGCGCAGCACGGGATCTCGGTCGTCAACGCGCCGGGCCTGATCGATTCCGGCTATCGCGGCGAGGTGCGCGTGGTGCTGCTGAACACCGACGCGAGCCAGGCCTTCGTGGTCGAGGCGGGCATGCGGATCGCCCAACTCGTCGTGCTGGCGGTTCCCGCGGTCGAGCTCGTGGAGACGGAGGAGCTACCCGAGAGCGAGCGCGGCGTCCGCGGGTTCGGGTCGTCCAGGGCGCAAACGTGACCGGCGAGCCTCGGATCCGTGTCTCCGCGCTTCTCCGCTGGAACGAGGGCGTCCTCCTCTGCCGGCACGAGAAGCCGGGCAAGGAGTACTGGCTGCTGCCGGGCGGCGGCGTCAATGCCGGCGAGAGCCTCGTCGACGCGTTGCACCGGGAGCTGGCCGAGGAGCTGGGAATCGAGGACGAGCCTTCGCTCGAGGGCCCGGTCGCGATCGTCGATTCGATCTCGCCCGTACGCGGCTACGCGGCGAAGCACGTCGTCCACATCATCTTCGCGGGCGATCTCGGCGGCCGCTCACTGGAGGCGGTGACGTCCAGAGACGCCGCCGTGCGGGGTCATCGCCTCTTCGGCGTCGAGGAGCTCGACGACGTCGTCCTGCACCCGCCGATTCAGCGGTTCGTACAACGCTGGCGGCCCGGAGATCCGGCCGTGTATCTCGGCGCGCTCTGGGCGCGTTGATCCTCGCAAGTCCGGCCCGCTTCCGCGGGCCATGACGACTTGCGAGGGTACGGGGCTACGCGCGCACGAGCTCCGCGTCGAGCTCGTCCAGCAGCTCGCCCGCCCGCTTGAACGATCGCGCCCAGAAGAGCCTCGGCTTTCCGCAGCCGCATGTCGGTTGCGGCGACGGACGACCAGTCACCGAACCGCGTTGCTCCGTGCGAAGGTCTACGCCGCAGTCGTGCCCGAATCGGCACGAAATCGTCACCCACCGGTGCGTTTTGCGCCGATATCGTCAACGACCGAGGGCGGAGGGTGCGGCCCCACCCATTTAAGGGTGGGGGTTGCGCCCGCGGCTCAGAAGCGGCCGCCGCGAGCCTCGGCTCGGCGGGCGGAGACGGCGTGCGCCTCGCGCTCCAGCTCGTCGGCGAGCGGCTCGAAGAGGGGCGGCTCGCCGTTGCGGTGCGCGACGGCCTGCGCGAGCAGCCAGTCAGCCAGCCAAGGGTTCCGCGGCAGCAACGGTCCGTGCAAGTAGGTGCCGATGGCGCGGCCCAGGCGGCAGCCCTCGTAGCCGCTCTCGCCGTCGTTGCCGAAGCCGGCGATCACCCGCCCCAACGGCTCGGCACCGTCGTCCAAGAGCGTCCGTCCAGCATGGTTCTCGAAGCCGGCGAGCGTCCGCTTCTGGCCTGGCACCAGCTCGCACTCGAGGAGGACGTCGCCGATCATCCGCCGCGATCCGGCGACCGTCTCCACCGGCAGCAGCCCGACGCCCGGCAGCTCATCGCCGCTCTGGTCGCGGTAGAACCGGCCGAGCAGCTGGTAACCGCCGCATACGCCGAGCATCGCGGCGCCCGCCTCGAAGGCGTCGCGTAGTGCGGGGCCCAGCGCAACGAGGCCGGGCGCGATCAGCGCCTGCTCGCGGTCCTGGCCGCCGCCGACGTAGAAGAGGTCGTGAGCCCCGGGCTCGACTGCATCCCGGGCACCGAGCTCTCGCACCTCGAGCTCGTAGCCGCGCCAGGCGGCACGGGCCGTCAGCACGGCGATGTTGCCCCGGTCGGCGTAGATGTTGAGGTAGTCCGGGAACAGGTGCCCGACCACGATCCGGCCCGCTCGCACCTGGTTGCCCATGCGGCGAACGCTACCGGCGCCGTTCACGTTAGGCAGCCTCCCAGTACTGTCGCACGAAGCCACGGCGCGCGACGAGGTCGCGCAGGGCGAGCATGGCCGTGTAGGTCGGCAGGGCGACGAGCTGTGAGCCCCGCGGCGTGAGCTCGAGGCCGCGGTCGAGTGCCTCGCCGAGCGCTGGGACGATCTCGATGGCGGACTCGTCGAGCCCGCCGTACTTGAACCGCAGCCCGAGCTCCGCCGCGCGGTCGCCGCTGGCGACAAGCCGTTCGAGCCGACGCAGCAGCGGCTCGAAGTCCACGTCCCAGATCCAGGAGACGTCGCGGCCGTCCGCCAGGGCGTCGTTGAGGGCGACGAGGACGACCCGCGGCGGCTCGGCAGCGAGGAGCGTGCGGATAGCCTCGTTCGCGCCGGCCGGGTTCTTGATCAGCAGCATCAGCAGAGTCTGCGAGCCGAGCTCGATTCGCTCGAACCGCCCGAAGGCGGCGCTGAAGCTCTCGAGCCCTTGCTGGATCTCGTCGGCCGTCGCGCCGAGCGCGCGGGCGAGCGCGGCCGCAGCGAGCGCGTTGTAGACGTTGTAGATCCCCGGTACCGGCAGCGCGATGCGGCGGGTTCCCTCCGGCAGCGCCAGCGTGAACGAGACGCGGTCGAGCCCGTGTAACTCGACCTCGCGGGCGGCGATATCGAGCGGCGGCCGCGAGTGCCCGCATGCCGGACAGCGGTAGTCGCCGAGGTGGCCGACATACGCGGCGGCGTACTCGTAGGCGGTGCCGCAGCGCACGCACCACTTCGAATCCGCGGCGTGCTGGAGCGCGGGGTGGGCGTGGCGCGGATCGTCGAGACCGAACACGGTCCGCGCCTCCGCGTCACGTTCCTCGGCCAGTGCTCCGAGCTGGGGATCGTCGGCATTCACCACGAGGGCCGAGGCGGGAGGGAGCTCCCGCATCGCCCCGCGCCAGCGCTCGGCCAGCAGCTCGAGCTCGCCGTAGCGGTCGAGCTGATCGCGGAAGAGGTTGCCGAGACAGACCGCACGCGGCCGAAGGCGCCGCGCGACCTCGGGCAATGCCGCCTCGTCCACCTCGAAGAGACCGAGCTGCGCCCCGCGGGCCGCGAGCAGCGTGGAGGCGATGCCGGACACGAGGTTTGCGCCGGAGCTGTTGTGGGCGAGCGCAACCTTGTCGCGCAAGATCCGCGCGGCCATCGCAGTCGTCGTCGTCTTGCCGTTCGTGGCGGAGACGAGCGCCGAGCCCTTTGGCAGCCGCCGCGCCAGCTCGTCGACCGCGCCCGGATCGAGCTTCCAGAGGAGCTTGCCGGGAACCGTTGTCCCTCCGCCCGTCCCCGCGAGCCGCGAGAGCCGGCCGGTAGCCCGCGCAAGCAGAATCTCCGCCGGGAGTGTGAACCGCCTGACCATGGGCGCAGACGCTAGCGGAGCGCTCCTGCAATGCTCCGAATGGCGGATGCCGCCATCATGATCGCCGCTCGCTGACAAAGTTCAGAGCGTTGGCGAGATTTTGCGGTTTCGCGCAAATGCTCTATCTTGAATTGCATCGATGGCCCGCAAACGCGTCTACCGTGCGGTCGCGAACATCGACCGCCAGGCGCTCGCCGAGTTCCAGGCCGGGATCCGGAAGCGCTACACCGACGAGCAGATCCTGGCAGAGCTGAAGGCGTGCGCCGGGCGGCTTGGGCGCTCGCCCACGATGCGTGAGTTCGCGGAGGACGCGGGCACGACAGTGCACCCGCAGACGGTGATCGAGCACTTCGGCAGCTGGAACCGGGCCAAGCGACTGGCCGGCCTCGTGCCGCGGCGGTTCGCCACGCGGGAGGAGCTCCTGGGACTCCTGAAGGAGCTGGGGGAGGAGCTAGGCCGGATCCCGACCGCACGCGACATCGACGAGAACCGCGGTCGGATGCCTTCCAAGTCGCTCTACTGGCACACGTTCGGCTCGCTGACGAACGCGCTCCGCGAGGCCGGCTTCGACGTGCCGGTGGGGGAGGAGCGGCTCGAGCGGGCACTCGAGCAGGCGGTCAAGCTCTCGAAGCGCCTGAAGCGCCTGCCGAAGTTCGCCGACTGGGCAGAGGCGCGGAAGCAGGATCCTTCGCTGCTGACGGAGTGGCAGATCTACCGCATGTTCGATGCACGCCGCGGCGCCTGGTCGACGTTCCAGTTCCTCGTCCGCGAGCGTCTGCTCGAGGCGGGCGTCGACGTGAAGCCGGACGGGCGCCTGCGCTAGCTCGCAGTACGACTCGCGGCGAGTGCTAAACCCGCGCTAGCTGGCGGCAGCGACGATCGTTGCCAACCGCCGCAGACAAAACGCAGCTTCCTTCGGCGCCCGAACGGCCGGGAGCGGCGTCTCTTCGAACTCGCGGTTCGGGTTGAAGCGGCTGCAAGCCGTCTCGCGCCCGGCCTCGAGCCTTACCAGCGTCCCCTCGCCGAGCTCGCGATTCTTCAGCGTCAGGCCGAGATAGCGCTCGACCACCTCGAGCGCAAGCCGCGTCGACGCGAAGAAAATCGCCTCGGGCGCGCGCCCGAGCCACACCGGCCTGCCGACGCCGCGGGCGACGTAGATGGTCCGCTCCCGGCGCTCGTCGATCCAAGCCGTGGCCATCGAGCCGCGCAAGGCCTCGAGCGACTCCGCATCGCCGTCCGAGTGAGCGGCGAGGGCAAAGATCGCCTCCGAGTCGACCGTCATCCCCGGTTCGCGCCGGGCGCAGTCGTGCCCGGCGAGCAGTTCGTCGTCGTTGAAGATCCTCCCGTTGTGGATCCCGACCACGGTGCCGTGCCGGATCGGGTGGTTGTTGGCCTCGATCGTCGGGTGGCCCTTGGTGTAGTCGCGGACGTGCAGGAGCACGTCGGTCGCGCTCTCGGGGATCTCGATCCGGTCGAGCAGCTTGCTCGCTCCCGAACGTTGCTTGTGGACCGAGACGCGCGCGCCGGGGCTCCGGTGTGCGTACCCGACGGCATCCGCACCGCGCTCCGCGATCCCGGCGAGCAGCGCCTGAGCCACGAGCGTCCGGTCGAGCGCGCTCGAATCAGAAAGGCTGTATCCCGCGATTCCGCACATGTTCAGCGAGTGTAGGACCCCGAACGGATGGTCTTGTCCCACCAGTTCCGACGCGAAACCTAGACGAGAGTTAGCCAACGCTTACATGGCCGTAACAAACAGAGAATCTCGCGTCCCTCGGTCGAGGGGCTGGCGGGTCAAGCAGGCGTTTCCGGTGGCCGATACAGGCTGCACATGGAGCAGCAGCCGCTTCCGGAGTCAACCCCCGACGAGATCGCGGCCGAGCCGAGGCTGGAGCTCGTCCCGAACGTCGAGACCGACTCCGACGCCAACGACCTCGAGCAGCCGGCCGGCCCGACGCAGGATCCGCTCAAGCTCTATGTCCGGCAGATCGGCGACGGGCGCCTCCTGACCGCCGCGGAGGAGCGTGAGCTCGCGCGGCGGAAGGACGAGGGGGACGAGGATGCGAAGCGCAAGCTGATCGAGTGCAACCTCCGGCTCGTGATGTCGATCACCCGCCACTACACGAAGGCGCCCGTGCCGTTGCTCGACCTGATCCAGGAGGGCAACCTGGGCTTGATCCGCGCCGTCGAGAAATTCGACTACACGATGGGCTACAAGCTCTCGACGTACGCGACCTGGTGGATCCGGCAGTCGATCACACGCGCGCTCGCCGACCAGGGACGGACGATCCGGCTGCCGGTCCACGTGGCCGACCAGGTGCGCAAGGTGACGCGGGCGAGACGGGTCCTCGCGCAGCGACTGAACCGCGAGCCCGCGCTCGAAGAGGTGGCCAAGGAAAGCGGCTTCGCGCCCGAACGCGTCGGCCGTTTGTTCGAGCTCATGGAGGATCCCGTCAGCCTCGAGACGCCCGTCGGTGACGGGGAGAGCCTCTACAGCGACCTGATCGAGGACACGAAATCCGATCAGCCGGAGAAGACAACTGCAGAGAACTTGCGCTCGGTCGAGCTCGGGCAGGCACTGCAAACGCTGAACCCGCGCATGCGGATCGTCCTGGTCCGGCGGTTCGGCCTCGACGGCGAGAAGCCGCAGACGCTCGAGCAGGTCGGCAAGTCGCTCGGGATCACGCGCGAGCGCGTCCGCCAGCTCGAGTCGCGCGCCCTGCGCGAGCTACGGACGGTCGCACCCGGCCTCCAGCTCTATCTGCGGGCCGAATAGCGGTTCCGGGCCCGCTGGAGGGCGTCCAGGGCTGGAAGCAGCGAGTAGCTAGCCTGGCGGGGTGACCCCCCGCTTCGTCGACATCCACTCGCACGTCGTGCCCTCCGGGGACGACGGCGTTCAGAGCGTGTCCGAGGGCCTGGCACTGGGAAACGACGCTTTCAGGCACGGGACGCGGCTGCTCTACGCGACGCCGCACGTCTCGCCGGCGCTGGCCCTGACGCCCAAGCGCGAGCGCCGGATCCGGAGATCGTTCCGGGAGATGCACGACCGTCTGCCGCTCGAGCTGCGCCTCGGCTTCGAGCTGACGCCGATGCCGTCGCTCCTCGACGACGATCCTTGGCGGTACGCGCTCGCGGAGACGGAGCACGTCCTGGTCGAGATCCCCTTCACCGGCTCCCCCGATGTCTTCCTCGAAGTCGGGGAGTGGATCGAGCGCGCCGACCTGACGCCGGTCGTCGCTCATCCCGAGCGCACCGACGCGGTCCTCGGCGATCCGGGCCTCGCCGACCGGCTTGCCGAGCGGGGCTGGGTCCTCCAGGTCAATGCGACGAGCCTCCTCGGCCGCCACGGGCCGGAGATCGAGCGGGAGGGGTGGCGGCTGGTGGATGAGCGGATCGCGGGGCTCGTCGCGTCGGACGGCCACCGCGCAGCGCGGCCGATGCTCCTCGACGGCGCCTACGAGCTCGCGCGGGCGCGCGTGGGGGAGGCGCGCGCGCTGCGGTTGTTCGACGGAACCGCGCTGGGCCTTGCTAGTGCGACACAGCCGAGGCGTTCGCTCGCGACGCCGACTTAAAGGACGTCCGGGCTGCGCCCGGGCGTCCGGTTAAACCCGGGTTGCAAGGACATCTGGGATTGGACTCGCCTACAACGCGACAGCCGAGGCGCTCGCTCGCGGCGCCGACCCAGAGGCCGTGACGGCTTCGCCGTCTCGGCCGTCTTGACCAGAGCTGGAAGGGCCGCCTGACGGTCGGCGGACCTACAGCGCTACAGATTCCATCTCGCGCAGCTTCGCCAGGCGCTTGAGCGCCTCGGTCTCGATCTGACGTACGCGTTCGCGGGTGAGCGCAAGCCTGCGGCCGATCTCCTCGAGCGTCTTCGGCTCCGAGTCCGCGAGCCCGTAGCGAAGGATGAGGACGTGCCGCTCACGCTCCGACAACGCCGCGAGCGCCTGCGCCAGCGCCTCGCTCCGTAGGGAGTCTTCGACCTTCTCCTCGGGCAGCGGGTCGTCGTTGGCGACGAAGTCGCCGAAGACCGCATCTTCCTGCTCGCCGACCGGCTGGTCGAGGCTCGTCGACGCACGCGCCGCCGCCTTGACCTCCTTCGCCTGTTGAACCGGCAAATTCGCCTCCTCGGCAATCTCGTCCAGCGTCGGCTCCCGGCCGAGCTGGGTCCACAGCATCCGCTCGGCTCGGTTCATCTTCTGCATTCGCTCGACGATATGGACGGGCATCCGGATCGTCCGCGCCTTGTCGGCGAGCGCACGCGCCACAGCCTGGCGGATCCACCAGGTGGCGTAGGTCGAGAACTTGTAGCCGCGCCGCCAGTCGAACTTCTCGACCGCCCGGATCAGGCCCAGCGTCCCTTCCTGGATCAGGTCGAGGAACGGCAGCCCCTGGTTGCGGTAGTTCTTCGCGATCGAGACGACGAGGCGCAGGTTCGACTGGATCATCGTCTGCTTCGCGGCCATGTCGCCTCGCTCGATCCGCTTGGCGAGCTCGACCTCCTGCGCCGCGTTCAGGAGCGGGTGGCGGCCGGCCTCGCGCAGGAAGAGCTGCAGCGCGTCGGTGGTCGTCTCCTGCGGGATCGCGGGCGGTGGCGGCGGTGGCGGGGGCGCCGCCTCACGCGGCCGCTCGTCGTCGAGAACGTCGATCCCGCGTTGCTCGAGGTCACGGTGGACGGCGTCGGTCTCGAGCACCCCGAGCTCGAGCGGCTCGAGTACCTCCGAAAGCTCCGATTGCCGAATCGACCCCGATTGCTCCGCAGCCTCGAGCAGCTGCTGAAACTCCTGGTTCGCGAGGAGACTTTCCAGCTCGACCGCCGTCATGCCCAAACCTCCCTGCTTCCACAAAGACAGCGGATCGAAACCACCTCGGCGCGTCGATCTGCCCCGCGCACGAGAACGGTGGTTATGTCAAGTCGAGACAGGAGCTCTCTCACGGGGCCTCCCCTGTGCCTTGCGTTGACTGGAAGATGTGCTGTCCGAGGGACCTGCGGCCGGGCCTTTGACGCGACTGCAGGAACCTAGTGGTTTCCGCCGGACGGATCAAGACCAGATTCCCGCAATCGATTCCCGTGCGGCCGTGTCGAGGCATCGCATGGGATGGCCGATCGAGGACGCCGGCCGATTCACTGGGCCGGCGTCTACCCCCGGCTCGTGCGTCGCAACGAGCGGTGAAACGGCGTTCCCACCATCGATCTCGGAGTTGTTCTCCAACGTAATGCGGCTCGCCGAGGCATCGCTTGCGATGCCGCCTAAGAGGCCGGCCGATTCATTCGGCCGGCCGCTAATCCCGGCTCGCGCGTCACAACGAGTCGGAAAATACGAAACGGCGCCTCGCGAGGCATCGCTTGCGATGCCGCCCAAGAGGCCGGCCGATTCACTCGGCTGGCCGTTTACCCCGGCTCCAGGCGTAGGCAACAAAACGGCGAAAAGGAAACGGCGGCTCGAGAGCCGCCGTTTCGTTCGCCGAGTCGGTTTCGCTTTCGTCCACCGGCTCCGCTGACCTTCGGCTTCCGCCTACTGCCTTCGGTTCCGGCTTCGACCTACTTGCGCTCCGTGCTCGGCGCAGGTGGGAATCTAGGAGAGGTCAGGTCCCTCTGCAAGAGGTCCGGAGAACGAAAAAATCGCAATTTGCAAGGATTGAATTATCCACATTTCCACAGCAAGCCGTGCAGCTTGTGGAAATACGACCCCGGCGCTCCGTTACAGTCTCGCACATGCCGCACATGCCTCGCCCGCCGAGCTTCGACCACGGCGTGATCTCGCTCCTCTGGGCGGTTGGATTCGGCGCGTTCATCTACTTCGGCTCGCTTGCAGTCGGCGTGTCGAGCGGCAGCGCCTTCATCTTCGCCGCGCTCGCGGCATTCGGGATCTTCCTCTTCGTCAGGATCTTCGGCGAGGAAACTCCCCCTAGGAGGCAAGCGCGCGTTCGACGCCCGTAGCCGCCGGCCAGCCGGGATCAGCGGCCGGCCGAGTGAATCGGCCGGCCTATTAGGCGGCATCGCAAGCGACGCCGCGCTAGACGGCAAGCGCCGGTCCGACGCCCGTAGCCGCCCACCGGCCGGGATTAACGGCCGACCGAGTGAATCGGCCGGCCTATTAGGCGGCATCGCAAGCGACGCCGCGCTAGAAGGCAAGCGCGGGCCCGACGCCCGTAGCGGCCGCCTGGCCGAGGGAATCGGCCAGCCCCAAGCGCTCGGCCAGCGACCCGACCTACTCGAGCGCGAGCCGGCGCGCGTCGAACCGCGCCGAGTAGAGCTCCTCGGCGAACTCCTCCACCGCGCGAGCCGCATCTTCGGCGAAGACATGCTCCACGACGCCGATCCGCCGGTCGTTGTGGAACGGCACGTCGAGATGCTGCTCCGAGACCAGGTTGATCGAGGTTCGTGTGCAGGCCGGACAGCGCACGGCGAGGCCGATCCCGTGCGTCTGCCCTGGCGCCAGGAGAAAGAACGAGGAGGGAAACACCGGGCGCGCCTGATCCTCCGGGTAGCAGAAGAAGCTCCAGGGCCACTGCCCCATGCCGATCCGTTGCGCCGACAGCTCGGCGAGCTCGGTCTCGAGCGCTTCGAGCCTGTCGGTCATCAGGTTCAGGAAAGCCGGCCCGGCCGCGAGGCCGAGCGGCGCCCAGTCCAGCTCGTCGTGCGTGACGAGCGCCTGATGCTCGCCGCCACACGGACAGGCGAAGCGGACGCCGAAGACCGCCGGATGAGCCGCGCCCGGTAGTCGCTCGAGCCGCCGGAAGCCCGACAACGGCACGCGCGTCTCGCCGCGTTCGGGACAGCTGAACGTGTACCTCGTGGTCAAGCCGTCGAACATGGTTCCGTTGTAATCGGTACCCCGGACGGGACCCATTAGCCCGCCGGGCGCTAGTACTGGATCAGCGAGTGGAGGTCGTAATTCTCGAGCCGTTCGCGGCCGCCCAGGAACGTCAGCTCGATGATGAAGGCGACGCCGACGACCTCGCCGCCGAGCCCCTCGACGAGCCCCGCGATCGCCTCGACGGTCCCGCCGGTCGCGAGCACGTCGTCGTGGATCAGGACGCGCGCCCCCTTGCCGATCGTCTTCGGGTTGAGCTCGAGCGAGTTGTGCCCGTATTCGAGCGCGTACGTCGCTCCGACCGTCTCCGGGGGCAGCTTTCCCGGACGCCGCGCTGGGACGAAACCGCAGTGGAGGTCGCGCGCGATGGCCGCGCCGAGGATGAACCCGCGTGCCTCCGCGCCGAGCACGACGTCCGGCTCGCGCGTCCGCGCCCAATCCGCCAGCTCCTGAACCGTCTGGTCGAGCGCGTCGGGGTCGCGGAGGAGCGGCGTGATGTCCCGAAAGACCACGCCCTGTTCGGGCCAGTCCGCCACGTTCCGGACGCGCTCCTTCAGGTCGATCGCCATCAGCGCTCGGCGATCTGTCTGAGGTTGCGCCAGAAGAGGCGCTGGGACAGCTCCTGCGCGAGCGCTGCGAGCGTCTCGAGCTCGTCGAGGCCCCCCTGCCGGCGGTCAGGGTGTCGCGACCGGAGTGCCGGGGCGACGACCTGCTCGAGCAGGCCGGCCTCGCGATCGGCGGCGGTCCGGAAGGTGCGCAGGTGCCGAGCGGCGATGCCGTAGCGGGCCACCTTCGCGCAGGCGGCTGCGATCTCGACGTCCTCCGCTCCGTAGCGCTTCTCGCCGTTCTCACTGCTGGGGACGAGCAGCCCGTAGTCCTCGAGCTCGCGCGCGAAGGCCGGAGTCACTCCGCCACGCTCGCAGAGCTCGCCCAGACCGACCGAATCCTCGCCCCGCGTCTCCCCGAGGCGCGTCGAACGGCGCCGCTTCCCGGCCTTGACCCCTCCCGGAGCCGCGAGCTCCTGGCGGATCACGCGCAGCGGCAGGAACTCATCGCGCTGAAGGCGCAGGATCGTCTCGAGCCGCTCGACGTCTTCCTCGCTGAAGAGGCGGTAGCCGCCCTGCGTGCGCCTCGGCGCCAGCAGGCCCTGGTCCTCGAGATAGCGGATCTTCGAGATCGAGATGTCGGGGAACTCGTCCTGCAGCCGCCGGCAGACGCTGCCGATCGTCAGCAGGCGCTGCGTACGGGCTTTCGCCGGCGCGCTCATTTCGTGATGAAGCTCAGCCGGTACTTGCCGATCTGCACCTCGTCGCCGGTCTGCAGGCGCGTCGCCACCTCGATCCGCCTACGGTTGACGAACGTCCCGTTCAGGCTCCCCTGGTCTTCGATCACGTAGGCGCCGTCCCTCTCCATGAGCACGGCGTGCTTGCGCGAGACGGTGACGTCATCGAGGAAGATGTCGCAGTCCGGCGAACGGCCGATCGTCGTCCGGTCCCCTTGCGGGGTGAAGTACTCGCCGGCGCGGCCGCCGCCCGAGCGGACGACCAGCGCTGGGCCGTCGGTTGCGATCTCCTCCAGAGGGCCGTCCTCGTCGGCCATCTCCTCGGGAGTGAACGTCTGCGTTGCCTCGCCCCCGCCCTCGTCCTTGACGAGCAGTGCGCCGCACTTCGAGCAGTAGTTCGCGGCCTCGGGGTTCTGGAAGCCGCACTCCGGGCAGTAGACGAAGCTCACTCTTCGCCGGGGAGGCTCGGCGCCGCCTTGCCGGAGAGAATCGCTGTCAGCGACTCGACGTCGACCTGCTCGAGCACCCCCTTCCCCCCCGTCTTCTGCAACCGCGCCACGAGCTCCGCTCGCAGGATGTCGATTTTGCCGTGCAGGATTCGGCGCTGGTAGGAGATCTCGCGCTCCTGCTGCGTGAGCTGGTCGATCTCCCGCTTGAGGTCGTCGTCGGACAGCGATCCGAGATCAGGCAGAGGTTCCAAGAAGGCGCCTTTCGCTCGAGGATGCGGAAGGGACAGTAAACCAGCAGGCCGACAAAGGGTCAACCTGTACTTGAGGTGCGGGCTACGCCGCGGTTCTCAGGCCGGCGCTTCCTCGGTCTGCATGATCTCCTCCACGAGCGCGTGCAGCTCGGCCTCGAGCGCCTGGGAGTCCGCCTCCGTCGCGCCCTCCGCGTAGATGTGCACGACCGGCTCGTCCGGGTCGGGCAGTACCTGGGCCCAGCCGCGCTTCTCGAAGACCTTGATTCCGTCGGTGAGATCGAGCTCCCGGTCCCGCAGCCGTTCGCTCAGCACCCGCATCACGAGCCCCTTGAGCGCCCACGGACATGGCAGCTGCCGGTGCACGAGCGTCGACACCGGCAGCTCGCCCACGAGCTCCGACATCGGGCGCGCCGTCGGCGCCAGGAGCTCGAGCAGCTTGCAGAGGCTGGCGACGCTGTCGTACGCGGGCAGGAACTCCGGAAAGACGTAGCCGCCCCCGACGGCGCCGGCGAAGACGACGTCGTCGCGCGCGGCGTGCTCGGTGAGCTCCGCGAGGCTGGCCGGGGTGCGGACGACCTCGAGGCCGCTGCTCTCGGCCATGCGGTCGACCTCGCTCGTCACCGTGATCGGGAACGCGAGCTTGCCGCGCCGCCCGTTCGTGCCGAGCAGGCTCAGAAACAGCAGCAGCGCTTGCTCGACAGGGACCTCGCGCCCCTGCTCGTCGATGAGGAACAGCCGTTCCGCTGCGCGGTCGAAGACGGCCCCGAGGTCCGCGCCGACCGCGGGGACCAGTCGTTTCGCCTGGCCGACCGACTCACGCAGCGTCGCCGAGCCGGACGCGGCGGCGTCGGCCACGAACGCGTGGGCGCTGATCGCCTCCACGCGAAGGGGGCCGAGTACGAGCGGTAGGACGTACGACGCGGCCGAATAGCCATAGTCGACGACGATGCGGAAGCCGCGCTCGCGGATCGACTCGCGGTCGAGCGTGTCGAGCAGATCCTGGGCGTAGGTCTCACGCACACGTGCGGGGTAGCTGACGCTGCCGACGGCGTTGTGGGCGGCGCGGCGGAGCTCGAGCCGGGTGAAGTGCTTCTCGATCTCCTTCTGCATCGACGCCGTGAGCTGAATGCCCGGCTGCTC
>JBKOYZ010000208.1:0-10008 GCA_046725655.1 Actinomycetota bacterium | reverse complement strand
TTGAGCGTGTCGTAGCGGCCGAACACAACGAGCCTTCCGCCCGGCCGCAGTGCACGGAAGGAGCGCAGTGAGATCGGGCCACCGAGGCTGTCGGCCACGACGTCCACACCGCCGGCCTCCTCCCGCACCCGCGCCAAGAAGTCCTCGTTTCGATAGTCGATCGCGACCGCGCCGAGCGCCTCGACCTTCTCGCGATCGCGAGCCGAGGCGGTCCCAAAGACGCGAAGCCCGGCCACTGCTGCGAGCTCGAGGGCCGCGACGCCGACCCTGCCGGCCGCGCCGTGCACGAGCAGCGTCTCCCCGAGTTTGACCTCCGCCGTCCGGTGGAGCACCTGGTAGGACGTCATGTACGGGAACAGCAGGCTCAGTACCTCCCCCGGATCGAGGTCGTCGGGGACGTCGACCGCTCCCTCCTCCGGCACGCAGACGCTCTCGGCATCGGCGCCCCACACGGTCAACGCGCCGATGCGGTCTCCCACGCGCAGCCTCGAGCAGTCCGGTCCGAGCTCCTCGACGACGCCGACCAGCTCGTAGCCGGGGGTGAACGGCGGCTTCGGCGCGCCGGGGAGGTACGTGCCGGCGCGGAGCTGAGCATCGGTGAACGAGACCCCGGCCGCCAGGACCCTAACGCGGACCTCGCCGGGCCCCGGCTGGGGTACGTCGTCCTCCACCAACCTCAGGACCTCGGGGCCACCGTAGTGATCGACGACGACGCGCTTCATCGTCTTCTGTTCGTTTGATGAAGACCCGTTGAGCTCGCCGCCGGGGACTTTCGGTCGCGTAGTCACCTCGGACATGGTCTCGTCGCCTCCTTCCGTGCTGCGAGCGCGCTGAGCGCATCGTCGTATGAGGGGCGAGTCTCATTGAGTCGTGAGGCGCGGACATCCGGACTTTCCCGCAAGACTCCTACCTCGAACCGCTGAGCGACGCGCGCTCGCTCGCATCTCTTAACGCCCTCAAGCGGACGCCAAGAACCTTCGCGGGGCCTTCATGAACGTCGGTGGCACCGCCGAGTGCGACCTCCCGCTCGCGGAGTCCGACAATGAATGAAAGAAGGAGGAGGCAGACCACCTTGCTCGCCGGCAGCGACCTAAGCGGCTCTTAGGCGGCACGCCGAGGCGATCGCTGCCGAGGCGATCGCTACCGACGCTCGCATGTGAAGTCAGGCTGTCGCGTCGACCGTCGTGGTACGGCATGGCAGTTACGGCAGGGGCGCCGATAACACTGGACCCGCGTCAGCAAGAAGCGGAGCGTTCCGCTTGGGGGGTGGCTCTCCCCTCGCGGGCGCTCCTTGTCTTCGTCACGCGCGCGCGTGCGCGCGCGCGTAGGCATCACCCGACGAGGGGTCGGCAGGGAGTCAGCAATGGAGTCGTACTGGACCGACCTCGACGGTAACGTCCTCGGGCCGATCCGCGGTCACGAGGTCGGCGAGCTCCACAGGCTCTGGCGAGAGCACAGCGACATCAGGCTCGGTGAGTTTCGTCCGGATCGATCTGCGTCTGACAACGTGATCAATCTCTTCGGTCTGAATGATCCCCCGGAGCCGCCGGCTGCGACGTCGACGCCGGCGTCTGGCGTCCGGAGGACTGGCCCCGGATCGAGCGCGTCTTGAAGTGAGGATCCCGACCGAGACCTGGGTTCCACCGAGACCGAGGCCCGATGCCTACGTGGGGGGTTTCCCGCTGCACTTCGAGCGTCGGCTGTGGGAGGTCCTCGGCAAGCCCCCAGCGGGTCCTGCACCCGTTCGGAGGCCTGGCCGAGATCGGTGACTCGGTCGACCTGAACGCGACGACGACACCGACCTACGTCGGCGACGCCCACGACCTGGAGGCCCTCGGAATCGAAGACGACTCCTACGACCTGGTTGTCCTCGACCCGCCCTATTCCGACGAGGAATCGGAGTGGTTGTACGGCACCGGCCCGCAGCGCTGGAACGTGTTTGTCGAGGAAGCGGTCCGCGTCACCAAGCCCGGCGGCCATGTCGCGGTCTACCACGTCAAGCAGCCGCCGAGGCCGGAGGGGACGCGCCTGGTCCGGCGGATCGTGATTTTGACCAGGACCTGGCATGCAGCGCGAGTCTGCTTTGTGTTCGAGAAGCTGGCTCCTGATCTGACGCTGTTCGAGACTCTGACCGGCTCGAGGCCGAAGCAAGCGGCGTGAACGACCGTCTCTTAACCGCGGCTGACCTCGCCGACCGCCTCGGCTTCGCCGCCGGGACGATCGTCGACTGGGCCGAGGCCGGCACGATCCCGGCTTTTAAGCTCGGCGGAAGACTGCGCTTCCGGCTCAGCGAGGTCGACGCCTGGCTCGAGGAGCGCCGGCTAAAGAGGCCGGGGCGCAAGGAGGAAGTGCTAGCAACCCCTTTGCGAACACCCGGCCCGGGGCGTATTGTCTCACTCGCTAGCAACCCCGATTCGCAAGGAGGAGACGATGCCTAGCACTCAGCGAGGCTCCGTCGTCAAGCGTGGTAACCGCTGGGGTGCCTGCTACTACGACGAGCACAGAACGCGCCGTTTCCAAGGTGGCTTCGAGACGAAGAGCGCCGCGAGAGAATGGGTGGAGGACAAGGCCGACGAGGTCGAGGCGCTGCGTCGCGGGGCCCTCATCCCCACCCCCGACAGGCCGGAGACGGTCGGTGTGCTGCTCGACCTGTTCCTCGAGAAGCACGGCCGCACGGTCGACCCGGCCACGAAGCGCAAGCTGACCGCGCAGCTCCGTAAGGCTCGTGACGAGTTCGGCGACCGCGAGCCAGACGGCCTGCGCAAGATCGAGCTCGAGGACTGGCGCGAGCAGCTGCCGGTCGGCTCGCGCCACGACGTCTTCCGCGCCTTCCGGCAGGCGCTCGCCTGGGCGCTCGCCCGCGGCTACGTGGACAGGGATGCCAGCGTCGGGATCCGCAACCCGAAGCGCAAGCGCCACGAGCGCCGCGAGATTCACCCCTTCGAGACCTGGGCCGAGGTGTTCGCGCTCGCGGACGAGCTCGATCCGCGTTACCGGGCGATCCCTATCGTCGGCGTCGGGACCGGCCTGCGGCCGGAGGAGCTATTCGGGGCGCATCGCGCCGACCTCGACCGTGCCGCACGCGTCCTGCATGTTCGCCGGCGCTTCAGCGGTGGTGCGCTGAAAGAGGGCGGCAAGACCGACGGCAGCGTCCGCACCGTGCCGCTGCGCAAGGTCGTTCTGGATGCGCTCGAGGCGATGCCGCCGCGGATCGACACCCCCGTCCTCTTTCCGGCCCCGCGCGGTGGCTACATCGACGGCGAGCGCTTCCGAGACCGGGAGCGGAAGCCTGCGCTGCGTGCCGCCGGGATCGAGCACCGCGGGCCGAAGATGATGCGGCATACGTTCGCAACCTGGGCGATCGAGGACGGCGTCCAGCTCTCCTACCTGGCGACCCTGATGGGCACTTCGGTACGCGAGCTCGAGGACACGTACTTCCGCTGGCTGCGCCGAACGGATGAGCAGTTGCTCGCGGCGTTCGACGCCTACGACGCAGCCGCAATGACTGGGTGAAGTCTCCGGAAGACCTCGAGCACGGAGTGACCATCTAGCCGGTTCACGTAGGACGGCTTTCGCGTCTCGTCCGAATGCCGAGCGTCTTCGGGGACGGGCAACTGAGACGCCGGACGCCAAACCCAGGCGCCGGAACGCTCATCGAAATACGCGATCGACGCGAGATGGTGGTGAGTGCGATGACGCGCGAACACAACGGCCTGAACATCGACGTTGCCGGAGAGCTTCATCCAGTCAGCCAGGCTGTCGAGCCAGTTGGCGGCCTCGGCGATCGCAATGTAGACCGCGTCGCCTTGATCTCCGCCGGCAGCCACAGCGCCCTCAAGCCGGTCGACGGCGTCGCGGTAGCCGCGCTTCGCGACTTTGATGTCCTTCTGAACTACGGCGCTCATGGTGGCGGTCACCGTTACCTCAGCGACCATGTTTTTGCGACGAAGCTTCATCGTTTGGGCACTGATTGGGCACCCGAGCCGCCTGATTTCCCTATGCGGATGAGAGGACTTGAACCTCCACGGGGTTCTCGGGCAGGTGGCGGCGTGTGACGAAATGTGGATTTTGCAGGGGTTACGCTGATTCGGCTTGACGTGTGCTGAGCGTGCCGCGCCGGGTTTGTGGACTGAGCGTGGACCAGCCAGGCTATGGGCCCGGTAGCCAGTCCGAAACGCCTAGGACGCTTCCCGTCCTCCCGGCCCGCGCTCACGCTCCGCCGCCGCTCCGCCGCCGGCTAGTCGCTCTTTCGGCCAACCGCCACGCTAGAAAGTCAACAGCCGAATCGCTCGTTGGGGGGTGGCCCCTCCCCTGGGGGGCGCTCCGCTTTTTGGTGACGCGCGCGCGCGTGCGCGCGCGTAGGCACCCCCCGAGGCCCGCCTGCACAAGACTCGTACCGACCTGCTATCCGGCCAGCCGGTGCGTCCCCCAGTCCGGGCCGTTCTCGAAGTCCGGCGTGTCAGTGACCTGCTTTACGTCGGAGCCGTCGGCGTTCGCGGTGTAGATGTCCTCCTGGCCGTTGATGCCCATGCAGAACACGATCTTCGTCCCGTCCGGCGACCAGTCCGGCTCGAAGGCGAAGTAGCGGCCGGTGCCGGTCTGGAGCTTGATCGGTGCCAGGCCGGTCCCGTCGGGGTGAACCGTGTACAGCCGCCCGTCGGTCGACGAGAAGATGATCTCCCGCCCGTCGGGCGACCAGTGGGCCGAGAAGACGTCGTGTGCCGCCGAGAGGCCGTAGGGCGTGATCTGCCGGAGCCCGGTCCCGTCGACGTTCTCCACGAACAGCGCCACCTGTTGCGTGCGGTCCCTTCCCACCGACCGCTGCTGGGAGCGCAGGAAGACGAAGCGGGTGCCGTCGGGCGAAGCGTCGGTCGGAAGGTCCTGGCCTCCGTAGGGATTGGTCGTGAGCCGCGCGGGATCACCGCCGTCCGAGGCGCGAACGCTGAACACGCCCGGCTCGTCACCCCCGAAACCGCAGAAGATTCGTGTCTGGTCGACGGACCACGCCTGGCAGTCCATGTCGAAGGGGGCATACGCCATCGTGAGGAGCGTGAAGCCCGCTCCGGTCGGGCTGACGATGGCCGGCCGGAACGGCAGACAGCACTCGCCCGCGCTATCGAGGCGGAACGTATGGCTGATCAGGAGCTCGCTCCCATCGCTAGACCAGACCACAACCGAGAGCTGATCGGCCGGATAGACGAGCGGCACCTGATTGACCTGCGTCCCGTCCGGGTTGGCGGTGAAGACGTCTCCACCACGGACGAACGCGATCTGCCCGTTCGTACCGGGTACCGTCGCCCCGGCTGGAAGCGCCGTCAGCGCAGCGAACACGGCGGAAAGAAGCGCGACGAGAGCGACTCGTCTGCCAAGTAGAAGCCTCATGCGTGTCTCCCTCTCCCCCCGAGATGGAACGGCCAAGAAAGAGAGCTGTTGCCGCAGTCCTTAGCCGCGTCTCCCGCAAAAGCTCCTACAACCGCGGCGAGATGTCAACGTTGGGATGTTCAGGTTCAACCCCTGTCCCAGTGCCCGTGCTCGCGGCCGGCCACCTCGCTGTAGGCGGGATCAGTCCGCCAGTCGAACCACGGCCTCGACCGTGTTGCTGCCCATCCGAAAGCCGCGATCGCACCGCGTCGACGGCCAGGTCGTGCGTCTCGTCGAGCCGGTGCAGGAGCGGCGTGTTGAACCAGCCGACCGCCTGGAGCTCGAGCGAGGCCTGCTCGCAGGCGGCAACGAGCAACCTCAACGCTTGCAACGCGCGCTCCTCCTGCTCGTTCACATCTGCCCTAGGCGTCGACATGTGGAAGCGCCGGCAAACCGCGCGGGGCGTCGAGAGGGGACGCTGTAGGGGCGGTGGCGTCCCCCCTTCTCGTACTGGGAACGTCAGGCACGGCGCCGGCGGGCGCCGGGCCAGTGGTCGGTACCGATCTTCGCGAGACCCCGGCTGATGATGTAGCCCGTCGCCACGATCGTGACGTACAGCCACGCCCGGCGGTCGCCGAACGTATCCGAGACTGCCGCCGCGATCAGGATCGCGACGATGACGATCAGCATCGCCCAGAACTCGGTCGTCAGCGGCGCCCACTTCGTTTCGTCATGCGAACCCATAGCCCGCTCGCCGAGCGCCTCCGCCTTGTAACCGGGGTCGTCTGCCCTTGCAGTAGCCATTTACCCTCCTTTCGATTGACTCGGGTTGCCGCTGGCTTCCCGACCGGCGCCGGCTCAAACGGGTCCGCGGCGTGGGTAGGTAAATGGACACAGAACGGATGAACTTCGCAGACAGAAGGTGGATTAGGCTCCGCTCGATCCCGTCGCCGCCGCTACTCCTCGGTTGCGGCGAGCCGGCGAGGCATCTCGGCGATCGGTCGGGGTGCGGCTCGGCTCTTAGGGTGATTGTGTGGCTTCGCCGCTCCGTAAGCCTCTCGGCGAGCTGCGTTGTAAGCGTCGACGGCGTCTGGATTCCGCGCTCGCCAGTCGCGCACTGATTCGCGGTGGCACGCGCGACAAGGCAGCCCTCCGGCGGGCACGTAGGTCGTATGCGCGGCCGACTTTGATGCGCAGAGGGCGACGAAGCGGCTGAAGGACGCATCGGCGACGGTCTCGTTGACGCCGCCACAGCATGATCCGCCCGAAACGCCATGGGTGGAGTGCCGCCAGGCCCGGCAATAAGAAGCTGCTCCTCGCTTCCTTGCCGGTTTCCTCTACCGCCGAGACTGCGGCTAGACCTAATTCGCAGTGCGCTGTCGCTCGGGGACGAAGCGCGGTTTCACCGACGCGTTCGGTCCCGGCCGAACCGGCAAGAGCGCCGGATCCCATTCCCCCTCAAGAATCCCGCGCGCGACAGCCTCACCGCAACCGGGCCCCCACGTCAGGCCATAGGAGCCGTGACCGCACGCGAGGACGAGTCCGTCGACGCTATCCACCGGACCATGCAGCGGAAGCCCGTCGAATGAGACCGGGCGGACGCAGGTGCGTGTCTCGGCGATCGGGACCTCGGCGATCGGGGGGATCAGCTCGATAGCGCGCCGGCAGATCGACGAGACGGCGTTCGCACCGTCGTCGTCGGCGTCGCCCATGGCGGGAGCAAGCGAGGCGCCGAGCACGAGGCGCCCTGCGGCGTCCTGCCGCATCTGGGCCGCGACGATCGGCGTGCCCACGTTGCCCTCGGCGATGTCGCCGACGGTGAGTAAGGGGGCGGCTGCGACGCCACCAGTGAAGTCGACCTCGTTGATTGGACGGCGAAGGCGGAATGGAGCCGGCCGCGTCGTCACGATCCAGCCTCGCACTCCTCGTACTGGAACGTCGATGCCGAGACTCGAGGCGAGGCGTGGCGTCTCCCAGCCGGCTGCGAGGACGACGCGACCGGCGAAAAGGGCACCATCGTCGGTCGCAGCGCCGACAACGCGGCCTCCGTCGGCGAGGAGCGACCGGACCGGACAACCCACACGGATGCGGGCACCGTGCCGACGGGCTTCCTCGGCCCAAGCCGCGACCGCCCCACCAGGGTCAACGTGACGCGCCGGGATCAAGACGCCCGCCGCGGACCGCACCGCAAGCAGTGGTTCAGCTTGTGCGACTTGATCCGTGTCGAGCTGCTCGCCTTCGCCTCGAGGTAGGCCGCGCCCGTCGGGGGAGAGGCAAAGACACCCCACGTCTTCGCCGTCGATCGTGAATGCGCCGGTCTCTCGTGCAAGCGCGAGATATTCCTGGAGGCTTCGCTCGGCGATCGAGCGGAGCTCCGGCGGATGCGGCCCGCTGACCAAGCCTAGGCTGCGGCCGGACGGGCCAGCTGCGAGCTCGGCATGCTCGACGAGCACAACCGAAGCCCCGCCGCGAGCGAGGTAAGCGGCGGTTGTCGTCCCGATGATGCCGCCACCGACGATCAGGACGTCCGGCTGCACGAGTCGAGATCCTATGAGCGGTAGCCCTTCAACTGCCAGCGACGAGGCAATGGCGAGCGTTAACCCATGTGTGGCGGGGAGTTGAATCTCGGCCATGGGCGCCTTCGCCGCCCTGGCGCGCACCGGTGAGGACTATGACGGCGTCGGCAGCACCCTGACGGAGTTCACGCAGCCGCTGGTATTCCGCGGACCGATACCACGCCCACGCCGTCTCTGCCGTCTCGAACTCGAGGATGACGAAGCGCTCATCGTCCCAGCTGCCTTCTAACGCCGTGACGTCGTCGCCGCGGAAGAGGTACTTGCCTCCGAAACGGGCCACGGTCCGAGGGGCCTCAGCGAGATAGCTCTCGAATGCGGCGCGGTCGCGGATGGTCAACCGCGAGATGACATGTGCCGGCATCTGGCTGCTCCTGTGAGAAGGCACGTTCAGCGTAATGCTCGGTTAGAGCGCCGACGCGCCGCCGAGACCTACTCGGCGGCCTGATTCACGAGTTCCAGCTCGCCGCATAGCGCACCTTCGCGCTCGCCCGCACGCCGAGTCAGCTAGACGCGCGGATGCGCACACGCCATCACGCAGGACGAGCCCTCGAAGTTGACGCAGGTGCGATGCAGACTTCGCAGACCGGGCCCGGCTCCTCGATCTGCAGCGCTCGCGCCGTGAATGTACTCGGCGGCTGACGCCCGTCGGCCGCCGATCTCCCAGCGCGTCATGCGGCGCAGCCCAACGATTTGCAGCCGCCTGTCGAGCCGGGACGCGGGCGACGCAGCACGGTGTGGAGTAGCCTCCATGTATGGGGCCGGACGAAGGCGTCGTCTTGACGGTGGTGTCGGGCGAGCCGGAGGCCGACGTCGTCTGCGGACTGCTTCGGTCGGCCGGCATCGACTGCGCCTACCGCGACACGGAGGCGATCGACTCGTCTCTGGAGGAGTTCACCGCGGCCGGTCCGCGGGAGATTCTCGTGCGGGCATCTGACCTGGATGCTGCCCGCGAGCTCATAGCCGGTTCGACGACCTGATCACGAGCGACGGCTGGGCACCTCGCAGAATGGGATCTTTGCGCATGATCCGCCGGCCGCTCCGCTCGGTTCCGATCCGACCCCGCCCCCGTACCCCCGCGCGTTGAGATCGCGAGTAGGAGTCACCCCGGGGCCGACCCCGGGGAGGGGATACCCCGCGCGGGCTCGTGCTCGATCGAGTCCCGGTCTGGGGGAACCGCCGGAGGCTCGGTCGCCGGCTTCCGGTTGGGGTCCGCGACATGATTGGGGGCCAGCCCGGCTAGCGGGAGCCAGCAGAGACAGCCCTCGCGGCGACCCGCCTACGCAGTTTCCTGCACGAGAGCGGAGACCGTCCGAATGAGGAAGAACCCGAACCGTGGGTTCTGGTAGTAGAGCTCGAGCACCTTGTCCTTGGTGATCGAGTAGAGCGCGCAATCGTCTTCACACACCGCGCTTACCGATCGGACGCTCTGGGGCGCAAACAGGCCGACCTCGCCGAAGACCGCTCCCTTCGAGAGACGCCTTCCGACCTCAGGAAAGAAGGTGCTCCCCCTCTCGATCAGGTACAGCTTGTCCGCGGCGTCGCCTTTGCTGAAGAGCGTCTCGCCCTTCGCATGCGTTTCGCTCCGCATGTACGGGATCAAGGACTCGAACGTTTCAGTTCTGCTCGCCGCGTTCACGGCGCTGATCAGTCTCGTGATCTGGCGCAGGCGAAGAACGTTCAGCGGCAGCAGCAAGGAATGGAGGACGAGGATTGGATAGACGCGCCCAAAGATCCCGTACTTGAGACCGAGCAGCGCGTAGGTGACGAAGGCGACGTTACTCGTGACCGCGACGACCCTGAGCGGGATCATCGTCTTCATGAAGAACGACGAGAACACAAGGAGCGCGGCAACCCATGCTGCAATGACGATCAACATCGGGGCACCTCGCTTCCCACGTTGATACGGACGACTCGCGCGGCCTGAACTGTCTCACCGCGATCGCCTTCACGAAAGCCGCAGGCCGTCGTACTCGCCCCGCGCACGTGAGCCGGCGACGGGTCTCGCCCTCACGGCACGTCGTCCGAATCAGACAACGAACGACCGCGTACGTCTCCGCCAGGCCAGTCGAAG
>JBKOYZ010000219.1:0-9633 GCA_046725655.1 Actinomycetota bacterium | reverse complement strand
GGAGGTCTACGTCTTCACGCCCCAGGGCGAGGTGAAGTCGCTGCCGGCCGAGTCGACGCCGATCGACTTCGCCTATGCGGTCCACACCGACCTCGGCCATCGCACCGTGGGGGCGAAGATCAACGGACGGATCGTCCCGCTGCACTACCGCCTGAAGAGCGGGGATGTGGTCGAGATCCTGACGACGAAGACTGGCCGCGGGCCGTCCCGCGACTGGCTCTCGCTCGCGGCCTCGTCACGCGCCCGAAACAAGATTCGACAGTGGTTCTCGCGCGAGACGCGCGAGGAGACCGAGCGGAAGGGCCGCGAGGCGCTCGAGCAGGCCCTGAAGAAGCAGAACCTGCCCTACAAGAAGCTCGCCGGCTCGGCCGTGATGGCGCAGGTGATCCGCGAGACGGGTTTCAAGAAAGCGGAGGACTTCTACGTCGCGCTCGGCTCGGGCAAGGTGCCAGCCGGCCAGATCGTCAAAAAGGTTTTGAACCGCCTCAAGACGGAGGAGGTCGCGCAGGAGGAGGCGGTTCCGCTCAAGGCTCCGAAGGCCGCGCGGGCGATCGCCGGCGACGATCTCGGCATCCGGGTGAAGGGCGTGGAGGCCGTACTCGTCCGCCTGGCGAAGTGCTGCACCCCGGTTCCGGGTGACGAGATCGTCGGCTACATCTCGCTCGGCAAGGGGATCACCATCCACCGCGCCGACTGCACGAACGTCAAGGCGTTGCGGCGGAACCCGGAGCGCTTCACGCCCGTCGACTGGGACGGCGGGGCGACGCACAGCTTCCGCGTCCAGATCGCGGTCGACTCGTGGGACCGGCCCCGCCTGCTGGAGGACGTTGCGAGGACGTTCGCCGAGCACGGCGCCAACATCGTCGAGTACGGCGGCCACGTCGAGGACCAGCTGGCGAAGAACTGGTACGTGGCCGAGGTCGGCGACGTGAAGGCACTTCGAGGCCTGCTGACGGCGCTGAGGAACGTGGACGCTGTCTTCGACGCGTACCGGGTCACGCCGAGCTAGAAGACGGACACGCGCGGACTAGGCCGCAAGAAGCGTGCCGCCGTGCCGGCCGCCCGTGGGGCACCCCTAACCCACAACCCACCGGCGATTCTATCGGCGAAATGTGCCATCTTTGCAGCGAAAACGTGCCAATTCTGTGACAGCCGGTGATCGCTCGGACGACGGATCGCCCCGACGACGCGGTACCTCGAAAGAGGGATAGCGAGCTGCCTCGATCCGGGTGCAACGAGTAGAAGGGCAGGGTCGAACAAGGACGCTGGGCGCCCGCTCCGCTTCGGGGACGGGCGGCAGCGGGCATCCGGCGCGCCCGGCCTCGAAACTGCTCACCCTCCACGCATGTCCCGTCCCGACCGAACATAGGGCGAGATCAACGTCGCCACCCGAGCGGCGAACTGCGCGTCGTCGACCTCGAGCTCGAGGACGCCGACCGTTTCGCCCGCAAACACGACCGCCGTCTGGAGCGCGGACGTCCGCTCGCCGACCGAAGGCCCATCGGCAAACCTGTCGCCTGCGGCGAAGCGCACGAGCCCGAACTCGACCCCACGCGCGTGCAGCGCGTAGAGCACCTCCTGTAGGACGTCGTCCGGATGCCCGCCGCGATTGAGGATGCGCTCGACGGCCTCCAGTGCCGGCCGGTAGTCGGTCGGCGCCTGGCTCACGTCGGGAGGGCAAGCTCGCAGTCGTCGCCCTCGAACGCGAAGATCTGCTCGCGGTACCACTCCGGAATCGGGCGTGCGCGCCGCTCCTCCAGATCGACGAGCACGAGCGTCTGCTCCGCGGTCACCATCAGGGCGTCGTCGTCGACGCGGTACGCCGCGCATTCGTACGTCGCGCTCGTCCTGCCGATCCGACGCAGGCGGATGAAGATCTCGATCAGGTCGTCAAAGCGCGCCGGCGCGAAGTACTCGACGGTGGACGCGCGCATGACGAACTGGTCGTCGCGCATCGCGGACTCGATCATGTCGAGGTGTCGGTGGTACTCGACTCGTGCGAGGTCGAAATAGGGCAGATAGCGGCCGTAGTAGACGATCCCCTGGGCGTCTGTGTCCGAGAAGCCGACCCGAGTGAAGGCCGCGTATTTAAACGGCGGCTTCCGATCGGTGACGTGGCCGAGCTCGATCGTCACGAACGAATCGTCGCCAGCACCTCGTCGCGCTTGCGCTCCATCAGCTCCGGGGTGCGCGCCTCGAGGTTGAGGCGCAGGAGCGGCTCGGTGTTCGACGGGCGCACGTTCATGTGCCAGTCCCCGGCATCGACCGAAACGCCGTCGAGATGGCTGAGCTCGCCCTCCGCGCCGAAGCGCCGCTCGAGCTCCTGGAGCTTCGCGTCCACGTCGGCGACCGGCGTGTTCAGCTCGCCGGTGATGAAGTACCGCCTGCGGTAGCCGGCCAGGATCTCCGACAGCTTCTGCTTCTTCTTCGACACCAACTCGAGCATCAGCAGGAACGGCACGACGCCCGAGTCTGCCTGTGAGAACTCGCGAAAGTAGTAGTGCCCGGAGACCTCGCCGCCGAAGGCAGCGCCCTCCTCCCGCATCCGATGCTTGATGAACGCGTGCCCGACGCGGTTGACGAGGGGAACGCCGCCCGCCCGTTCGACCGTCTCCGGAACCGCCCAGCTCGCGCGCAGGTCGTAGATGACCTTGGCTCCGGGCTCCTTCTCGAGCACCGCCTGGGCGAGCAGCGCGGTGACGAAGTCCCCGGGCACGAACTCGCCGCTGTCGTCGACGAAGAAGCAGCGGTCGGCGTCGCCGTCGAAGGCGACACCGAAGTCGGCGCTCTCCTCGAGCGTCTTCGCCACGATGAACTCGCGGTTCTCCGGCAACAGAGGATTTGGCTCGTGGTTCGGAAAGGTGCCGTCGGGCTCGAAGAAGCAGCGAACGGCGTCGACCGGCAGGCACTCGAGCACCGGCGGCAACATCACGCCGCCCATCCCGTTTGCGGCGTCGATCACGATTCGGAGCGGGTCGATCGCGTCGACGTCGACGAACGAGAGCACGCGCTCGACGTACGCCGGCCAGATGTCGTGCTCCACGACGGCGCCGCGCGTCGCGGTCGCGCCGCGCCCCGACACCTGCAGCGCCCGGTCGCGGATGTCGAGCAAGCCCGACTCGCCGCCGACCGGAAGGGCGCCCCGGCGGACGATCTTCATTCCGGTGTACTCCTTGGGGTTGTGCGATGCGGTGACGGCGACGCCGCCGTCGAGATCGAGCTCCCCGACCGCGAAATAGACCATCTCCGTGCCGACGAGCCCGAGATCGAGCGCGTCGGCTCCTGCGTCCGCGGCGCCGTCGGTGAAGGCAGCGGCCATCGCCGGGCTCGAGGTACGCATGTCGCGGCCTACGGCGATCTTCGACGGCTCGAACTGCTCGACGAATGCGCGTCCGATCGCGTATGCGCCGTCCTCGTCGAGCTCCTCGCGGTAGATCCCGCGCACGTCGTAGGCCTTGAAAACCTTCGGGTCGAGCATGCGCCGGATGGTAAAGGAGCCGGAATCGCGGGATTTCAGCCCTCGCGCCGGGCGTTCATACACTTAGGGCATGGAACGAAAGCTGGCGACAGTCCTGTTCGTCGACCTCGTCGACTCGACGTCGCTCGTAGCCGGGACCGATCCCGAGGTCGCACGGCGCCGGGTGACGCAGTTCTTCGAGCGCGTTTCGCACTGCGTGACGACGCATGGCGGCATCGTCGAGAAGTTCGCAGGAGACGCGGTCCTCGCCGCTTTCGGGGTGCCGCAGGCGCACGAGGACGACGCCGAGCGCGGCGTCCGCGCCGGGTTGGCGATGCTGGAGTCGGTGAGCGAGCTCGGACTGGAGGCGCGCGTCGGGGTCGAGGCGGGCGAAGTCGTTGTCGACGAGAGCGACTCGACCTTCGCCACCGGCGAGGCGGTCACCATCGCAGCCCGGCTGCAGCAGGTTGCAGGTCCCGGCGACATCCTGATCGGCCCACATGCGTATCGCCTGACGGAGGGCCGCGTGCGGGTCGAGGACGTGGGGCCGGTCGACCTGAAGGGATTCGGCGACAGGATCTGGGCCTGGCGCGCCACAGGAGTCCAGGACAGCGCGCCCGTGCGGACGACGGTGCGCGCGCCGCTCGTCGGCCGGGACGCGGAGCTGGAGCTGCTGGCGAACACGTTCGACCGCGCCGTCCGGAACCGCCGGGCGCACCTGTTCACGATCTACGGCGATCCGGGCGTCGGCAAGAGCCGCCTCGCGCGCGAGTTCGTGGACACGCTCGAGGGCTCGACGGTGCTCATCGGGCGCTCGCTTCCGTACGGCGAAGGCGTCACGTACTGGCCGCTCGCCGAGATGGTCAAGGCCGCTGCGGGGATCACCGACGACGACCCGCTCGACATCGCGGTCGAGAAGCTCCGCGAGTCCTGCGAGAACGAAGCAGTCGCCGACCTGCTCGGGCTCGCGTCGGGCGTCCTTGAGGCCGTCAAGGGCGAGCGGAGCCAGCAGGAGATCGCGTGGGCCGCACGCGAATGGGTCGTGCGGATGGCGCAGGACCAGCCGCTCGTGCTCGCCTTCGAGGACATCCACTGGGCCGAGGACGCGCTGCTCGACCTGATCGAGCACCTCTCGGAGTGGGTGCGCGACGCGCCGCTTCTGATCCTCGCGCTCGCGCGCACCGAGCTGCTCGACGTTCGCCCCGGCTGGGGAGGCGGGCGTGTCCGCGCAACCGCGATCGAGCTCGAGCCTCTGGGACGCCGCGAGAGCGAGGAGCTCGTCGATGTCCTCGCGCGCGAGAGCGCGCTCGACGCGGAGGCGCGCGAGGCGCTGCTCGCGAAGACCGAAGGCAATCCGCTTTTCGTGGAGGAGACGGTGCGGATGCTGGCCGAGTGCGAGGGCCGTCCGTTGGACGAGTTTGCGGCCCGGATTCCGGACACGCTCCAGGCACTGATCGCGGCCCGCATCGACCGGCTGCCGGCCGAGGAAAAAACCGTCCTGCAGCGGGCATCCGTCATGGGCCGAATCTTCTGGGCCGGCGCCATCGCGGAGCTGACGTCCGAAGTCGAGGACCTCGAGCAGACTCTCGACTCGCTGCTTCTCCGCGAGTTCCTCCTGCCGGAGCCGCGCTCGACGATCTCGGGCGAAAAGGCATACCGGTTCAAGCACGTCCTTATCCGCGAGGTCGCATACGCGGGTCTGTCGAAGTCAGCGCGCGCCGACCTGCACGCGCGCTTCGCCGGCTGGCTGAGGGAGCGCGCGGGCGAGGAGCTGCTCGAGATCCGCGCGTACCACCTCGATCAGGCGGTCGGCCTGATCGCCGAGCTGGACGGCCGGCCGCCGGACGAGCTCGCACACGAGGCGGCTGAGGCGCTGGAGTCCGCGGGCCGTCGCGCGCTCGCCCGCGAGGCGAACCGATCCGCGCGGAAGCAGCTGCTGCGCGCGCTCGAGCTTGAGCCCACGCTCGAAAGGCGGTACGAGGCCGCACGCGCCGCCTGGCGGCTGGGCGACATGCCCGCCGTTTCGGAGGAGATGGAGCGCGTCCGTGCGGAAGCCGCCGAGGCCGACGACCGCCACTGTGAGGCGCGTGCCCTCGCCGCCTTGGCCGAGGTCGCGCTCAACCGCCGCGCCGACGTCGCCGAAGCCGAGCGGCTCGCCGGGCTCGCGCTCGACGTGGCCGACTCGGACGACCGGGAGCCGCGCTTCGACGCCCTCCACGTCCTCTACAAGGCCGCGTGGTGGCGCGGTCGGCTCTCCGACTCGGAGCGATTCGCACGGGAGCAGCTCGCGATCGCCCAGGAGGCGGGGAGGCAAGATCTCGAGAGCCGGGCGGCGGTCGACCTGGCCGGGGCGTACACGGCTCGCAACGAGTTCGACCGAGCCGAGCCGTTGATCGCACACTCGCTCGAGCTCGCCGAGGAGAGCGGCTCGATCGTCGCTCGTGGGTTCGCGCTCATGGAGTCGGGCGATTACGCCATCCGGCGTGACGAGTACGCCGAGGCGGAGAGACAGCTCGACGAGGCGCGCGCGCTCTTCGAGGAGGCAGGCCTAGCGTCGGCGCTCGGGCGGGCCCTCTACCGCCTCGCCGTCGCCGCCTGGTATCGGGAGGACATCGATCGCGCCGAGCGGTTGAGCCGCGAGTCGATCCGGACGCTGGCGCCGCTCGAGGACCGCGGCACCCTCTGCGAGGCGCAGCGGCGGCTGGCCGAGGTCCTTCTGCTCAAGGGGCGGATCGACGAGGCCGAGCGGTATGCCACCGCCGCGATCGAGACCGTCGGGTCCCAGGACATGAGCTCTCGCGCCTCGACGCGAACGACCCTCGCGCGCGTCCGCAAGGCCCAGGGGCGTTACGACGAGGCGGAGGCGCTGCTCCGCGAGGCGGTCGAGATCTTCGACTCGACCGAGTACCGCGCCTTCCACGCCGAGTCGCGCGCAGAGTTGGCCGGGCTGCTGCGGGATCGGGGGCGCGAAGACGAGGCGGCCGCCTTCGAGACGCGAGCCGAGGCTCTGACTCCCGAGTCGAGCCCCGCGCGAATCGCCTGACGCGTTTTCGACTCGAGTCGGAAATGCGGCGACAATGTCGGCGCTCGAGAAATCCGATGATATACCCTTGCCATCAACGTCGGCGTGCGCTATTGTCGCTTGCTCTGCGACGTTCAGGAGACCCGATGACCCAGTCCACGTTCACCGACTCGTTCCTCGCACCGGCACTCCCGCTGGGGCGCGGCGCGGCTAGCGAAGCCGACTGCGTCGGTGTCGCTGGGAGCAGGCTCGTCCTCGCACGGAGGTGCGCCGGCTAGACCTTAGCCGGATAGCAGCTTCTCGCGAGGGCGACCCGACGGGTCGCCTTCGTCGTTTCGGAACCCAATATCAAATCGATTCAGGAGGTGATGCGACAGAGATGCGACGCCAGTTATCGACAGGGGTCGAAAACCGATGGCCGCTTCGTCGGCCGAAATTGAGCCAGAATACTTGACCGTTAGATTCGTGCGCCCTTTTTTCGCCGACGCAGTGAGTCTTCGACGACTTACAAGGCGAGAGGAGGGAAGACGGTGCTCTACTACGATTCCGAAGCCCGACGGCAGTTGGCACGCGAGCGCATTGCCGATCTGGCGCAAGAAGCGCGGCGACTCCCCGCTTCGGCGGGCGCGGAGTCGCGCAGTCGGAGCGGGTACACGGCATGGCTGCGCCTGCAGGCCGGTCGGCTGCGCGAGCGCGCAGCGTCGCGAGCGCCCGCGTACCGTGCGTGATGAGCGTACGAACGACCGCGATCGCGCGCCCGCGAAGGTCGAGAGCACCACTCTCTCGACCCGCGGGTGCGCGATCAGGTCAATCGCAGACAGTTCTTCAGGCTTCGACCTGAAGCCCGGCGAGAAGGCCGCGACGAATCGCCTGATGCGATTCGTCGTCCGGCGACTCGCTGATCACCGTGGCCGGCCGCTCGAAGCGGGCCAGCGCCTCGCCCAGCGGCTCGGCACGTAGCGTTCCCTCGCCGTACGCGAGGTGCTTCGTCTCGTTCCGGTTCGCATAGGCGATGTCCGAGAAATGCACGTGGAAGGGCGCCTCGGGCTCGAGGATCGCGTCAGCGCTCTCGACGATCTCCAGGAACGCCTCGGTCGTCGTGAACGCGCCGTCCGTGACCGCGTGCAGATGGGCGAAGTCGAGCACGGGGCGGACCCAACCGCAGCGCCCGGCGATCTCGAACACGTCGTCTGCAGTTCCGAGCTCACGGACGCGGCCCATGATTTCGACGCCGAACGGGACGGCGCGATCCTTGCCCTCGAGGCGCTCGCGCAGCTCTGCAAGCTGCTCGCAGACAGAGGCGATTGCGACGTCCCGCTCGCGGCCGAGCAGGAAGCCGGGATGGAACACGACGACCTCGGCGCCAGCGGCCTTCGCGATGCCGGCCGAGTGGTCGAGCATGCCGACGGCCATGCGCTGCTTCTTGTCGCGCTCGACGTGACCCATGAACCCGGCGATCGGCGCGTGAACCGAGAGCGCGATGTCGTTCTCGCGCGCGAGCTCGCCGAATCGTTCGGCCCACGGATAGTCCATCCAGAACTTGCCCTCGAAGTCGATCTCGCAGGCGGTGTAGCCGCGCTCTTGGAGTAGCTCGAGGGCGGCCTCGGGGCTCTCGCGGGAAGGTACCCGCGCCGGGCCGAAATGGAGGTCGCCCACTGGGGCAGCGTACTAGTGCCGTCCGACGCGGTTTCTACGCTCCGTGCATGTCGAACAGCCCGAGCCGCATCGATCTCCTGGAGCTCGACATCGACCTGCGCCTGGCCGAGCTCTGGCGCGAGGCGAATGAGATCGAGGAGTGGAGCATCGAGGTCGTGGCCGCGTTCATGCGCGCGGCCTACGGCAAGGGCTACTGCGACTCGCTGACCGAGGATTCGCCCGGCAGCCTGTGCGAGGAGCACGGCTACCGGGTCCCCTCGCGGCGCCCTGCCGCAGCGCCGGAGGCCTGAGCCCGTACGCATACGGTCGGCCCAGGGCCGCAGTCCCGGCGGCTCTAGCATTCCTGGCGTGATCGTCTGGGCTCTGCTCGCGACGCTGCTTGTGGTCGTCTGCGTGGTCGTCGTGGCGCTGCCGTTCCTGCGCCGGCCGGGCCTGTCTGCGGCGGAGGATCGGCTCGAGCAGCCGAGCGCCGGAGAGCGCAGGCGTCTCGAGCTTGCGGAGGAGCGCGACCGCGCGCTCGAGGCGCTGAAGGAGCTCGAGTTCGACCACCGGACCGGCAAGGTCTCCGACGAGGACTACCGGCAGCTCGTCGGACCGCTGCGCCGCCGCGCGGCAGAAGCGCTCAAAGCGCTCGACTCGAAGCCTCGCCCGCCTGCGGAGCCGAGGATGCATGCACGGCGCTAGCTGCCCGAACTGCGGCTCGCGGCTGCCGGAAAATGCGCGTTTCTGTCCCAAGTGCGGGGTGCGCACGCTCGCGGCGGACGACGACGTCACCGCCGTGGAGATGATTCCGCCCGACGAGACGGGGCGCGTGCCGGTGAACATCACGGTTGCCGACCCGCGCTACTTCGGGATCACGCCGCCGCTGGCCGTCTTCGGCCTTGCGGTCGCATCGCTTGCCGTCGCGATCGCCGTACTCGTCGCGGGCCACCTCGTCGTTGCGATCCTGCTCTTCACCGCGGCGGCCGTCTTCGCGGTGCTGTTCGTCGCCGCCTCGCGGCGAGTGCCGGACAACGCCGTGGCGAGAATCTCCGGGCGCGCGGCAGGAGGAATCCGCCACCGCACCGGCTACGCCGTCGAGGCCGTGGCGGCGCATTCGACGGCCCGGAGAGAGCTGGGTCGGCTTCGGCGTGAGATCTCGCAGATCGACGCCCAGCGCGCCGAAATGGCCCGCTTGCTCGGCGAAGCCGTGTACGGTGGCAGGGAAGAAGAGGCCGCAAACGGCAACAATCGGATGCGCGAGCTCGATGAGGCGCGCGCCGCAAAGGAGGGGGAGATGACGAGAGTCGCCGCAGAAGCGAACGAGCGCATCCGGCGCGCGCAGCTCCAGGCGCAGCCGACGGACGTCGTCGAGCCGCCTCAGGTGCCGGAGCCGTCGCCGGTTCCGTCGGAGCCGCCGCAACCGGTCACCGTCCCCGAGCCGTCGCCGGTGCCCTCGGAGCCGCCGATGCCGACGCCGGTGCCGGATCCCGGCCCCGAGCCGTCGCCCCCGACCCCG
>JBKOYZ010000222.1:0-8930 GCA_046725655.1 Actinomycetota bacterium | reverse complement strand
TTCGGCCTCTCGATGGACTACCACGTCTTCATCCTCAGCCGGATCAAGGAGCTCGTCGACCGCGGCATGAAGACGGAGGAGGCGGTCGAGCGCGGCATCCGGACCACGGCGGGCACGGTCACGAGCGCCGCGATCGTGATGGTCGCCGTCTTCGCGATCTTCGCCTCGCTGCGCCAGATCGACATCAAGCAGATGGGCTTCGGGCTCGCGGTGGCGGTGTTGATCGACGCGACGGTCATCCGCGGCGTCCTGCTGCCGGCGACGATGAAGCTGCTCGGCGAGTGGAACTGGTACCTGCCGAAGTGGCTCGAGTGGGTGCCGGACCTGTCGTCCGAGGCTCCCGAAATCACGGACGAGGCGCCCGCGGCACCGCCGGTCCTGACGCCGTAAGGACTCAAAAGGCGGCGGGGCTCTGATGAGCCCCGCCGCCGTTCATACGGGCAACCGCTTGCGGCGCCAGAAGGCCTGCACGGCGAGCAGCGCGGCCGCCGCGTACAGGTAGCCGATCAGCAGGTCGACGACGTAGTGATTGCCGGTGTAGACGACGGCGTAGGACTGGGCGAGCGGGTAGAGCATCCCGACTCCGATCGCCCACCACCGCCACCGCGTCTTCCACGCCAGCACGGCGACGAAGAGGAAGCAGAGGAATGCGTAGCCGGCGTGCAGCGACGGGATCGCCGCATACGGGTTCGGGTCGATCAGTCTGGACACGGAGACGCCGTGGTAGCTGTGCGCTCCCGAGGGATTGGGAGCCGGGTTGTGCGGGATCCGGATCAGCCCGGGCAGCAGCCCCTTCTCGCCGGCAGCCCAGGGCGGCGCGGCCGGGAAGAGATAGAACGTGAGCGAGCCGACGAAGGACAGCAGGATGATCGCCGCCGCGAAGCGGTAGAACAGCGCCCGCCGTTTGACCCAGAGGATGAACGCGAGGAGCGGCGGGACGATGAAGTGGAGCCTCGTCACGGCGAGCACGACGTGGTCGTACCACTGCATCGCGCCGCTCCAGAGCCAGGCTTGCAACTCTTGCGAAGGGACGAAGCCGCCGAACAGGAACTTGTCCGCGTCCAACTGGGGCGTGTAGTAGGGATGCGGGTGCAGCAGATGGGCGATTCCGCGAGACTGCGCGTAGATCACGAGCAGCGCGCCGAAGGGAACGAAATCGAACACGTAGCGACGCGCCCGCCGCAGGATCAGCGCGGGAACCAGGAGGACGAGCAGGTAGCGGTCCGGCGTCAGCCCGAGGCCGAAGAGCCAGACGGCGACACCGAGCGCCACGGCCAAGCCGACCCCGGCCAAGATCGTCGTTCGGCGATTCAGATCTGCGCGCGGCGGGCCCCACTTCTGGCCGGCCTCGCGGTCGGCCTCGCCGTCCTCGTACGGGCGCCGTTCTGGGGCGCTCCACTCACCGCCGACGAAGGGGGGTACGCCGAGGTGGCCCGGCTGTGGCGCGACGGGGCGACCCTCTACGGCGGCGCCTGGGTCGACCGCCCGCAGGGCCTCGTACTCGTTTTTCGCGCTCTCCATTTGGTCGGCGGCTCTCCGGTAGCGATGCGCGTTGCTGCAGCGGTTGTCGCGGCACTCGTCGTGGCCGCCACAATGCTCCTGACCCTGCGGCTCGTGGGCGGCAGGATAACGGCCGTCGCCGCGGGCTTGCTAGCGGCAACCCTCGGGGCGTCGCCGTTCGTCGAATCGTTCACGCTTTCGGGCGAGCTGCTCGCCTCGTTGCCGGCGGTTCTGTCGCTGCTCTGCTTCTGCATCTACCTCCAGGGGCGGCGCGCGAGGTGGTTGCTGCTCGCCGGGGCTCTCACCGGTTGCGCGGTGCTCGTTAAGCAGTCGGCGTTCGACGCCGGACTGGCGGCCGTCGCGTTCCTTCTCTGGCGAGAGCGGCGCCGAGGGCTGGCGCCGGCCGGCGCTCTGGTCGCGTCCGCGCTCGTGCCCGTCGCAATCGCCGCGGCCAGCGCGGCGAAGCTCCACGAATGGCTCTACGCCGTCGTCGGCTATCGGTTCCATGGCGACTCGCTTTTGACCGGCTCGGTCTCGGCGCGGATCCACCAGCTCTGGCTCTCGCTGCCACCGGCGGCGAAGGGGCTCGGACTCCTCGCCGTGCTGGCGGCGATCGGCTGGCGCCGGTCTCCCCTGCTCGCGCGCTTGTGGCTCGGGGCCGCCATCCTCGGGGTCCTGGGCGGCGGCAACTTCCACCCGCACTACTACCTCCAGCTCGGCCCGCCGCTGGCCGTACTCGGCGCGGTCGGACTGCGCAGGCTCTGGCTCGCGCGGCGCCGCCCGGCCCTTACGGCTGCGCTGGCGGGAGCGGCCGTATCGCTCGCGCTCGCGCTGCCGGTGGCCCTCGCCTCGCCGGGAGAGCAGGCGGAGGAGATCTGGCCGCACGATCCTCATCTCGTCCACGACGGGGCGCTCGCGCGCTACGTGCGCGCGCACACGCGTGCGCGCGATCCCATTCTCGCGATCTGGGCCGATGCAGACCTGTACTACCTTGCCAACCGACGCCCGGCCGTCCGGTACTTGTGGGCCCGGAACGTGGAATCGGTACCAGGCGCTCTCGGTGACGTGCAGCGCGCGCTCGCCCTTCGGCGCGCAAGGCTGGTCCTCGTCGTCCAGCCGCTGGGGACGATCGACCCGACCGGCCGGACCGCGCGGCTGATCCTGCGCGGCTACGACCGCGTCGCCTCCATCCGAGGCGTCGACGTCTACCGCAGCAAGAGCCAGAAACACACGAGGGCGACGAGAAGCCCGGCGGCGGCGACGTAGCGGACGAAGGGCGGGTCGGGCGGCGCCGCGAACACGCGGACGAGGACCGTCCGCGAGCCGTCTGCACCGACCCGCAGCCGCGTCCCATCCGACACGCCGGCGGGCACGTCGACCTCAGCTGACTCGTCGATCGTCGCGGCGCCGGCGCCGTCACAGGCCGGACACGGCTCGCTGACGACCCGGCCCCGGCCGCCGCACGCCGCGCAGACGTCGACGGGGAGCGCTCCTTCGCCGCCTGCGAGCGAGCTCTCGACCTGCCGCTTACCGGTTCCGTCACAGGCCGGGCATGCCATTTCGAGCGCGCCCGGTGCAACGCCTCGACCGCCGCACGCGTCGCAGGGAACCGTGCGCGACCAGCGGACCTCCCTGCGCACACCCCGTTTGGCCTCGAGCTCGTCCAGCAGCACCTCCGCAACCGGCGGCCTTCGCCGGCGCACGAAGTCGCCCGCGGCGCGGGCTCCAGCCCCCGCAGGCGCGAACCAGCCGTGGCCGCGCCCGCGGTAGCCGAAGCGGTCGTAGAGGCGCCGAGCCGACGGCCTGGAGAGGACGCGATAGGCCTCTTTGAGCTCCTCGAAGTCCTCGAGCGCTTTCGGATCGTCGGAGACGTTCGCGTGGAGGGCCGTCGCCCGTTCGCCGAACGCTTGCTTGATCGCGTCGGGGTCGGCCTCGCGGGAGACGCCGAGCACCTCGTAGTAGTCCCGCGTCGTCGGCATCTCGCGCCCATCTTCCTCGGGACGGCGTCGTCGCAAACCCTCGAAGCCGCAACCGAAACAGCGTCAAATCTGTTGAACAGACGTGCGGCCACGAAATCGCGTGCGACGAATCGTTGCGGGCGTCGTTCTCGCTTTCGCCGGCATCGGTGCCGCCTTCGCACTCACCGCCGGGCCCGGGATCACTGCCGACCTTCCCACGATCTCGATCACAACGCCGACCCTGCCGACCATCACGACGCCGACCCTGCCGCTGCCACCGCCGCCGCCCCCGCCGCCCCCGCCGCCGCCTCCGCCTCCGCCTCCGGTGCTCCCGCCTCCGCCGGTCCTCCCGCCGCCGCCGACGGTGAGCGTGCCGCGGCTTACGCCTCCCCCGCCGCCCGGGCCCCCGCCCTCGTCTCCTCCGCCTCCGGCCGGACAGTCGCCTCCGCCTCCTGCCGCCGGCGGCGGATCGACCTCGTCTTCCAGCGGTTCGGGATCGGGGCCGGCCGGCTCGACCGCCGGCGCGGGCTCGACCGCGCGCTCGGGGGCGGGCTCAGGCGCCGCCGCGGGAGCGGGCGCGCGTGGCTCCTCTGCGCGCGGATCTGCAGCGGGATCACGTTCGTCCTACGCGAGCGCCCAGAGTCTTCGGCACGCGCTGACGATTGACCGCCGGCACCAGACGGCGACACTCGTCTTCCGCCTGAAGCGGCCGCACGTGGTCAAGTTCAGTGTCCGCAGGATCGGTTGCGGCGTCGTCGCCAGCTTCAAGGTCCACGCGCATGCCGGCGTCAACCGGCTCCGGTTCAAGAGGCGGATCCACGGCCGCAAGCTCGGACCGGGCGTCTACCGGCTCCGCGGCCGTGCCGGCGCCAAGACCGTCCTGCGCAAGACGCTCGTGGTCGGCGATGGCATCGTGTTCACGTGCAGCGGCGCGAACCCGCTGCGCACGATCGTGACGTTCTTCTCCGGCGGCTCGGGCGGCTCCGGCTCCTTCGGCTCGACCAGCCTCGCCGGCGGAACCGGGAAGAGCGGACACGAGAGCGGTAGCGCGGTCTCGAAGGTCACGAAGACGCCCAAGGCGCCGGCGCCGAAGCGCGCGGGGCTGCTCGGCGCACGCGCCTCGAAGGTCCTGCCCGGCGACGGCGGGACACAGCTCGCTCTCCTGCTCATCCTCGGCGCGGCGATCGTGCTGCTGGCGCTTGGCGCGCTGCCGCGCGAGGCCGTCCCGAACCGCGCGGCCGCCGCGTTCATCGCCCAGCGACGGGCCCTCATCGCCGGGGGCGGGCTTGCGGCGCTCGGTGCGTTCCTCATCTCGTACCTGATCACCTAGTGATCTAGCAGCCCGTTCGTCTACGTTGCCCGCGTGGACGTCACCGCGCTGCTCGAGTCGCTCGACGCCGTCGGGGCCGAGACCGATCTCCGCCCTGCCGTAGCGCTGCTCGCCGCGCGCGACCTCGAGCTCGAGCCGGACGAGCTGAACGCTGCGCGACGGCGTGCCCTCCTACTGCTGGCGTCGGGCGGCGACCCCCACCGAGGACTCGTGCTCGACGGACGGGCTGTGACCGCCCTCGCCGACGAGCTCGACGAGCCGGGGCGCCGCGCCGAGCTCGCAGAGGGCCTGGAGGCGCTGGCATACGACGCGGTGCCCTTTCCGAGCCTGGCGAAGGCGGTGTCGGCGCTTCGCTCCGATCCCTCGCTCGCCTGGCGCGCGTACGCGTGCGCGCTCCTCGCCGAGGAGCTGGACGAGGACTAGCCCCGAACTCTCCGAACGAGTGGCTGCTAGTGCAGCATCTCGGCGTCCGGCGCCGCCCTAGCGGACGCAGGAAAGCGTGCGGTTAGCCTCGGCGTAGGTGCGGATCCCGGGGGCGACCCGCGGAAGCGGAACGGTCACCGTGTCGGCGGACGGCCGAATGGTCAACGCGGGCGCTCGGGCCATCCTCGCCACCGGCGGCAGGATCGGCTGCAGGTACCTGGAGCGTCCGCACGAGACCGAGGCCGTGTAGACCGCCTTCTGCTTGAACGTGCGGGCTTTGGCGAGGCTGAACGACAGCTCGAGCTCGTAATCGCCGGCGGCGAAGGTGGGTTGCCATTCGATAACGGCGAACCGCGTCCTGGGATCCGGCCGCAGACGCCTCCCGTGTGCAAGCGGGAGCGAGCCCACGGGCGCCCGCGTCGGTAACACTGCGGTCAGCCCGGATGCGTTCGTCGCCGTCGCCGAGACCGCGGAAGCGTCGGCCGGCAACTGAATGATCAGTGGGCCCTGGCAGTCGAACCTGTAGGCAGTCCCGCGCCGGAGCGGTCGGGTACGCAGCTTGACGACGTAACGCTGCACCAGCACGGCTGTGCCCGTCGCCTCTTTGACTTCGTAGAGCAGCGTGACTGCGCAGTTGACCCCGACGACCTGACCGTTTCGGTGTGTCATGCCTGCCACCCAGTACGGGACCTGCTCCGGTTTGACGGATTCGGTCACCACGACCGGCGACGTCCCGCTGAACCGAACCAGGATTTGCGCGTCGAAGGCGCAGCCGGCAGCGATCGCGGAGACCCCGGCGAGCGCGGCGGCCAAGAGGATCATGTCGAACAGTCGTGACCGCCGACGACCGTGGCCTCGGCCGCATTGCTGCTCGGAACTCAGATAATCACCCCTCCGCTCAGATCGACGCTGATTCATCCCCGGGTCGCGGCACCAAGATACGTCTTCTTCGTGCGCGCTGTCGCTTCACAAGAAGGGTTGCGCGCCGCGCGGCTCTGTCCGCAGCACTAGTAGGCTCGCCGCCCGTGGCAGCGAGCGGCGAGCAGCTTCGCGCGCTGATGCGGCGTTTCCCGGCGGGAGTCGCCGTCGTCGGCGTCGACCTCGACGCGGAACGCCTGGCGTTGACGGTCGGAACTTTGATCCCGCTCTCCCTTTCGCCCCCGCTCGTGGGCTTCGCCGTCCGGCGCGAAGCCTCGCTCCACGAGCTCCTCCGCCGCGCGGGAACCTTCGGCGCGAGCCTGCTCGCGGCCGGCCAGGAGGGCCTCGCGCAGCATTTCGCGCGCGGCGTGCCGCCGATCGCGCTCTGGGAGGGAGTCGACGTCCGCGACGTCCCCGGCCCGCCGCTGCTCGAGGGAGCGATCGGCTGGCTCACCGGCACCGTCGTGCAGGAGGTGCCAGCCGGCGAGGACACGTTCTTCGTGGGCGAGGTGGATTTCGTTGAGGACGGCGCACCTGCGCGGCCGCTCGTGTACGTGGATCAACGGTACGCCTCGGCGTGATCCAAGCCGTCATTTTCGACCTCGATGGCCTGCTGCTAGACAGCGAGCAGCTTTGGGACGAGGCGCGCGAGGAGCTCGCCCGCGAGCGGGGCGGGCGCTGGCACGACCGCGCGCAGCAGGACATGATGGGGATGAGCTCGCCGGAGTGGTCGCGCTACATGCACGAGCAAATCGGCCTTCCGGAGCCGCCCGAGGAGATCAACACCGAGGTCGTGCGACGGATGGAGGAGCTCTACCGCCGGCGGCTGCCGCTGATCGACGGCGCGGTGGAAGCCGTCGAGCGGCTCGCCGCTCGCTGGCCGCTCGGCCTGGCGTCGTCGTCGAACCGCGAACTGATCGACCTCGTCCTCGAGCTGAGCGGTCTTGGACGCTTCTTCCGCGCGACCGTCTCCTCCGAGGAGGTCGCGCGCGGAAAGCCCGCGCCCGACGTCTACCTCGAGGCGGCAAGGCGTCTCGGCGTCCCTGCCGCGAACTGCGCGGCGATCGAGGACTCCCACACCGGCATCCGCTCCGCAAAGGCGGCCGGAATGCGGGTGGTCGTCGTCCCGAATCCGCACTTCCCGCCGGACGAGGACGCGCTCGCGCTCGCCGATGTCGTCTTGCGCTCGCTTGCGGAGCTGACGCCGGAGGTGGTGGAAGAGCCCGCCTAGCCCTCGACGCGGCCGACGAGGACGCACGCGTTGTGGCCGCCGAGGCCCATCGCGTTCGAAAGCGCGACGTCGACCTCCGCCTCCCGCGCCTCGTTCGGTACATAGTCGAGGTCGCAGGCCGGGTCGGGGTGCGCGTAGTTGATCGTCGGCGGCAGCTTCCCCTCGTGCACCGCGAGCACGCACATCATCGCCTCGATCGCGCCTGCGGCGCCAAAGCAGTGGCCCATCATCGACTTCGTCGACGAGACGGCGAGCTCGTACGCGTGGTCGCCGAAGACGTCCTTGATCGCCTTCGTCTCGGCGGCGTCGCCGAGCGGCGTCGACGTCCCGTGCGCGTTGATGTAGCCGACACGCTCGGGGTCGACGCCGGCGCGCTCGATCGCCGCACGGATCATCTCGGCGACGCCCGTGGCCGCGGGCTCCGGCTGCGCCATGTGATGCGCGTCGTTCGAGGTCCCGTAGGAGAGCACCTCGGCGTAGAGCGTCGCCCCGCGCGCCCGCGCGGCCTCGAGCTCCTCGAGGACGAGCACGCAGGCACCTTCCCCCATCACGAACCCCGCGCGCGTGGCGTCGAAGGGCCGCGACGCGTGCGGCGGATGCTCGTCCTCGACGGCGAGCCCGCGCATGGCGATGAACCCGGCGAGGATCAGTGGGTGCATGCAGGCCTCCGTGCCGCCGGCCAGCACCGCGTCGGCGTCGCCGCGTTTGATCAGCTCGGCACCCTCCCCGACCGCGTGCGAGCCGGTCGCGCACGCCGACACCGGCGCGTAGTTGGGCCCGCGGATGCCGAGCGAGATCGCGAGCTGCCCGCTCGCAGAGTCGACGAGCACGTTCGGCAGGAAGTTCGGCGAGACGCGCCCGGGGCCGCGCTCCCGAAGGATCTCGCTCTGTTCCATGATCCCGAGGATCCCGCCGATCGCGGAGCCGAAGACGATGCCGACGCGGTTGGGGTCGAAGCCGTTCAGACCGGCGCTGCTTACCGCCTCATTCGCCGCCGCGAGCGCGAGCAGCACGTTGCGGTCGAGCTTCCGCTGCTCGCGCGGCGAGGCCGCGTTGTTCGGGTCGAAGTCCTTGACCTCGGCGGCCACCCGGACCGGAAACTCGGCTGCGTCGAAGGCGCGGATCCAATCGATCCCGCTCTCGCCATTCAGAGCGGCGCGCCAGGTCTCGGGCGCGGTGTTCCCGAGCGGTGTGACCGCCCCGAGGCCGGTAACGACGACTCTGCGCACGACTGCGGATTAGACCTTCCGGCGCGGCGGTGAGTTGCGCTTCGGGGTGCAGACGGCGCGGCGGCGCTCGGGAAGTCGCGTCGCGAAGGCTAGGAAGCCGAGGCCTTCACGCCCTGCTCCTCCAGGGCGAGCTCGGCGAAGCGGTCCCAGTTGGCGTCGAACTTCTTCGCCATCGCTTCCTCGTCCTTCCGGTTCTCCCGCGCGGCCTCTGCGGTCTCCTCGTCGCCGGCCTCCGTGGCGATGCGCTCGAGCAGTTGGTACGCGGCGATTTCGAGATGCTCGGTCGCATACCCGTCGCGCGCGTTACGGCCGGCCTTCTCGGTGCGGGTCATGTCGACGAC
>JBKOYZ010000025.1:0-16898 GCA_046725655.1 Actinomycetota bacterium | reverse complement strand
GTTGGGCGTCCGAAAGGAGCCGCTGATGCTGCCGATCAACCTGGCCCTGGTCTCCGAGGTCGCGGGGCACGATCCGTCCGATGTCGCGCGGGTCGCCGCTGCGCTTCAGCGCCAGGTAACGCGCGACTTCGGCCCGATCTGGGAGGTGTCCGCGTCCGTCGACGCTTTCCCACGTCTGGAGGACGTGCCGGTGGGCTACTGGCCGATGATCGTCGAGACCGACATCCATACCCCCGGCGCCGCGGGCGTCCACGAGGACACGAACGGCCAGCCGTTCGCCCTGATCGCGATGTCCGACAGCTGGTCGCTGACGGCGAGCCACGAGATGCTGGAGATGCTCGCCGACCCGTTCGGCAGGCGCGTGATTCCAGGGAGGTCACCCAGGCGGGGGCAGGGACGGGTCGAGTTCCTGGTCGAGATCTGCGATCCCTGCGAGGCCGCCGAGTACGCCTACACGGTCAACGACATCCTCGTCTCCGACTTCTATACACCTCGCTTCCTCGATCCTCGCCGAGCCGAGGGCGTCCGTTACAGCTACACGGGCGCGATCCCCGGCCCGCGCCAGATCCTGCGCGGCGGCTACCTCAGCTGGCACGACCCCGTCTCCAACCACTGGTGGCAGTGGATCTGGTTCGGCGAGCGCAAGCGGTTTCGCGATCTCGGGGTCTTCGACGCCGCCGCCGGCAGCCTCCGCGTCTGGATCGATGCGCAGACCGAGCACCCCGGGATCGACCAAGGCCTCCGCAGGACGGACCCGACACTGAAGGATGCCGTCGCCGTCGGCGAAGAGACGGCTGCGTCAGCCTCGTCCAATGCTCAGGCGCTGCGCGAGCAGGTCGCCGCGCTCAAGCGGCGGGACGGGTAGCGATGGCCGACGACGAACAAGACCGGAGGGAGCGGGCCCGGCGACTGCGCGAGCAGATCGAAGACCTGAAGTCGGGAGACCCGCCGACCGATCCGCCCAGCTCGCCGCGGGAGTTCATCGAGCGACAGACGCCTGGCGAGGAAGAGTCCGACCTCGACGGCGACGAAACCGGCGACGACGAGGACTGAGGGCTAGCCGCCGTGTCCGAGCACCCGGTGCGGCCGGTACGGCTCCTCGAGGCGCGCGATCTCGTCGGCTGACAGCGTCAGCTCCGCGGCCGCGAGCGCGTCGTCGACGTGGTCGAGCTTCGTCGCCCCGACGATCGGGGCGGTGACGCCGGGCTTGTACAGCAGCCAGGCGAGGGCGATCCGGGCCGGCGGCACGCCGCGCTCCCCGGCGAGCTCGAGGACGCGGTCGACGACGTCGAAGTCTTCCGGTCGGCCGTACCACTGGTCCTGGAGCGGGTCGGTCTCCGAGCGCCGCGTCCGGCGCTCGCCCTCACGCGTGCGCGTGCCGGCGAGGAAGCCGCGGGCGAGCGGGCTCCACGGAATGACTCCGACGCCCTGGTCGATGCACTGCGGGATCATCTCGCGCTCCTCCTCGCGGTAGATCAGGTTGTAGTGGTTCTGCATCGAGACGAACGGCGTCCAGCCGTGGCGCTCGGCGACCCGCTGCGCCTTCGCGAACTGCCAGGCGAACATGCTGCTCGCGCCGAGGTGCCGCGCCTTGCCCGCCTTCACGACGTCGTGCAGGGCCTCCATCGTCTCCTCGATCGGCGTTTCCGAGTCCCAGCGGTGGATCTGGTACAGGTCGACGTAGTCGAGCCGCAGGCGCTGTAGCGACGCGTCGATCGCCGAGAGAATGTGCTTGCGAGAGAGGCCGCGGCCGTTCGGGCCCGGCGTCGTCTGGAAATAGACCTTGGTCCCGACGACGTACTCGTCACGCGTGAGCAACTTCGCGAGCAGCCGGCCGGTGGCGACCTCGCTGGCTCCGTTGGAGTACATGTCGGCCGTGTCGAAGAAGGTGAACCCGCCTTCGACGGCGCGACGGACGATCGGCTCGGCTGCGGCCTCGTCGAGCATCCACGGCCGGCTCGGATCCTCGCCGTAGCTCATCATCCCGAGCGCCAGCCGGGAGACATGGAGGCCCGAGTTGCCGAGCCGGACCTGATCCAGCTCAGCTCACCTCGCGATGCAGAGCGACGCCGGCCATCACTGCTGCGATGCCGGCCACGTCGAAGGGCGTCGGAAGCTGCCCGAGAACGACGATGCCGATCGCGGTCGCCGTCGCCGGCAACAAGGAGACGAAGAGCGCGTAGGTCGCGCGCGGGAGCCGCGCCATCGCCAGCTGGTCGAAGACGTAGGGGATGACGGAGGACGATACGCCCACGCCGATTCCGGCGGCGATCGCGACCGGATCGCCGAGCGCGTCGGCCGCGCCCGCGAGCCCGATCGGCGAGACGAAGACGAAGGCGAACATCATTGCGGCGGCCAGTCCGTCCACTCCGCCCATCGCAGAGCGGCGCGCGACCCGGTGCGCGAGGACGATGTAGGCCGTGAAGAGCGCGGCGTTGGCGAAGGCGAAGCCGACGCCGACCGGCTGGCCGCCGAAGCGCACGTGCGTCAGCAGGTAGACACCGACTGCGGCGGCCAGGACGGCGACGAGGTTGCGGGAGGTGCGGGCGCCCAGGAGCGCGAGGACGATCGGGCCGATGAACTCGATCGCCGCCACGGTCGCGAGCGGCAGACGGTCGATCGAGATGTAGAAGCAGGCGTTCATGGCTGCGAAGACGGCGCCGAGGCCGACGATCAGCAGCCGGCCGCGGCGGTCGAGCACGCGGAACTTGCGCCAGGGGCGGCGCCAGAGGGCGAAGACGAGTCCCGCGGAGGCGATTCGCAGCCACGCGACGCCGAGCACGTCGACCCGGGCAAAGAGCAGCACCGCGAACGAGGGCCCGAGGTAGTGAAAGATCGCGCTGCCGACGAAGTACGCCTGCGGCGGGACTGCCTCGCTCCGCGAAGCGATTAGGGGAGGTGCTGCGGTGGCCTCTGCGATGGCGACATTCTCGCGGCCGCAGGGCGCAATGGACATACCGGATCGAAGGGTTTAGAGTCTGCTGACGCTCGAAAGGACGGAGTTATGGTCGCTACAGCCTTCAAGCTTCGGAAGATCGACGCTACTGACCGTAAGATCATCGGCGAGCTGACGAGCGACGGTCGCGTCTCACTCGCCGAGCTCGGCCGGCGGGTGAACCTGTCGTCACCGGCGGTGGCCGAGCGCGTCCAACGTCTCGAGCGGTCCGGGGTGATCACGGGCTACCGCGCCGAGATCGATCCGCGCGCACTGGGCTATCCGCTGACGGCGATCGTGCGGGTGAAGCCGGCCGCGGGGCAGCTGCCGCGGATTCCCGAGCTCGCGCTCGAGATCCCCGAGGTGAGCGAATGCCATCGCATCACCGGCGAGGACTGCTTCTTCCTCAAGGTCCACCTGCGCTCGATCGACGACCTGAGCGCAGTCCTCGACCGCTTCCTCGCCTACGGCGAGACGACGACGTCGCTGATCAACGCCTCGCCAATCCCGCGGCGCGACCCGCCGCCGGTGGAGGACGCCGACTAACCCAGCGCCGGCGAAAAGAGCCTCGTCGGGACCAGCGTCGGATGACGGTGCTGGTGGTCGCGAACGACGAGGCCGCAAGCCAACAGGCTGACCGCGCGGTGCGGTTCCGCGACGGGGAAGATAGTCGGCGCCGTGGAGAACCCCGCTCGTTGCGCGTAACGAAAGTGTGACTTTTCATCCACAACTGGCCTGCCGAGCCGGTTCGTGGGGACAGTCCCCAACGACACGGCGCAAGCGGACCGGGCTGCCGCGGTCACTCCCGCCGCAGCGCCTCGACCCGGCCCGGGAGTCCTAGTCCTCGCCTTCCCAGTAGTCGAGCTCGGGCCCCGGGCGGCCGGCGATGATCGGCTCGCCCTTCACGCTCCGCGCGGCCACCTTGCCGCTGTCGGGGTACTCCACGATGTCGGGCTTGATCAAGGTCGAGAGCATCAGGACGCGGATCGCGGAGTCGGTGCGGTTGTGCACCTGGTGCGCTCCCTCCTTGCCGCGGGGAAAGCAGACGACGTCGCCTTCTCTGAGCGCGTGCTCGCCCTCCGGCGTCCGGAGCGTCGGCTCGCCGCGCAGGACGATGAGCCACTCTTCGTTGGCGTGGTGGGTGTGGTACGGCCACAGTCGGTCGCCGGGCTCGAGCTCGTACATGCTTCCGCCGAGCAGCTCGGCCCCGATGCGTGCGCCGACCCACGCGTCCTTGCTGCGCCAGCCCTCGCGGTCCTCGGTGCGATCCCACTCGTCACCGTGCAGGTTGAAGACCTTCACCGCTGCGGAGCGTAAGCGCTCAGCTCGTGTCTTCGCCGAGGCGCACGCCGGTCTTCGCGTCGAACAGATGCGCCTCGTCCGGCCTTGCCCGCAGCGAGACGCGCTCGCCTTGTGCCGGCGCGCGCCGCGTCTCCGTGCGCGCGACGAGCCTCGTCGACTTGCCGCCGATCTGCGCGCTGCAGAAGACGAACGCATCGGCGCCGAACTCCTCGACGACCTCGACGCGCGCCGGCACGCCCTCGCTGCCGAGCTCGAGCGCTTCCGGCCGCAGGCCCAGCACGAGCTCGGTGCGCCCGTTGGCCGCCGCCTCCCCGACCTCCACCCGCTCGCTCCCGAACGAGACGGCGCCGTTCTCGAACGCGACCTCGCACAGGTTCATCGCCGGCGAGCCGATGAAGCCGGCGACGAAGCGGTTCGCGGGTCGGTCGTAGAGCACGCGGGGGGCGCCGACCTGCTGCAAGCGGCCGCGGTCGAGCACGGCGACCCGGTGGCCGAGCGTCATCGCTTCCGCCTGGTCGTGCGTGACGTAGACCGTCGTGATGCCGAAGTCGCGCTGGAGCGCGGCGATGTCCGCGCGCATCTGGACGCGCAGCTTCGCGTCCAGGTTCGAGAGCGGCTCGTCCATCAGGAAGACGCTCGGCTGGCGGATGATCGCGCGGCCCATGGCGACGCGCTGGCGTTCGCCGCCGGACAGCTGCGCCGGCTTGCGCTCGAGGTAGTGCTCGAGCCCGAGCCGCGCCGCAACCTCTGCGGCCTTCCGCTCGCGCTCGGCCTTCTTGACCTTCGCCATCTTGAGCGGGAAGGCGATGTTCTGCGAGACGGTCAGGTAGGGGTAGAGCGCGTAGTTCTGGAACACCATCGCTACGTCGCGCTTCTTCGGCGGCAGGTCGGTGACGTCGCGGCCCCCGATCAGGACGGCGCCGGCGTCGACCTCCTCCAGGCCGGCAAGCATCCGCAGCGCCGTCGTCTTGCCCGAGCCGGACGGGCCGACGAGGACCATGAACTCCCCGTCTTGCACGTCGAGGTCGAGCGCGTCGACCGCCGGGATCTCCGTGCCGGGATAGAGCTTCGTCGCCTGGAAGTAGCGGACGTCAGCCATCGCTTGGCCCTCGTTCCGCCGCCACCGCCGCCTCCAGCTCTCCGCGCACGCGTCGCTGAGCCTCCACCGGAGCGCCGATCGCGTCAAGGCCGAGCAGGGCCGCGCCGACGATCGGCGGCGAGCCCGCGGCGGTGACCGACGCGTTCGGCGCGGCGCGGCGCAGCTCGGTCTGAACGGCGCCGCGGAGGCGGCCGTCACCCGACTGGAGCAGCCCCCCGCCGAGCAACACCTCGGTGGGCTCCTCGACGAGATCGAGCCGCTCCAGTGCCACGCGTGCCATCGCGACGATCTCGGAGGCGACCCGGTCGAGGATCTCGCGAGCAACCCGGTCGTGTTCCGCTTCCGCGAAAACCACCGGCGGCAGCTCGAGCAGGCGCCGCGAGCGGATCCGCCCGCGGTGGATAGCCTCCGCGACCTCGATCGGCGTCTCCAGGCCGAAGTGCGCCGGCACGGCCCGCTCCAGCGTCGTCTGGGGACCGCGACCGTCCTGCGAGCGAACGGCGGAGTAGAGCGCCGCGTGGCCGACGTCGGAGCCTCCACCCCAGTCGCCCGTTATCTGCCCGAGCGCCGGAAAGCGCGCGTGGCGCCCGTCGGACGAGACGCCGACGCAGTTGATCCCGGAGCCGCAGACGACCGCGACTCCCCAGCCGCGCTCGGTACCCGCGCGAAGCACCGCGAAGGTGTCGTTGTCGACGCTTGTCCGGTTCGCCCACCCCCGCTCCTCGATCGCCTCGCGCAGCTCGTGCTCCTCGCTCGGGAAATCGACGCCGGACATGTTGAGCTGCGCCACTCGTGCGGGGCCGTCGGCGCCTGCTTCCGCGTGGAGGCCGTCGAGCACCTCGAGCGCCTGTGCAAGCCCGACGATCTGCGGCGAGCTCTGGGGGCCGCGCACGAGCGTCAGCAGCTCACCGTCAGCGCCCACGAGGGCGAGGTGCGTCTTCGACGCGCCGCCGTCGACTGCAATGACGGCGGGCTTCATACCGTCGCCTCCCGGCGGAACTGTGGCAGGTAGCCGGCGCCCTCCTCGAGCAGGCGCTCCAGAAGCAGGGTCGAGAGCTCGTGTTGGCCGATCAGCGGATGCGTCAGCAGCGCCTTGCGCGCGACCTCGACGTCGCCGCTGACCGCCGCCTGCGCGGCCAGACGCTCGTACGCGGCCACGTGCTGGACGAGCCCGAGGAGCTCCGGCGCCAGCGGCGCCTGCTCGAGCGGCTCGATCGAGTCGCGGCCGACGCGGGCCGGCACCTCGACGACGTCGTCGTCCGCCAGGCCGGCGAGCGTGCCCGCGTTGCGCACGTCGACCTCGTGCACATGGCCGTCGCCGGAGCTGAGCGAGGCGACGAGCCCGACCGCCGCCTCGCTGTAGAAGGCGCCGCCGCGCTCCTCGAGCAGCGCCGGCTTCTCGTCCAGCGCCGGGTCGCGATACAGCTCGAGCACGTCGGCCTCGATCTCGGCCACGCGGGCGGCCCGCGGCGTGCCCTCCAGCTGCTCGGCCAGCACGCGGTCGTGGGCGTAGAAGTAGCGCAGGTAGTAGGAGGGAACCGCGCCGAGCTCGTCCAGCAGCCGGAGCGGCAGCCCGAGCTCGGCCGCCAGCTCGTCGCCGTGCTCCGCGAGCAGGTCCGGCAGGACGTCTCTTCCGTCGAGTCGCGCCGCCCGGACCCAGGTCAGGTGGTTGAGGCCGACCTGGTCGACTAGCACCCGCTCCGGCTCGACCTCGAGCCAGCGCGCGAACATCCGCTGGAAACCGACGCCGACGTTGCAGAGGCCGACCGCCCGGTGGCCGGCGTCGAGCAGCGCGCGCGTGACGATGCCGACGGGATTCGTGAAGTCGACGATCCACGCACTCGGATTCGCTAGCGCGCGCACGCGCTCGGCAATCGCCAGCACGACAGGCACCGTCCGCAGTGCTTTTGCAAAACCGCCGGCGCCGGTCGTCTCCTGGCCGATGCAGCCGCAGGCGAGCGGCACCGTCTCGTCGCCGAAGCGCGCGTCCTGTCCGCCGACCCGGATCTGGATCAGGACGAAGTCGGCCCCGTCGACCGCCCGGTCGAGCTCGCCGGTCAGCTCAACCCGGCCGCGGTAGCCCTGCCGCTCCAGCATCCGCGTTGCCAGGCCGCCGACCACTTCCAGCCGTTCGGCGTCGATGTCATGCAGCCACAGCTCTTCGACGTTCACGCGCGGCAGCCCCGAAACCAGCTCCGGCGTGTACGTCGACCCCGCGCCGACGACGGCGATCCTCATCCCTTCACCCCCGTCAGCGTCACGCCTTCGACGAAGGCGCGCTGCGCGAGGAAGAAGAGCACGATCACGGGCACCATCACGAGCAGCGTCGCCGCCATCGTCAGGTTCCACTGCACCTGGTGCAGCGAGCGGAATTGCGCCAGCCCGATCGACAGCACCCAGTTGTGCGGGTTCTCGCTCAGGTAGAGGAGCGGCAGGAAGAAGTCGTTGAACGTGTAGAGGATCGAGAAGAGCGCGACCGCGGCGATCGCCGGCTTCGCCAGGCGGACGACGACGGTCGTCAGGATCCGCAGCTCACCGCAGCCGTCGACGCGAGCCGCGTCGAGATACTCCTGCGGGATCGTGAGGAAGAACTGGCGCAGCAGGAAGATCGAGAACGCGTCGCCGAGCCAGTTCGGCGCGATCAACGGCGTGAGCCCGCCGACGAGGTGGAGCTTGGTCCACATCACGTAGAGCGGCACGACCGAGACCTGCGGCGGCAGCATCAGCGCGACGAGCACGACGATGAAGACGGCGTCGCGCCCCCGCCAGCGGAGCAGCGAGAGCGCATAGGCGACCGGGATGCTCGAGACCAGCAGCCCCAGGGTCGCGAGGCCCGAGTAGAGCATCGTGTTCAGGGCCCAGCGCCAGAGCGGCGCCTTGGTGAAGACGTCGGTGAAGTTGCTCCACCGGAACGGGTGCGGCCACAGATCCGAGGAGAGCGCCTGGTTGTCGGTCATCAGGGCGGTGAGCGTGATGAACACGAACGGCAGGAGGAAGAGCAGCGCGGTCGCGATCAGCAGGCTGTGATTTGCAACCGAGAGCAGGAACCGACGACGGCGCACCGAGGGCGGCGGCCGTCGCCGCACGAGCGGCCTCGCCTGGAGCGGCAGGCTTTCGGTGCTCATCGCATCGCTCCCTGGAAGTGCACCCAGCGCCGCGAGTTGAGGACGATCACGAGCGTCACGGCGAACGAGACGACGAGCAGCACGATCGCGAGCGCCGAGGCGTAGCCCATGCTGAAGTACTGAAAGCCGTTCTGGTAGAGCAGGATCGGGTAGAAGAGCGTCGATCCCTCCGGGTAGCCGAGCGTGTTCGAGATGTCGCCCGCCTGTGAGGCCTGGCCGGAGGCGACGTTGGCGGCCACGTAGGCCTGCGTGAAGTACTGCAGGCCCTGGATCACGCCGATCACCACCGCGAACAGGATCACGGGGCTGATCGACGGCAGGGTCACCCAGCGCAGGCGCTGGAGCGCACCCGCTCCGTCGAGCTCGGCCGACTCGTACAGGTGATTCGGCACGTCGAGCACTGCGGCGAGGAAGATGATCATCGTGGTGCCGATGCCCCAAAGGCTGAGGAGCACGAGCGACGGCTTCGACCATGCCGGCGACTGGAACCACAGCGGGCCGTCGATCCCGAGGTGCCGCAGCAGCGTGTTCACCGGCCCGGTAGCGGGGTTGAGGATGTAGACGAAGCCGAGCGTTGCCGCAACCGGCGGCGCGAGCGCCGGCAGGTAGAAGACGGTTCGGAAGAACCCGACGCCCCGGCGCGCGCGCGAGACCATGAGCGCGATCCCGAAGGCGAACAGCACCTGGAGCGGGACGGCGACAACGATGATCCAGAGCGTGTTGCGCACGGCGGGCCACACCTGCTGGTCCTTGCCGAACAGGTAGCGGTAGTTCGCGAGACCGATCCAGCGCGGCGACGAGAGCAGGTCGTAGTGCGTGAACGACAGGTAGACGCTCATGACGAGCGGATAGCCGAAGAAGACCGAGAAGCCGACGAGCCACGGGCTCATGAACAGGAGCACCAGCCCGCGTCGCCGCCAGGCGGCCCTCCGCTTCGCGTGCCGGCGATCCACCGCCGGCGTCGCCGGGGCGGCGTGCGCCCCGGCAGCGGCCGGCGTTTGGCTCACGGGGCTCCGCCCGCTTGAGCCTGTTCGAGCTGGGCGTCGATCTGCTTGTCGAGGTTGACGAGGCCGGCGTGCAGGTCGCCGACGTGTCCGGCCTGGTACTTGATCGCGAAGTTCTGGATCAACGTCTGGTACGCCGCTCCGACCGGCGTGATCGGCGCAGTGCTCGAGTGTGGGTTGTTGATGATCTTGAGGAAGGGCGCGAAGTGCGGGTCGGGGTCGATCTCCGACGAGCTCAGTGACGTCTTCGTCGTCGGGACGTTGCGGATCGCGTTGGAGAACTGCGCCAGGAAGTGGTTGTCAGTCGTCAGGTACTTGAGGAGCTTCCAGGCCTGGTCCTTGTGCTTCACCCCGCGCGGGATCCCGATGATCGTCCCGTTCACGTGGCCTGAACCGTAGAGGTCCTGTCGATTGTCCGCGGCCGCCATCGGCGCCGTCCCGTACTTGAGCTCCGGATGCTCGAGCGCGATGAAGGCGACACGCCACTCCCCGTCCTCTGCCATGGCGAGCTTCCCTTTCTCGAAGGCGTTCGAGGCCGAGAACTCGTCGCCGAGGCCGGCCTGGAACCGGACGAGCTTGTCGTAGCCGTACCAGTCGACAAGGCTCTTCTGCCACTTGAGCTCGTTCTCCCAGGCTGGGTCCTTCGAGAGGATCGAGTGGCCCTGGTTGTCGATGTACTTGCCCCCGAACAGCGAGGCGAAGCGGAGGACCTTGTTCGGCGCGCCGTCGTAGAAGCCGTAGAACGGATCGAAGCCGACGACCTTGAGCGAGCCGTCGGGGTTCCGTTGGGTCAGCTTCTTCGCGTCGGCTGTCAGCTCCGAGATCGTGTGCGGCGGGCGGGTGATGCCTGCCTTGGCGAACATGGCCTTGTTGTAGTAGAGGCCGAAGGTGTCCGCGAGCAGCGGCAGCGCGCAGCGCGTGCCCTGGTACTGCGTGTAGTACATCGGCGTCTTCGTGAAGTTGCCCATGTCGACCTTGTCCTGCTTCAGGAGCGGGTCGAGGTCGATCCAGGCACCGGTCTTGCAGAAGCTGCCGGCATTCGAGGACGTGAACGTGCTGACGACATCCGGGACGTTGCCGCTCCGAATCGCCGCGATGATCTTGTCGTCGTTGATGTCGCCGACGACCTTCACCTTCACGTCGTCGTGCTTCTTGTCGTACTCGGCTACGAGACGCTTGAACGCGGCCAGCTCGTGCGTGCTCGCGCTCCAGCCGACCCACGCCGTGATCGTCGTCGACTTCCCTGAGCTCTTGTTGCTGGATCCACCGCAGGCTGTGAACCCGAGGGTCGCCACGAGGAGCAAACACACAGTCGCGGCACGTTTCATCGAGGCCTCCTAGCTCCGCTTCTCGTTAAGCTTCCTTACGACCTGCGACCTTAGAGCAGTCTCGGCGGCGAAGTCAAGCGGGATCACTTGCCACGTGGGTTAGAGTTGTTTACTAGATGGCGAACCGAGCCGCGAACACCCAGCTGCTCAAGCACCTGAACGAGCGGACGGTGCTGGACGCGATTCGTGCCGGCGCCCCCATCTCGCGCGCCGAGATCTCGCGGCGCGCCGGCATCTCGAAGCCGACTGTGTCGCTCGCGCTCGAATCGCTGCGCGAGGCGGGGCTCGTCCGCGAAGCGTCGCGACGCCCCGACGGGCCGAGCTACGGCGCGGTCTACTTCGAGCCGGTCTCGGAGGCGGCGCTCGCCCTCGGTTTCGACGTCGGCACCCACTTCGTGCGCGGCGCCATCTGCGACCTCGGCGGGACGATCCGCGCGCGCCAGGACGTCGAGCTTCCCCGCGCCGAGGCGAGCGATGCCGTCGACGCGATCGTGCGTCTGCGAGCGACGCTCGGCGAGGCGACGGGCCTGCCGTTCGAGCTCGTCGACGGCGCGGTCGTGGGTGCTCCGGGCGTCGTCGAGGCGGGCACCGGCGTGCTCAGGCTCGCAGCCAACGTCGGAGGACTGGAGGGACGGGCGCTGGCCGAGGAGCTCGGTGACGCACTCGAGGTGCCTGTCATGCTCGAGAACGACATCAACCTCGCCGCCCTGGGGGAGCTCTGGCAGGGAGTGGCGCGTGGCGTCGCCAACTTCGCGTTTCTCTCCGTCGGTGCCGGCCTCGGCGCGGGCCTGGTGCTGGACGGCGAGCTGCACCGCGGGCGGAACGGAGCCGCGGGAGAGCTCGACTTCGCTCTGGGAGCGCGCAACGACGACGCCGACCCCTGCGCCTCGGCGGTCTCGGCGCTGGCCGCCCGCTTGGTGGAGGGGCGCACGGACACCGACCTTCGGCCGCCCTACGACACGCGCGCCATCTTCGGCGCCGCCCGCAACGGCGATCGCGTCGCGCGAGAAGTCGTCGCCGAGGTCGCGCGCCGGATCGCGCTGCACGTCGCGCCGATCGCCGCGGTGGCCGACGTCGAGCTGGTCGTCCTCGGCGGGGGTATCGGAGCGAACGGCGACCTGCTGCTGGAGCCGGTCGGTCGCCTGCTCGCCGAGTGGCTGCCCTTCCCGCCACGGGTCGAGACGTCGACGCTCGGCGAAGCGGCCGTGCTGACCGGCGCGCTCGCGATCGGGCTCCAGAGCGCGCTCGAGAACGTCTTCGCGAAGCGCCCGGCGCTGTCGGCCTGAGCGGACATCAAGTAACAGACTGTTACAAGGTTCGACACGTCTCGGAACGGCGTTTCGCGCTCGTCCGCACCCGTATCTCGGGCCGGTTGAGCTTGTAACAGACTGTTACCAAGTCCTTCGTTGCAACACTGTGGCCATGAGCAGCGCTGCAGAGGTCATCGTGCTCGTCCTCGTCGTCATCCCGCTCGTGCTCGTTGGGATCGCGTTCGTCTGGGCCGCACGCAAGGACGGCGAAGCGGACGAGGCGGTGCAGAGACGGCTCGGCATCCGCCGCCGCACGCGGCTCGGACGGTGAGCGAGCCCGACTTCGAGGCGTACGAGCGGTTCGAGGACTACGCCCGAGCGGCGCTCGACTCGCTGCCGCCGGAGCTGCGGGGCCAGATGTCGAACGTCGAGATCGTGGTCGAGGACGAGCCGCCGCCCGGTCAGCGGCTGCTCGGCCTTTACGAGGGCATACCGCTCACGAGCCGCGGCAGCTTCTACGCCGGCGTGCTGCCGGACAAGATCACGATCTACCGTGGCCCACTCGAGCGTCTCTATGGGCGCGATCCGGAAGTGCTCCGCGAGGAGGTGCGGAGAGTCGTCTTGCATGAGGTCGCCCACCACTTCGGGATCAGCGACGAGCGGCTGATCGAGATCGACCGTTATTGACCCCGGTTTTGCGCCGGCCGCCGCGGGGCGTAGAGTCCCGGCGTGCAGGTAGGCGAGGTGCTCGGCGAAGCCTGGGACCTCTACAAGCGGTTCTTCCTCCGCTTCTTCCTCACCGCGCTCGTCGTCTTCGTCCTGCTCGACCTCCTCTCCGGCCTTGCCGCCTGGGCGGCCGGCGGCGGTTTCTGGTCCGGTCTCTTCTGGGGGCTCGTCGCTGCGGCCACCGGGATCATCGGCTACTTCTGGGTGCAAATCGCGCTCGTCGAGACCGTTCACGACGTGCGCGACGGCCGCGCCGACCGGTCGATCGGCGAGACGTTCGACGCGGTGCGGCCGCAACTGCCGGCTGCGATCGTCGCCGGCGTGGTGGCCGGAATCGCGATCGTCATCGGGTTCATCCTGCTGATCGTCCCGGGGCTGTTCCTACTGACGATTTGGTCGATGCTGATTCCGGTGATCGTGCTCGAGCGGCGCTCGGTCGGGGAAGCCTTCGGCCGCTCGTGGGAGGTCGTGCGCGGCAACGCGTGGAACGTGTTCGGGCTCATCATCGTCACGTTCGTGCTCATCTTCGTCGCGGGCGCGGTCGTCCGTCTCGTCTTTGCGCCGCTGCCCGACTTCCTCGGCGGGTGGCTCGGTTCCCTCGTTGCGGACTGTTTGACCACGCCGTTCGCGGCTGCGGCCTTGACGACCGCGTACTTCCACCTCACCGCGGGCGAGTCGGCCGAACCTGCTCCGGTCACGCCCGCCGCTTCATAGGACCTCTCCGCGGGTATATGCGGCAGATCGAGGAAAGGAAAGGAGTCTCCTGATGAAGCATCTGCTTCGCTCCCGCTTCGCGCTCGTGGTCGCGGTGGCCGCGCTCGTCCTGCCCGCCGGCGCGTCGGCGGCACCGGCGTCGACCAGCTTCGCGATCGTCGGGTACGAGTACGCGTTCACGTCCACTGTGGGGTCGTTCGCGGGCACTGGAGCCGGCGACGCCGGCGACACGGCGGCCTGGAACACCAGGGTCGAGCACGATCCACTTGGCTCGACGCCGACGTACGTCAACGGCGGCACGTTCCAGATGGCGACCCGGAGCCCGAGCTGGCACGTCGACACCGTGACGGGGACGTTCGTCCACCAGGGCGGCATGATCACGACGCTCAACTCGGGCCCGAACTGCACGAACCAGCAGTTCCGCGTCACCGGGAGGTTGCAGAACGTGTCGACGACCACGACGTCGGGCGGAACCGGCACCTTCGCGGCCACGTTGACCCACTTCCGAACCTCGCTCTTCGGGCGATGTGTCATCTACAAGGCGCGCGTCGCCGGGACGGTGGCGTTCGCGTACTAGGAAGTCCACCTGGATCCTGACCAACCGAGTGCAGCCGGGGCCCGCGACTCGCTCGAGGCGGCGCGCCGATTCATCGCGAGCGTCGACTGGCGCTTCGCGAAGACGATGGCCCACTACAACCCCCACTGGTATGTAGTCGAGCGCGTCGAAGCGGGGCCGTCGTTCACATCCTTCGTGGCCTTCGTTCGCTCGGGGCCGATCCGGCGGTATCGCGGAGGTCGCTACCACTGCGTAACCGTCGACGAGCACGACTACTGGCTCACTCACGCTGGCAGCGACGGCTGGATCATCAACCGCAAGCCCAGCGCCGAGGCCGGCTGGGATGAGGAGCCGGCGCCGACCTACGAGCGCGCCGAGGTGATCCGGTACGACGTCGAGCGCGAGCTCATCAGCAGGGAACAGGCCGAGGAAATGCTGCACGAGCTCGCCGGCGAAGAGAACGAAAAGACATCCTCGGCCGGCCCTTGAACGAGGAGACGCCCGCCGGGCAGACTGGCAGAGCGAGCCCTTCTGCCCGGAGCACGGCGTCATCCCTGACCCGCGTCCACGGTCGGATTCAACCCGGTCGCGCGTAAAAGGTCCGGTTCCGGAATTGCGAAAGGTCGGCGTTTTCGCGACGGCGCCGCGGGTACGGGCACGTGGAACCGACTAGGGAGGTTGAGATGCCCACTTGGGCGTGGATTTTGATCGTGGTCGCGGCCGCGATCCTGGTGCTGGCGTTGCTGGCGTCCATGATGACCGCGCGCCGGAAGAGAGCCGGGCTCCAGGATCGTTTCGGGCCCGAGTACGACCGCACGGTGGAGAGAACGGGACGACGGCGCGGAGCCGACGCCGAGCTCGAGGAACGCGAGCGACAACGCGAACGGCTCGACATCGTCCAGTTGCAGCCAGAGGCGCGCGACCGGTACGCGGAGTCGTGGCGCTCGGTCCAGACGCGGTTCGTCGACGACCCATCCGGTGCCGTCAGCGACGCGGATCGCCTGGTGACCGACGTGATGCGGGACAGGGGCTACCCGATCGACGACTTCGACCAGCGGGCGGCCGACGTCTCGGTCGATCACCCGGACGTCGTCGAGAATTTCCGGGCCGGCCATGAGATCTACCTCCGGAGCGACCGCGGCGAGGCGGGGACCGAGGATCTGCGGCAGGCCTTCGTCCACTACCGCGCGCTGTTCGAGGAGCTCCTGGAGACGCGCGAGCCGAGCGCACAGGAGGCCCGCTGATGGAAACCGATCGTCAGGCGAAGCGAACAGGCGACGAGCAAACAAGCGACGAGCAATCACGCGAGGAGGAATCGAGCGAGGAGCAATCAGCCGAGAAGCGATCGGGCGAGGACCAACGCGTCGAGCCCATAGCGTCCGCGGAGGACGAATCGTTGGAGCCGCTCCTCCCGGAGGAGGATCTCGTCGGCCACCGTGCACGCTGGCAGGAGATTCAGGCCGGCTTCGTCGACGAGCCGCGACAAGCAGTCGAACAGGCGGATGCGCTCGTCGCCGATCTGCTCGAGCGCGTAAATGCGGGGTTCGCCGATGCTCGCTCTCGGCTCGAGGAGCAGTGGGGCCGCGGTGAGGAGGCCTCGACCGAGGACCTGCGGGTCGCGTTGACGCGCTACCGCTCGTTCTTCAACCGGCTGCTGGCGGCCTGACAGTAGCGACTGCGGAGGTGGACATGACCAACGACATCTGGACGTATCCCGACACCGTCGGCAGGCTCGACCTCGCCGGCTTCAAGGTCGAGGCGGCGGACGGCGACATCGGAAAAGTCGAGGAGACGAACCTCGACACCGGCTACTTCCTCGTCGATACCGGCACGTGGATCTTCAGCAAGAAGATCTTGCTTCCGGCAGGCGTGATCGACCGTGTCGACCGGGACGACGAGCGCGTCTACGTCAATCGCACGAAGCGCGACATCGAGCGTGCCCCCGAGTACGACGAGGACCGCGTCGGTGACGACGACTACCGGGATTCGATCGGCGGCTACTACGCGTCGCGTGGGGAGCGCTCCGACGAACCCGACTAACGCGACCCCGTCTGCGGCCCAGCCGATGACGATCACGACGCACTCGAAGGCCGAGGCCGAGTGCGTGGCGCGGGAGCTCGGCGCCCTCGAGTCCGAGATCGCCGAGGTCCCGCGCGGCTGGCAGAGACGCGATAGGCCCTGACGGACCGCTTTCTCTTTACACACGTCCGACCTTGGCGGCGTACCCTGGCTCCAGCGCCCGCAAGAGGGAGGTGCAGCATGTGCTGGTCGAAATTCGAGCGCGAGGAGTGGATGCGCACCCGGCGCGAGCTCGAGGAAGAGCGTCTCCGCGAGATCTCGGCCTCCGAATCGAAGGTCGAAGAGCCTGAGGCACCCGAGATCGAGCTCGACGAGCGCGAGGGCGAGCTCATCCGCGTCTAGCTGTTTCGGGGGGCCGCCCCCCACGGGCGGCCCTCCCCCTACCCAGTCGAGAGAGTCACCGACCCGTCATCCGCGAGCGTCCAGTTCGGGTTGTGCGCGACCTCCCAGGGATGACCTTCGGGATCGACGAATACGCCGGAGTAGCCGCCCCAGAAGGTTTCCGCGCCCGGCCGGGCGATCGTCGCTCCCGCCGCTTCCGCCTCCGCGAGCACCGAGTCGACCTCCGCAGGTGAGCGGGCGTTGTACGCGAGCGTGACGCCTCCCCAACCGCTACTGTCCTCGACCGCCGTGTCTTCCTCGAGCTGGTCGCGGCCCCAGAGCGCGACGATCATGCAGTTCGCCTGGAAGAAGACGACGTCGTCGGCCGGTGCCGCGCCGCTCTTCCAGCCGAGCGCCTCGTAGAACCGCCGCGCCCGAGCCAGGTCGCGCACGCCGAGC
>JBKOYZ010000143.1:0-6666 GCA_046725655.1 Actinomycetota bacterium | reverse complement strand
CCGACCGACCGAGATCCGGCCGCCCTTGCTCGCGCGTCCCACGCCGAGCACGAACGCCCAGAGCTAGCCTTGCCGCGGAGCGGCACGGGCCCGGTGGCCCAACCGGTCTTCAAAACCGGTGCGGCGTGGCAGCCCCACGCTTGGTCGGTTCGACTCCGGCGCCGCTCCGTCGGGTCTATTTGCAGGAAAAAGCCCCGCCGAAGCGGGCTCTCTCGTTGCCGACGTGGCGCTTCTCTCGCGCCTGCGCGCGGCGCCGCGGTCCTAGGTGCGGCGGCGGCGACGTCAACCCCGTCGAGCTGCTCGGCGCGGTCGTCTGGCACGAAAACGAGCGGCTCAAGAGGGCAGACGATCAGTCCGGCTAGACGTCGACGCCGCTCATGGGTCGAGCGGCCCCGTGGGGTCGACCAGCTCAGACCGAAGGTAACGTCGCCGTCATGGCTAAGCGCTTGAGGCAGGGCCACGCACCGACGCGGCGGTTTCACGTGCCTTCGGCGGTGCGCGGTTCTGCCGCCCGCATCGACGCGGCAACCGCGCGCGAGCTCGCCGCGAACGGCGCGGTGCTCGTCGACGTCCGGCGGAAGGACGATCCGGCCGTGACGCTCGACGATGCGCTGCGGATTCCACCGGACGAGATGTCGGACCGCCTGGACGAGTTCTCGCGTGACACGCCGATCGTGCTCGCCTGCGGTTGACTGCGTGAGGCGACGAGCGTCCGTGTGGCGCACTGGCTGAGGGACCGAGGGTTCGAGGCATACGCGGTACGCGGCGGAATCGCCGCGCTCACAGGCGAAGGACTGGAGGCCGAGCCGGTGCCGGTGGCGGAGACAACACCGACCCCGCCCGCCCGCGTGCTGGCGGCGCTGCACTCACCGCCTTTCCGGCGCTACTCGGCCGGCGTCCTGCTCTCCCTGATCGGCAACTGGGTCGAGGCGGCGGCGTACGGGTACGTCGTGCTCCTGCTTGGCGGGTCCGCGGCGACGCTCGGTCTGATCGGATTCCTGAACACGATCCCGAACCTGGTCTTCGCCTTGCCCGGAGGAGCGCTCGCAGACCGCTACGACCGGCGCAAGCTGCTGGTTATCTTCCAGTCGCTGAACATGGCTCTCGCGGTGGCGCTCGCCGTCACGTGGCAGACCGGCACTTTGACGGTCGGGCTGCTCGGCGTCCTCGCCGTGCTGGGCGGCATCCTGGGGACGCTCAGCTTCGCGCCGTTTCAAGCGATGCTCGCCGCGATGGTGCCGAGGCGCGACCTCGAAAGCGCGGTCGCGATCAATAGCCTGTCGCTGCAGGTCGCGCGCTTCGTCGGGCCGGCGATCGCCGGATTCCTGCTCGCCGTGGCGGGGCCGACTTGGGTGTTCGGTGTCAACGCAGCGAGCTTCGTCGCCGTGCTCGGCACGCTCGCCTTGTTGCCCAGTTCGCGTCCTGTCCGGCGTGCTGCCTCCACGGGCGGCGGCGCGATCTCCGAGGCGTTCCGCTACGTCTTCGGCCAGCGCAGCCTCGCGGCGATGATGGTGTTGATGCTCGTCGCCGGCCTGTTTGGGACGCCGCCGGTTGCGTTCATGATCCCGGCGATCGTCCGCTACAACCTCCACGCGGGCGCGGGGACGCTCGGAGCGATCATGGCCGCGATCGGGCTCGGGTCGCTGCTCGGCTCGATCGCGCTCTTACGCCTCTCCAGCAGGCCGAACAAGGGCGAGCCGTTACTCGTGGGGTTCGTCGTCACCGGCGCGGCCCTCGCCGGCATCGGCGCGTCGACGAACGCGTGGCTATCGCTCGCACTGGCGTTCACGGGCGGACTCGCCGGCGTCCTCTTCGTCGGGTTGTCGACCGTGGTGGTGCAGGCGATGAGCAGCGACGAGTTCCGAGCACGGGCGCTCGCGATCTGGGCGGCGGCGTTCGTCGGCATGCTGCCCTTCGGCGCGCTGCTGACCGCCGGCCTGACAGCAGCGATCGGCCCGGGCGGCGCTGTCTTCGTCGATGGCGTGGCAGTGGTCGTCGGCGCGATCGTCGTCGTCGCGCTTCGTCCACAGGTCGCCTGGCTGGGCTGCGCGGCGCTTCCCGAGTCCTGCGTCGCGGGCTTGAATCCCGCCGCTGTGGCCTTGGAGGCCGAGGCGGAGCCGGGCACCGCTTAGCCCGAAACGTCTTTGAGCCGCTCGAGCGTGATGAACAAGCGAGGTTGCGGATGACGGTTAACGAGTGGCTGCGCCTCTTAAACAGCAAGGGTCCCTCTGGGTGGCGTCCTCGACGTTCTTGCCGAACACGGCCAAGAAGAGCTGTTGCCGAGGATGTGATCCAGCTTCCGTGAAGGAACATTGCGGTGATCCAGCTGACACCCCAGGACTCGGGACCGCTGCAGGTGTGGGTTGACCGTGCAGGGATAGAAGGACGCGTCGAACACGGCATGGCGCAGGTGTGGCAACTCGTAGAACAGCCAGACCGCGTAGTTGGCGACGATGATCGCGACGTTGACGATCGGGAAGCGCCGTGCCCGCAGTCCGTCGGAGAGCCGAAGCACCCGCCCAATCTTTCACCTGCGTCTCCGTTGAGGGCTCAAGCCGACGACTCCGAGCGAGACTTGGAGAGTTGACCCCGTGAGCAACCGCGCCGATCCGCGAGCAACACCGCCCTCGCATGGCCTGCGATGGCCGGTCGCGATCGCAAAGAAGCTCGCCCGTGTCATCCCGGACGCCGTCGAGCGATTCTTCGCGGACGAATGTCCGCAGCAGGCGGCGGGGATCGCGTATCGGGTGCTGTTTTCGATCGCACCGCTGGCGATCGTGCTCGTCTCGGTCTTTGGGCTCGTGCTCCAGGACGACAGCGTCCGCCAGGATGTCGTGAACACGATCGTCGACGCGCTGCCGGTGTCCGCTGCCGGCAGGCACGACGTCGAGGATGCGATCACGGCGATTGCCACACCGGCCAGCGCCGCCGGGCTCCTGAGCTTGCTCGTGTTCGTCTGGGCGGCGAGCGGGATGATGACCGCCATTCGGCAGGGGCTAGAGCGCGCGCTGGAGGTGACCGAGTCGCGCCCGCCGGCGCGCGGGAAGCTCGTCGACGTCCTGCTGATCGTAGGCACGGCCGTCCTCGTGCTCGTCACGGCGGGAATCACGCTGCTCGGCAATCTCGTGCAGCGAACCTCGGGAAAGTTGGGCGAGCTCATCGGCATCGGAGCCGGCACGCTCGCGAGCGGCCTCGTGCACGCGGCCTCGTTCGCCCTCTCGATCGTCGTCGTGCTGCTGCTCTACCGGTTCGTCCCGGCCCGCGGCCTCCGCTTCCGCGATGGTCTCGTCGGAGCGATCGTCACGGCCCTGCTCCTACGGTTGATCTCGCTCGCGTCGGCCTGGATCTACGAGAGGACGACCAGGCTCAGCGTCGTCTACGGCTCGCTCACATCGGCGCTCGTCTTCCTCTACTCGGTGTACCTCTACTCCTCCGCGTTGCTCCTCGGTGCCGAGCTAGCCGCCGCCTGGTCGCGGCCGCAGCGAGCCGACGGTGGGCCGATCCTCACCCAGCTCAAACGCGGCCTGCTCGGGCTCTTTGTCAGGCAGAAGGGGTCGCCGGTCGACGAGCCGAGGCCGGATGCAACCTCTGACCGAGCGTCAGGCCCACGCTCGGGGGCGGGAGAGGGCCCACCCTGCAGGCTTCACGTAGCCGATCCGAGCCGACGCGGACGCGCAACGCTGGACTTTCGCGCGATCATCTCCGGAGGATGAAGCGCGTGGTCGAGCGGAATACGAGAGGCCGGGAGGCACCGATTGTGATCACTCCGTGGGCGGTCGCGCGCTTGATCAAGCAAACTTTCAGCGCCATCCAACGGAAGTCTTCCAGGGGGCGGAGACATGACTGAGACCAGGCGAACGACGACCACGGAGGCCCGGCGCGTGGGCGATGCAATCGGCGTCGACTGGAGCCGTTTCGACCTCGAACAGTTCCGGGCCGGGATGGACGTCGAGTTCGAGCACGGCGTCCATGACCCGCAAACGGACGTCACCGGCGACGACCCGATCGTCACCGGCAAGATCGCGCTCGCGCACATGAAGGAGTTCCCTGACTACTACGAGCGCCTGGAGCGCATGGAACGGGAAGCCGAGCGTGATTGGGCGGAGAAGCAGCCTTGACGGCCGGTCTCGACAGCGAGCACCGCGACACGCTCGAGAGGATCTTCAGCCATCCCTCGAGCGGCAACATCGAGTGGCGCCAGGTGAGGGCGCTGCTCGAGTCGGTCGGGACTGCGACCGAAGAGCACAACGGAAAGCTCAAGGTCACGCTCGGCGACGAGACCGAGGTGCTGCAGCCGCCGCACGGGAAGGACATCGACCAGCAGATGATCGTCGACCTGCGGCGGATGCTGACGCGTGCAGGTCTCGCGCCCGCTGGTTGATCGTCCTCGCCGTCGACCGCCCGAACGATGACGAATCGTTTGCTTCAGGGCGCGGCCTTCGCCGGCGGCACGATCAGGACGGGCCGCCCGGCATGCTCGGCGAGGTCATGCGAAACGCTTCCCTTGAACAGCTCGCTGACTCGCCGCAACCCTCGCGACCCGGTCACGATCAAGGCGGCATCGATCTCGTCTGCAACGTCGACGATGCCCTCCCACGTTGGAGCCCCGAGGTCGGCTCGTGCCTCAGCTTCGAATCCGGCGCGTCGTGCATGCTCGGCGGCCGTCGCGCGCGCGGCTGCGCGCGTCGTCCTCGTTCAGCTCCTCGAATGCAGCGGCCGGCGCAACGGGAGACACGACGGCGAGACTCTCCGTTGTGGTCAGAGGCGGTCCGCTCGAGAAGACGGTCGCGGTCGTGACGGGATCCAGCAGCGGGATCGGGGCGGCAACCGCACGTCGGCTCGCCGCCGGCGGCGCCGCTCTCGGCAACCGCCTTGTCTCAGCGACCGGTCTGGTCAACGGTTCTCGAGGTCTTCTGCCTTCTCGCCGCTTGCGACGATGTCACCCTCCGTGAAGAGGATCGCCTGCAGCGCGATCCGCCATTTCGGCGTGCGCCGCAGGAGGAACTCGAGGTTCATCCCGAAGTGCTTGAACTCCTCGCTCTGCGCGTTCTCCATGATCGCCTTCGCCTGCGCGTCCGGCTCGAGAGCGAGGCGTTGCTCATACCAGCCGATCGCCTCGGCCTCCTCGGTCAGCGACGCGAGTATCCGTGCGAACGTTCGCGCCTCCGCGCTGAGCTCGCCGGCCGGCTCGTGGTATTGCTCGAAGCCCATCTTGCCTCCTTCGCTAGTCGCCCTGATTTAGGCGTCGAAACCAAGGGAGGCTACGCGACTGCTTATTACCCATCCCGGATTCGCACCGGGCTAACAGCCATCCGACAGGGCTAACAGCCATCCGACATCTCGCGCGCCCGCCGTCGCCGTCGCGCATCGCCTACTTCGCCGCGGTGGGCGGTCTAGACCGGTGTCGGCGCGTGAAGCGTCCGCGGCTCTGGCGGTGGACCACTTCGCCCGAACTCCGGATGCTCGATGCGCAAGCGCCGGAAGCTCTGGTCTAACAGCGCGATCAGCCGTGTCGGCGTCTCCGCGACGATCGCCGCCGTCCGACGCCCGGTCAGCAGGAGGCCGATCTCCCCGCCCAGCTCACCGGGTCCGAGCCGTGCCACGACCTTGCCGTCCTGCTCGACCCGTGCCGTCCCCTCGACGATCGCGAACAGCTCGTACGCGTAGTCGCCCTCGCTTGCGATGCGCTCACCCGCCGGGACGGCGACCTCGTCGAATGCTTCGCCAATCCGCACCGTATCGAGCCGGACGCCGTGTCTACGGGCGCCTGGCCACGGGCGGGCCGGCGCTCAGTTCGGCACGCAGAGTGCGAACGCGATGCTCGAGCTGTCGTTGTTCGTGAACCTCGCCGTCCAGTAGGGCGGATTCGTGGAGCCGACTGAGACAGGGTTGCCGGCGCTGTCGGACGGATAGCTAGACGTGACATTGCCGCTCGCAGCAAACGCGCCGCCGCTGACCACATGACTCGTCGCGCCGCAGTCGGCGATCGCGGTGTCGTTGTTGTTCGTGCCGGCCTGGACGGTCACCGTCGCCGCCCCGGCTGGGCCGGTCTCGCCGGTTGGGCCTTGCGGCCGGTCGGACCGGGCGCACCGGTGACGCCGGTGGCGCCCGTCTCCCCCGTTGAGCCGGTCGGGCCGCTGGCGCCCGTCGCGCCGATTGGGCCTGGCGGGCCGGTCGGCCCGGTGGCGCCGCTGGCGCCCGTGCCCGTGTCGCCCGTGGTACCCGTGGCGCCGGTGGTACGAGTGGCGCCGGTCGCGCCGGTCGGTCCTTGCAGCCCGGTCGGGCGGTCGTGCCGGTGGCGCCGGTCGCGCCTGTCGCGCCGGTCGGCCCCGTGTCACCCGTGGCGCCGGTCGCGCCGGTGGGGCCGCTCGGCCCTTGCAGGCCCGTGGGGCCAGTCGCGCCCGTAGCTCCGGTCGGCCCAGTGGCTCCCGCGGCTCCGGTCGAACCGGTCGCGCCGGCCTCACCCGTCGCGCCGGTCACCCGGTCGGCCCAGTAGCACCCGTGGCGCCGGTCGCCCCGGTGGGCCCCTGCGGGCCGGTCGGGCCGGCCGCGCCTGTGGCGCCCGTCGGGCCGCTGGGGCCGGCTGGGCCGGTCGGGCCGCCCGGGCCCCGCGGCCCGGCGAAAGGGACCCCACCCGTTCGGGAGCGAACCGTAACGCGCATCACG
>JBKOYZ010000020.1:0-9562 GCA_046725655.1 Actinomycetota bacterium | reverse complement strand
AAAGGCGACGACACGCGTGTGTCGGCGGGCCGAGACGGCCAGTCCATGCCGGACCGTGCGAGCGCGAGTGACCGTGCTCACGCTGCGAGCTTACGATTGGGCGCCGGCTCACCGCCCTGAGCCGAGTGCAACCAGGACGGTGCCGCTGCCTCCGCGTTCTACGGCTAGATGCCGCTCAACGCTCGGACGGCGGGTTGCGGAGACCGGTGGCGTACCTGCCGAATCTCCCACGCATCAGCGTACGCATAGAAGCGGACCGGAGGCCCCTGGTCGTCATGCAGGCCGAGCTATCGCCCCGCTCGCTGCCACGTGTACTCCTCCCGCGCAAGTCTCGGCTCGCCGTCGAGCAACGGCCGCCAGGCCTCGAACGCGTCTTGGAGTCCGTGCTCTCTGAAGTCGCCGATCAGGTCATCCAGGCGCCACTCGACCTCAGCTGTGGCTTCGAAGACGAAGATGGCTTCATCGGCCGATAGATAGACGGCGTGATGATCGAACCCGTGCGTGGCGGGATCGAACGGCGGCCCGGCGCGAACAAGCTCGAGAGCTCGAGCGTAAGCGCCACTGCGGAGGCGTCCGACGATCACGAGCCTTGTCATTTGGCGTTCACTTGAGCCTCCGGCCCGAAGACGTCACCACCTTCACTGTCGCCGGCGCCGGGTGTGGAGGCCCAGGAAACGCCCTCAGGCCGGTCCACGCGCGTCCACATAAAGGCGGTCCTCGCGGCTCGTGAGGAAGACGTGATGACGATCGAACGCTGTCGCCTCGAGATCGAATGGTGGCCCTTCGGCCAGCAACGCCCGTGCGCGTTCTTGCGCACCCTCCTTCAGAGGAATGACGACAACCAGATTGCTCATGTTGCGACGTTACCTCGGAGCGGCATGGTAAGCCGGGCAGCGTGGAGGCTCCGGCCACGACGACAGGATCAAAGTCACGGACGACGTGGCGGCTGAACGTCTTGCCTCACTTCAAGCAGTGTCTCTTGCGGGTGCCGAGTCAGTGTCGCAGCATACGGCCCGCGCCGACAAGTGGTGTCGGCATAGATTCAAGCCGAAACTGAGGACACGATCGGCACCGCAGTTGTCACCGTTCCGTCCGTAGCCGGATCGCGGTTGTAGTGAACGTCGCCACGACCTTGAGCGACCACGGACGCGGACTCCGGCTTCCGCCCGCGCTCGATCGCCGCTTCGAAGCGATCGTCTTCGACTGGGACGGGATTCGAGTCCTCGAGCGAGCGGCCGATGCGAGGAGGCTGCGCGTGCTCATCGAGGAACTCTGTGCGCGTGGGCTCGACCTCGTCGTCATCACCGGAACACACCTCGACGACGTGGATCGCCAACTCGCCGCACGGCCCGCAGGACCGGGCCATCTCTACTTCTGTGTCAACCACGGCTCCGGGGTGTTTCAGGCCGACGCTAAAGGCGCACGGCCGCTGTACGAGCGTGAGGTGAGCCCCGCGGAGGAGGCGGCGCTCGACGCAGCCGCTGCCGCGACACTCGCTGAGCTTGGCCGCCGCGGTGTCGTCGCCGAGGTTGAAGCTCAGCGCCCGAACCGACGGAAGATCGACCTGATGCCCGAGCCCGAGTTAGTCGACCCGCCGAGGGGCCGGAGCACCGAGCTGCTGGCCGTCGTCGAGGAAAGGTTGCGCGGGGGAGGGCTCGCCGGACTCGGTGGCGCGGTCGAGATCGCGCTGACCGCCGCCGGCGAGGCGGGACTGGCCGACCCGCGCGTGACGAGCGACGCCGGGCATGTCGAAATAGCCCTGACCGACAAGTCCGATTCCTGCCGCTGGGCGTTCGCCGAGCTCGCGCGCCGCGGGATCGGCGCCGGCCTGGTGCTCGTCGCGGGTGGCGAGTTCGGCGCCGCGGGAGGCCTGATCCGAAGCGATGCGCTCCTGCTCGTGCCGGAGGCGGCCGGGGCGACGGTGCTATCGGTCGGCGCCGACCCGTCCAGCGCGCCTGGCGACGTTCTCTCGCTTCACGGCGGCGCCTCTGACTTTCTGCGTGTGCTCGAAGATCAGCTCGCCCGTCGCCGCCGCGGGGACATTCCCGACCTCGACGCCGACCCCGAGTGGACGCTCGTGGTCGACGGACACGACCCGCGCCTCGAGCGAGTGGAGGAGTCGTTGCTCGCGCTCGCGGATGGTCGACTGGGAACACGGGGCGCGCCGCTGATTGCGGCCGAATCGGCGACGCCAGCCGTCGTTTTCGCGGGTGTCTACACGGGCGAGGGCGCCGCCGCGCAGCTCGCTTCCTGCCCCGACTGGACACGGCTCGGCGTTGGGGCCCGCCGGACCGCCGTTGGGCGCGTCCTCGATCTGAGAAACGGCCTCCTCCGAGAGGAGGGTCCGCTGACGGCGCTTCGCCTCTCGGCGCTCGCCCGGCCCGGCACGGTCGCGCTCCGGGCCGAGGCGGAGCCGGAGCTGCTCCCGCGTGGTGGCCGACGCCGCCTGCGGGGACCAGTGTCGGCTCTGCTCTTCGATCGCAGGCGTGGGCGCATCTTCGAACGCTTCGGCGCGTACGCCGTGGAGGAGACGGCCGCACAGGTCGCCGTCCGCGATGCCGAGAAGGCCGGGTTCGAGGGACTGTTGCGAGAGCAGCGTCAGGCCTGGGCAGCCCGGTGGCAGGAAGCCGACGTGGTGCTTGAAGGCGATCCGGAGCTGCAGCGGGCGATCCGGTTCGCCCTGTTCCACCTGATGTCTTCGGTCGCGGACGAAGGCGAGGCGGCGGTCGGCGCTCGCGGCCTCACCGGCCCCGCCTATCACGGGCACGTGTTCTGGGACAGCGACGTATTCGTGCTGCCGTTCCTGGCCGCGACGCATCCGGCCGCTGCCCGCGCGATGCTCGAGTACCGGATCCGCCGGCTTCCCGCAGCGCGCGAAGCTGCGCGGAAGCTCGGCCGCGAGGGCGCACGTTTCGCGTGGGAGTCGGCCGGCGACGGCTTCGACGTGACACCACCGTCGGCGCGACTCGCGACGGGTGAGCTCGTCCGAATTCGAACGGGCGAGCTCGAGGAGCACATCGTCGGCGATGTCGCCTGGGCGGCAGCCTGCTATCTCGACTGGACCGGCGACGCCACCTTCGCCGCGGGGCCCGGCCGCGAGCTGCTCGTTGAGACGGCGCGTTTCTGGGCCTCGCGCATTCGCTTTTCCGCCGACGGCCGTGCGCACATCTACGGCGTGATCGGCCCCGACGAGTACCACGACCCGGTCGACGACAACGCGTTCACCAACCTGCTTGCCAGTTGGAACCTGCGACGCGCCGCCGCCCTGGAGCGGATCGACCCGAATGAGCGCTCGAGCTGGCTCGCGATCGCCGACGCGCTCGTCGACGGCTACGACCGCGCGAGCGGGATCTATGAGCAGTTCGCGGGCTTCTTCGACCTCGAGCCGCTGGTGATCGAGGAGGTCGCGCCCCACCGTCCGATCGCCGCCGACCTCCTCCTCGGCGCCGAGCGAACCGCGGCAGCCCAGGTGCTGAAGCAAGCGGACGTGCTGATGCTGCACCACCTGCTTCCCGACGAGGCCGCGCCGGGCTCGCTTCTTCCCAACCTCGATTTCTATGAGCCGCGCACCGCGCACGGAAGCTCGCTTTCCCCGGCGATCCATGCCGGCCTTTTCGCGCGTGCCGGTCGCTACCGAGCGGCGCTCGACGCACTGCGCATCGCGGCCCGGATCGACCTCGATGACCTCACTGCCAGCACCGCCGGCGGTGTCCATCTCGCGACGATGGGTGGGCTGTGGCAGGCACTGGCGTTCGGCTTCGCCGGCCTCCGTCCACAGGCCGACGGGTTGCTCGTCGATCCGCGGCTGCCCCATGAGTGGAACGCGCTCGAATTCGCTCTCCGCTTCCACGGCGAGCCGCTGCGGCTGCGGATCGACCGCGACGGCGTCAGCGCCATGCCCAGCTCCTGGAGCGCGCAGCAGACGAACACGAATTGGGAGGTGAGGCGGCGATGAAGCGGGTCTTGGCAGCGCTCGACAACAGCCTCGCGGGCACGCCGGTGTTGGCGGCGGCGCGCGCACTTGCCTCGCTCCTCGATGCGCGGGCGCAAGCACTACACGTACGGATGGACGGTGTCCGCACCGCGCGGAACACCGCGGAGGCCGCGGGCGTACCGCTCAAAACTGTCACGGGTCCGGTCGTCGAGCGACTCGTTCAGGCTGGGCGGGAAGAGGAGGTCGTCGCGCTCGCAATCGGTGCGCGTTCGACACCGAGCGGCCGCCGCCCCCTCGGCGGTACGGCGGCCGCGGTCGCGACGGAGCTGCTGAAGCCGGTGATCGTGGTGCCGCCCGAGGCGCACCCGCCGGACGAGTTTCGGCGCGTGCTCGTGCCGGTCGAGGCCTCTCTATCGGCCTCGCTCGTACCGCAGACGATCCTCGAGCTGGCGCGCGAGGCGACGATCGAGGCCGTCGCGCTGCACGTGTACGAAGAGGATTCGCTGCCGCCGTTCACGGATCAGCCCCAGCACGAGCAGGCGGCATGGGCACAGGAGTTCCTCGCCCGCTACTGCCCCGCGCGGTTGGGAAGCGTCCGGCTCGAGACACGCGTCGGCCGCAGCGACGAGCTCGTGCCGCTCGTTGCAGGCGAGTGCGGCTGCGACCTGGTTGCGCTCGGCTGGGCGCAGGAGTTCGGGCCTGGGCGCGCCCTCGTCGTACGGGGAACGCTGGAACGTTCCCCCTTGCCGGTGCTCCTCGTGCCGGTCAGGCTCTTGGCGCACGTCGATGACAACCCTGCGCCGGACGCGCCCGCCGACAGCCGTCGGCCCGGCAGGAACAGCCCGATCGGCTAGGCCGTGGCCGGCGAGGACCGGTGCCGAAGAGCAAAGGCAACCGTGCCGCCGACGGATCACCACGTCCAGCGTTCCCTGGTCGCCGACGTGAGGCGCAGCTAGATCGGGTGGGGCGTTGCGCGCCGCTCCGCGAGCGGTGTCGGCTCCCTCTGACGCGAGAAGATGACGAGGACGCTCAGCCCTTCATAGCCCGTGAACTGATGTTGTGCGCCCGCCGGAACAAAGGCGGCCTGCCCCTCGCTCAGCGCGACCGCCTCGGCCTCGACGGTCAGCGTGCCCCTTCCCTCCAAGACGACGTATAGCTCGTCGTCGACGTGCGCGCCCTGGTGGTCCGGCTCGGGGGCTACGAGCACGTACACGCCTACCTCGAGGCCCGGCGAGTGGTGAATGATCTCGTAGCCGCCGCGCGCTGCTACGAGCCGCTGCCTCGCCTTCTCGACCTCTAGTGCGTCCATTTTCGCGAGCGTACTAGCCGCGGACGAGCCCAGGCGCCTGCCTCGTCGCTCAGCGCTTTGACTTGGCGCGGGAGCGCATGCGTTTCGCCCTCCGCGCCGTCGACCCCTCGACGTAGGCCTGCGCCTGTGCCCAGCTGGCAGCCGGTCAGCGCGCGCCAAGAGCTGATCGAGGCGCTTCAAAGGCGGCCTGAATGAGCTTGCCATCATTCCTCCTTTTATGCCGCTGCCGCGATCGTTCACATCCGCGACTCCCATCTTCCGATCGTGCCGGCTGAAGCCTTCTCCGGCGCATCGCTACGGGAAACCTGCAGACATTCAGCCGGCTCGCAATGCCGCCTCGAGCTCGGCCGCCAGCTCGTGGAGGCCGTCGTGTTCAATCGTGCGGGTACGGCGCTCAGAGATGCGTAACCTGTCCGCGAGGGTGGCAACGTCCACGATGTCGCCGCCGAAACCAAAGCGCTTGCGAATGATCTCGCGCTGTCGCGGCGGGAGCGCCGCGACGGCGTCGCGCACGCGTAGCGCCCGCTCGGCGGAGATCGCCTCCGTCTCGGGATCCGGTGCGTTGGCGTCGGCGACAAGGCTCTCGAGCGCCGAGCCGTCTTCTACGACCTGCTCATCCAGCGATACCGGGGCGATCGGCGCTGTTCGCGCTTCACGAACCGCGGGGAGGGAAAGGCCCGTTGCGGCGGCGAGCTCGGAGAGTGTCGGCCCGCGGCCGTTCGCTGCCGTTAGCTTGGCTTCAGTGCGGGCGAGCAGTCGCCGCTTCTCGACGATCTGCTTGGGAAGTCGGATGAGTCGGGCCTGATCCGTGAGAGCATTGCGGATCGCGCGGCGCACTCGAAAGCGGGCGAACGCTTCGAAGACAACCTCGCGGGCGGGGTCATACCGGTCAATCGCGTCCAAGAGCCCGAGCGACCCTTCCTGCACGAGGTCATCGAACGACAGCCCGAGATCGCGGTAGTGGGAAGCGACCGTACGTATCAGCCCGAGGTGGGCGACGACGAGGCGCTCGCGCGCTTCGCGATCGCCACGTCGAGCATCGCGAAGCAGGTTGCGCCGGCGAACTTGGTCACAGAGTGGCCAGTGAGCTCGCGCGCGCCTGCAGCAGGCGGCGGAGTCACGATTGCGTCGCTCATTCGTTGCGACCACGTTGCTCCCTTTGCGCCAAACGTATGCGCCCGCCCACCGCTGCTCATCGGCGGAAGCGCGCAACGATGCTCCGGGGAAACTACGAGATTGCTATGAAGCTGCAGCTCCTTCCCTCAACATGGCGTCGCGTCGGGGTTGACCCGGAAGGACGGGCCCTCGATCGGCAGCCGGCGAGGCTCGGGGCGCGTCCGCGGTGCGCGGATCTCGAGCGTGCCGTGCGTGTAGAAGACCTTGATCCGGTCGGTGTCGACATCGTCCGGGAGGCGGAACGTCTCCTCGAGGCGCTCGTGCAGGCGGAACGCCTTCCTGTCGTCCTCGACCGTCTCCAGCTGGTCGCCGCGGACTGTCAGATGAGGCCCGAGCGCCTCAACCGTCAATTCGGTCTCGGTGAAGTCGGAGACGTCGAGGTCGACGACATATTCGCCTGGTTGTTCAAGCACGTTCGCGTGTGCCGGGAGCTTGTGCCCGTTGCCGACGAGTTGCATCGTGGCCATCGCTCCTCCTTTCGTCGTCCTCCGATCCCCTCGCGAGCCGGCCGGACGCTCAGTGGAAGGCCCGCGGATCAGCGCGGAGAATCACCGAGCGCCTCAGCACGTCTACGACGCGGGCCACCCGGTACGTGAAAGCCCTGACGAGTGATCAGTGACGGTGCTGATGGCGCCCTTGTCGCATCGCGCCAGCATTGCGCTCCAGAAGGGAGGCCGAGATGAACACGCTCTTCGCCGTCATCACGTTCGCGTTCGTATTTCTGGTGCTCTGGGTCGTGGCCTACGCCTTGTTCGAGATGAGCCCGTTCGCTCATCACGGCGAGCGCTTCCACGCGCCGGGCAAACGCCAGCACAGCCCGCGGCTCGATTAGCGCGACGACCAGTCTGGCCGCAATCGGCAAGGACGGTGCGCGGATTCACGCATCCTGATCCGCGCCGTCCCCGATGCCGTGCAACGCGCGGTTCGGGAGCGTGATCATGACGCCGTTGCCGTGGCAGTGTCGCTTTTCCGGGAACGTGGGTCGTCGCAAGGTACGGCTTCCGGCAATGCAAAGAGTGACGCCAACGCCTCGCATCGACATTTACCGAGCGCCTGGACCGCGCCGGTTTTGGAGAGACCGAACGTTGCGGCGCTGGGTCGTGGCCTGGGTGGGTGCCGCCGGTGTTGGGATCGTCAACGGCGCCCTCCGCGAGCTCGCGTACAAGGATCGAGTCGGCGACTCGAAGGCCAACCGAATTTCAGTGGCCACGCTGGTTGCGCTGCTCGCGCTGTACTTCTCGGTCTTGCAGCGTCGGTCGCCTCTTGCCACCAAGCGAGACGCGTTGTCAATTGGTGCGATCTGGGTGGTTCTAACCGTGCTGTTCGAGTTCGGCTTCGGGCACTACGTCGACGGGGACTCGTGGGAGGAGCTGTTCGCTAACTACGACATGACCGAGGGAAACCTCTGGGTGCTTGTTCTCCTCTGGATCGGCGCCGGTCCCGCGACCGTTCGCGCACTCGGCGCCGAACGTTCGGCCTAGGTCCGACCGGCAGTTCCGCTGGTCAGGCTTGCTCAGCGATCACGCCAGCCGCGACGTCTCCTCGGCGTCGCGCGCGCTGAAGCTCATCCGCACCCCAGACGATCAGTGGGAAAGGAAGGAGGAGCAGCAGTGCGTCCCAGGGTGGCACTGCCATGCCCAGCGGCGCCGCAAGCGGCGTCGGTCATCGTCGTCGCCTCGAGATAGGCGTCGTGCAGCGTGGTGCCGCTTCCCGTCTCGTCGCCGAACGACCAGCCTGCGCGGAGGAGCACGTAGAAGAACCCCGCCATGACCAAAGCCGCCGAGATGCCGCCGAGAAACAGCCACGCACGTACGAGCATCGGCCGGCGGATGACTCCCTCGCTTCTGGGCCGGGGCGGCTGATCCATGATTCCCTTCTCAGCAGGCTCGCGCCCAAGCTCGAGCGCCGTCAAGGCGTGATCGCCGGTGATGACGATGACGCGGATTCCCGCTTGGTGGCACGCTCTCACCGCAGCCGGCACCTCCGCCCCGAGGCGGGTCGAGCAACGCCGCGAGTCCGACATAGTCGAGGTCGTTCTCGACCGCGTCGCGCTCGCCAACCAACCCGATTTCACGCCCCAAGGGCGAGTAGCCGCAGCCCGCGTGCGGCCAGCCTCTCGGCTTCGGCGAGTGCGGCCGTCCGGTCCGCAGCAGACATCGCGCAGCGCGCCAGCACTTGCTCAGGGGCCCCCTTCGTGTCGGCGACCAACCGTTCGCTCTCCTGATCGACCGTTGTCATCAGCTTCCGGCTGGAGTCGAACGCGAACGGTGCGACGCGGTGTCGTTCGCGCGTCGACAGGCGGACATCGCGCCCGTGCTCCCGCGCCAACGCGAGCAGTGCGATCTCGGTCGGATCGCCGGCGACCCGGTTGCCCGCCTCGTCGACCTCGGCCGTCGCGCACGACGCGCCCACTGCGGCGAGCCCGTCCTCATCGCCCGCAGTGTCGACGACGCGCATGCGGTTCTCGGTCAGCGTGCCGGTCTTGTCGGTGCAGATGACGGTCGTCGAGCCCAAGGTCTCGACTGCGCTCAAGCGCTTGACGAGCGCGCCGTCCCTCGCGACCGCGCGCACGCCGACGGCGAGCGCGAGCGTGATCGTGGGGAGCAGCCCTTCCGGGACGTTGGCGACGAGGCGGCCGACGGCGAAGACGAGGGCGTCGGCGAACGGAAGGCCGGCGAGAACGCCGAGGGGCCGGAACGCGAGCCCGACCCCGACGGCGACGACGGCGATCAGCTTGGCGACGTGCCGCACCTGCTGCTCGAGTGGGCTCTCCTCGCGCGCGACGCGCTCGGACAAGGCTGAGATCCGTCCGAGCTCCGTCTGCATGCCGGTCGCGTAGACGAGCGCGCGCGCCTGGCCGCCGTGCAGCTCGTCCCGCTGAAGACGAGGTCTCGCGCCTCCAGTACGACGTCGGTTTCAGGCTCGCCGGCCTCACGCGTCACCGCCACCGACTCTCCTGTCAGAGCCGAGGTATCGATCTGTAAGCGGCCTTCGATCAGCCGCGCGTCGGCTGGGACACGCTCGCCCTCGTCGAGGATGATGACGTCGCCGGGCACGAGCTCGCGCGCATCGGCGAGCTGGCGCCGCCCGTCCCGGAGGACGGCGACCTGATCGGGCAGGAACGCTGCCAGCGCCTCGACGGC
>JBKOYZ010000184.1:0-10244 GCA_046725655.1 Actinomycetota bacterium | reverse complement strand
CGAGCATCCGTTTCTACGACCTCGCTCGCCGGCGAATGCGGCCGCTGCCGCCGATCCGGACCGGCCTGCTCGAGAGCAGCCCGACGCTCTCCGGCAGCTGGCTGCTCTACACACGCATCCAAGCGCGCGGCCGCTACCGCGTGACGCTGCGGAGCCTGCGGACGGGCAGCGAGCGGACGGTCGCCGTGATCGGCGGCCACGCGACCGCCGCAGGGTCAGGGCAGGTCGCGGGGAGGTATGCCGTGTGGTGGTTGTGCGTCGCGACGGCCTGCGACGTCTACCGCTACAACGTGACGACTCGACGGAACGAGCAGCTCTCGCGAGGGTCTGGCACGAAACCGAGCCACGCCCCGTCGGTGACGCCCGAAGGGACCACCTACTTCGCCCGTGGCGGCCAGGGATGCGGCGAGTCGGTGGAGCTCGTGCGGGCTGCTCGCGGCGCGACGCCCCGCGTGGTCTATTCGCTCCCGCCCGGCATGGACGTCCAATCGACGTACGCCGTCCGGTCCGGGAGGACGACGCGGCTGTACTTCGATCGCATCGACTGCCGCAACAACAGGTCGGCAGCGCTCGTTCTCTCGCTCCCGCGCTAGCAGCGCTGCGGGCAGACGGTCGCCGCCGTGCCGCCCCCGCGGCGGACCGGCTCGGCCACGGCCTGGATTTGGCCGCCACCGAGGAACTCGATCCCCGTCGCGGCGCCGAGCTCGGTCGTCGGGTTGAAGCTCTGGCCGAAGCGGCGCTGTAGCTCCGCTCCGTACAGCGCGGTGAAGCCGGGCTCGGCATCGGTCCTCGCCGCATTCCGCTGCGATGAGCGCGGCGCCGCGATCGCGTCTGGCAGCGACATGCCGAAGTCGATCCGGTCGAGGACGATCTGAAGCACCGTCGTGATGATCGTCGCGCCCCCCGGGGTGCCGACGGCGAGGAAGGGCTTGTGGTGGCGCAGGACGATCGTCGGCGACATGCTCGACCGCGGCCGTTTGCCCCCGGCGGGCAGGTTCGGATCGGGCGTGCCGTCCGCCGGCGGTGCCGGATCGAAGTCCGTCAGCTCGTTGTTGAGGAGGAAGCCGTAGTCGGGCACGGCGATCGCGCTGCCGGCGATCTGCTCGATTGTGGTCGTGTAGCTGACGACGTTCCCGTCTCGATCCACGATCGTGAGGTGATTTGTCGACGCGCCCTCGCCGCTGCCGGCCGAGGCCACGGCAGTTGCGCAGGGCGTGAAGGGCGGCGTCGGATCGCCGGGCGGTACCGGGCTCGTCGCCGCGGTCGGGCCGATCAGGCAGCGCCGCTCCGCGGCGAACCGCTTCGAGAGCAGCCCCCGCAACGGTACGTGGACGTAGTCCGGATCGCCGACGTAGCGGTTGCGATCGGCATACGCGAGCCGCGTCGCCTCCAGGTACCGGTGGAGCGCCAGCGCCCGGTCGGGAGTCGCCATGTCGAAGCCTTCGAGGATGTTGAGGGACTCGCCGACCGTGGAGCCCCCGCTCGACGGCGGTCCCATCCCATAGACGTCGAAGCCCCGGTAGGTGACGTGAGTAGGCGCGCGCCGCGGCGCCTCGTAGCGCGCGAGGTCGCGCGTCGTCATCAAGCCGGGACGGATCGTGAACCCAGGATTCGCGTCGGGCGCGACCGGCGGGTGATCGACCGCCTGCACGATGGCGGCTCCGATCGCGCCGCGGTAGAACGCGCTTGGCCCTTCGCGCGCGATGAGCTGATACGTGCGCGCCAAGTCCGGATTCCGAACGACGGTGCCGATCGCCGGTGCCTGGCCATGGTCGAGATAGAGAGCGCGGCTCGACGTGAAGATCTGCAGCCGCGGCACGTTCTGCTCGGTCTGGTCGTGGTACGTCTTGTCTACGACGAAGCCGTTTCTCGCCACCGCGATCGCGGGCCGCAGGACTCGGCTCAGCGACATCGTCCCGTAGCGCCTCTCCGCCTTCGCCCACGTTGCGAGCGTCCCGGGGACGCCGACGGCCATCCCGCTCGTGATCCGCTGCGGGTTGAAGGGGATCGGCAGACCGGTCTGCGGATCGATGAAGGCGTCCTGCGGGAAGGCCGCCGGGGCAGTCTCGCGTCCGTCGATCGTCACGACCCGGTGCGAGCGCGCGAGGTAGATCACCATGAAGCCGCCGCCGCCGATCCCGGCGACGTACGGCTCGGTGACGCCGAGCGTCGCGTTCGCAGCGACCGCGGCGTCGACCGCGTTGCCGCCTTCGCGCAGGATCCTGATCGCGGTCTCGGTCGCCGAGGCGTCGACACTCGCGGCACCGCCGCCGTAACCGGTGGCGGTCGCGTCCGTCGCGACCGCGTGTAGCCCCTGTAGCCCCGAGCCCGTTGCTGCGCTGCCGGCGGCGATCCCTGCGAGCACCGCGGCCAACGCGAGCGCTGCGGCAAGCCGCTTGTGCATTACGAGGTCCCTTGCCTTCGACCGAAAGACCTAAACGCGCGCGAAGAAGCGCTTCAGCTCGTCGTACGTCTCGTCGGGTGCTTCCTCGGCCAGGAAGTGGCCGCAGTCGAGCGCCCGGCCGCTGACGCGGTCGGCCCAGCCGCCCCAGATGGCGATCGGGTCGAACCAGCTGAGCTCGTCGCGCCCGGCCCAGAGGACATGGACAGGGCAGGCGATCTTGATGCCAGCCGCTCGGTCTGCCTCGTCGAGCTCGGTATCGATCCCGGCGCCGGCGCGGTAGTCCTCGCACATCGCGTGGATCGTCGCCGGATCCCGTACCGACTGGAGGTAGTCCTCGAGCGCCTCGGGGTGGAAGCGCGAGCGGTCGCCGCGGAAGTAGTAGGCGTCGGGGTCGGCGCCGATCAGCGTCTCCGGAAAGGGCGCTGGCTGCGCGAGGAAGAACCAGTGCCAGTTGACGAGCCCGAGGCGCCGATCCATCCGCAGCCACATCTCCGAGCTGGGGATGATGTCGAGCACGGCGAGCTTCTCCACGCGCTCCGGGTGGTCGAGCGAGAGCCGGTACGCGACCCGGCCACCGCGGTCGTGCCCGGCCACGGAGAAGCGCTTGAAGCCGAGCGCCTGCATCAGCAGCATCTGGTCGCGCGCCATCGCGCGCTTCGAGTACGGCTCGTGGTCGTCGGTCGTCTCGGGCTTGGAACTGCCGCCGTAGCCGCGCAGGTCGGCGCAGACGACCGTGAAGTCCGCCGCCAGCCGCGGTGCGACCGCATTCCACATCGCATGGGTCTGCGGGTGGCCGTGCAGGAGCAGCAACCCCGGCCCCGATCCGCCGTGCCGCGCGCGAATCGTCGCCCCGCCGACGTCGATCGTCGTCAACTCGAAGCCTTCGAACACGAACGCGCGTAGACTGCCCGGCCTTACAGATCGCTAACCGAAGACGATTTCCGGCGTCCCACTTCAACGAGGGGGAGCGTGGGCGGAGGAGCAGGCCGGATCCGGGTCACGCGCGCGACCCGCATTGCGCGCGCGCTTTCGCTGTCTCATACTCCTCGCTGATCCGTTTAGGAAGGAGTTCTATGCGCACTGTCAGTACTAGGATCGTCGTCGCCCTCGCTGCGGTTGCCGCGTTCGTCGCGGCCGGCACGGCGGGCGGCGCGTCGGCGCCGACGTTCGTCATTGCAGGAGCGGCGGATCCGACATACCTCGATCCGGCGCTCGTCTCCGATGGCGAGTCGTTCCGCGTCACGGAGCAAATCTTCGAAGGCCTGGTCGCGCTGAAGCCGGGGACAACCCTGCTGAAGCCCCAGCTGGCCACGAAGTGGGGGTCGAAGAACGGGAAGGACTGGACGTTCAATCTGCGACACGGGGTCAAGTTCCACGACGGCACGCCGTTCAACGCCGCCGCGGTCTGCGCCAACTTCAACCGCCAGTACAACTTCCGCGGCCCGTTCCAGGACGCGTCCGCGACGTACTACTGGCAGACCGTCTTCTACGGCTTCAAGCACAACGAGAGCTCGTCCCTCTCGCCGAGCCTGTACAAGGGCTGCACGGCAAGAGGCAAGTACACGGCGATCATTCACCTCCGCCAGCCGAACTCGGCGTTCCTGCCGGCGTTGGTGATCTCCTCGTTCGCGATGCAGAGCCCAACGGCGATGAAAAAGTACGGCGCCAACCAGGGCGAGCTTCGCAACGGCACCTTCTACCCGACCGGAACGTATGCCTTCAGCCATCCGACCGGCACGGGGCCGTTCAAGTTCAAGCAGTGGGTCGTCGGCCAGAAGGTCGAGCTCACCAGGAACAACAAGTACTGGGGCAAGAAGCCGAGGATCGGCCGCGTGATCATCCAGCCGATCTCGAACAACACGGCTCGCGTCCAGGCGCTTCAGAGCGGCGAGGTGAACGGCGCCGACCTGATCCAGCCTCAGGACGTCCCCACGATCAAGAAGAGCAGCAAGCTGAAGCTGCTGAACCGGCCGTCGTTCAACGTCGCGTACGTGACGATCAACTCGTCGCACGCGCCGTTCAACAAGCTGGCCGTCCGTCAGGCGGTGGCGTACGGGCTCGACCGCGCCTCGGTCGTGAAGTCGTTCTACGCAGGACGCGCGATCGTGGCGAACGAGTTCATGCCGCCGAACCTGTTCGGCTGGTCGAGCAAGGTCCCGAAGTACCCCTACAACCCGAACAAGGCTAAGTCCCTGCTTCGTAGCGCTGGGCTGAGCCTGCCGGTGAAGGTGGACTTCTGGTATCCGACGAACGTCTCCCGGCCGTACATGCCCAACCCGAAGCTGAACTTCGAGGCCTTCTCAGCGAGCCTCGAGAAGTCCGGCTTCCAGGTGGTCCCGCACAGCGCCCCGTGGCGGCCTGACTACGTCAAGCACGTCAACGACGGCACTGCCGGCGACCTCAACCTGATCGGCTGGACGGGCGACTTCGGCGATCCCGACAACTTCGTCGGGACGTTCTTCCAGACGTACAGTCCGCAGTTCGGGTTCCATAACAACGCGATCTTCAACATCCTGACCCGCGCTGAGAAGGAGACCATTCTCAAGAAGCGGATCGCCCTCTATCAGAAGGCGAATGTCATGATCATGAAGTTCCTGCCGGGTGTTCCTTACGCCCACTCGAAGCCGGCTCTCGGCTTCCAGAAGAAGGTGAAGGGCTACGTTCCAAGCCCGGTCGGAACGGATCCGTTCGAAGGGGTCTACTTCGGCGGACAGTAGGTAAGTAGCGGCGCAGCCGGCGGTCATAGGTGCTTCGGTATCTCGTCCGCCGGCTGCTGCTGCTCATTCCGATCCTGCTCGGCGTCTCGCTGCTGATCTTCTTCTGGATCAGGGCGCTGCCGGGGAGCCCGGCCGAGTCGCTGCTCGGTGAGCGCGCCACGCCGGCGCTCGTACAGGCGTACCGGCACCGCTATGGGCTCGACCAGCCGGTCTACAAGCAGTACTGGGCCTACCTGAAGACGACCGCCCAGGGCGATCTCGGCGTCAGCGTCGCCTCGCGGCGCACCATTACCGCCGAGATCAAGGCGCGCTTCCCGGCGACAGTCGAGCTGGCGGTGGCCGCGATGATGTTCGCGATCGCGGTCGGCGTGCCTTTAGGGTTCATCGCCGCGAAACGCCACGGCGGCATCTTCGACAACGTCAGCCTCGTCGCGTCGCTGATCGGGATCTCCATCCCCATCTTCTTCCTCGCGATCATCCTCAAGTACATCTTCGCGGTCAGGCTCGGCTGGTTACCCAGCGTCGGCCGCGAATCGATCACGAGCGATGCGGAGCATCCGACCAACTTCTACATCCTCGACGCGATCATCACGCGCAACTGGGCGGCGCTCGGGGACACGATCAAGCACCTGATCCTGCCGGCCATCGCGCTGGGGTCGATCCCGCTCGCCGTGGTCTCCAGGATCACCCGGGCGTCGGTGCTCGACGTCCAGAACGAGGACTACGTCCGCACCGCACGCTCCAAGGGGCTGCCGCCCCACACCGTCGACAGCCGGCACGTGATGCGGAACGCACTGCTGCCGGTCTCGACGATCATCGGCCTCCAGACCGGGCTGCTGCTCTCCGGCGCGGTGCTGACGGAGACGGTCTTCGCCTGGCCGGGAATGGGATCGTGGCTTCGGGACGCGATCTTCAACCGCGACTACCCTGCGCTCCAGGGCGGGATCCTCTTCCTGGCGCTCGTGTTCGTCCTTGTGAACCTGGTCGTCGACCTCTCGTACGCGATCATCAACCCGCGGATCCGCTACTCGTGAGCGTCGCCGAGATCGAAGCCCACGAAGTAGCGCTCGACGCGCCGACCGGCGGCCTCTGGCGCGACGCGTTCCACCGGCTCGTCCGGAACCCGTCCGCGATCGTCGGCTTCATCCTCGTCGGGATCTTCGTCACGGCAGCGATCTTCGCGCCCGTGCTCGCGCACGGCGGCCCGAAGGACCAGAACCTCTTCCTGATCGCGGGCGGCTGTTGCCCGGGGCCGTCGCACGCGCACTGGCTGGGCGTCGACCAGCTCGGCCGTGACGTCTACACGCGGATCCTGTACGGCGCGCGCTTCTCGCTGATCATCGGCATCGTCTCCGTCTCGATCGGGCTCTCGATCGGCCTGATCCTCGGCTCGATCGCGGGCTACATCGGCGGAGTCGCAGACACCGTGATCATGCGCTGCATGGACGTGATGCTCGCGATCCCCGGACTCCTGTTCGCGATCGGCCTCGTCGCGCTGCTCGGTCCCGGCCTCTACCAGATCATGATCGCGATCGGCGTCGTCAACATCCCGATCTTCGCGCGGCTCCTGCGCGGCTCGATCCTCGCCCAGCGCGAGAACGACTTCGTCTTGGCCGCGCGCTCGGTCGGCGTGCGCCGCCACGCGATCCTCTTCTCGCACATCCTCCCGAACGCGATCTCGGTCGTGATCGTGCAGGCGACCCTCGCCATGGCGACGGCGATCATCGACGTCGCCGGCCTCGGCTTCCTCGGCCTGGGGCCCCAGGACCCGGCGACGCCGGAGTGGGGGACGATGCTGACCGACGTGAACGACTACCTGCAGACGGCGCCGTGGCTGGCGATCATCCCCGGCATCGCGATCGTCATCTCGGTGCTCGGGTTCAACCTGATCGGCGACGGCCTGCGCGAGGCGCTCGACCCGAAGCTGCGCGGCCGGACCGGACGGTTCCGCGAGCGCAAGGCATTTGGGTTCCTCGGCACGCGCCGGCGAGGGGCCGTCAGTGGCGCCTAGGGAGCCGCTGCTCTCCGTCGAGGACCTGCGCGTCCAGTTCTGGACCGGCGGCGGCACCGTTTACGCGGTGAACGGGATCTCGTTCGACGTCGCGCCGGGCGAAACGCTGGGGATCGTCGGGGAGTCCGGTTGCGGCAAGAGCGTCACGGCGCTCGCGCTGCTCGGGCTGCTGCCGAGGGCGGGCCGCGTCTCCTCGGGAACGGCGCGCCTCGAAGGCCGCGACCTGCTCCAGCTCAAGGACCGCGAGCTGCGCAGCATCCGCGGCCGGCAGATCGCGATGATCTTCCAGGACCCGATGACGAGCCTTAACCCGGTGCTGACGATCGGCCGCCAGCTCCGGGAGCCGCTCGAGACGCACTTCGACATGAACCGCAAGGAGGCCACCGCCCGGGCGGGCGAGCTCCTCGACCGCGTCGGGATTCCGAGCCCGCGGGCCCGCCTATCCGACTACCCGCACCAGTTCTCGGGCGGGATGCGGCAGCGGGCGATGATCGCGATGGCGCTCGCCTGCAAGCCGAAGCTGATGATCGCCGACGAGCCGACGACCGCCCTCGACGTGACGATCCAGGCGCAGATCCTCGCCCTCCTGCGCGAGCTCGTCACCGAGGAGGACACGGCGCTGATCCTGATCACGCACGACCTCGGCGTCGTCGCCGGCATGTGCGAGCGCGTCAACGTGATGTACGCGGGCATGTTCATGGAGACCGGCTCGGCGGAGCAGCTGTTCGGGACGCCGCGCCACCCGTACACGCTCGGCCTGCTCCAGAGCGTGCCGCGGCTAGACGCCGCGCGCCGGACGACGCTGCAGGCGATCGAAGGCGCCCCGCGCAACATGCTCCAACCGCCGAGCGCGTGCCCGTTCCAGCCGCGCTGCCGCTACGAGGTCGACCTCTCGCGGCAGGAAGTGCCGCCGCTCGTGGAGATCGAGCCCGGCCACATGCTCGCCTGCTTCAACCCCGTGCCCGCCGAGGAGTGGGAACGGAGTCGGATGGCCGCGACGGCGTGAGCGTCATGGAGGCCAGAACCGATGGAGCCGGCCCCCTCGTCGAGCTCGATGGACTGAAGCTCTACTTCCCGATCAAGAGCGGCATCGTCCTCGACCGCCACGTCGGCGACGTCCGCGCGGTCGACGACGTCAACCTGACCATCCGCCGCGGGGAGACCCTGGGCCTGGTCGGCGAGTCCGGCTGCGGCAAGTCGACCGTTGGGCGCACGATCCTGCGCCTCTACAAGCCGACCGCGGGCCGCGTGATCTTCGACGGCCGCGACATCACGAACCTGAACGAAGGCGAGCTACGGCCGCTACGCCGCCGGATGCAGATGGTCTTCCAGGATCCGTTCGCCTCCCTCAATCCGCGGCACAGCGTGGGCCGGATCGTCGGCGAGCCCTTGCGGACGCACGGCCTCGCGAACCGACGCGAGGCCAACGCGCGGGTGCGCGAGCTGCTCGTCACGGTCGGCCTTCCCGCCGACGCTGCGAATCGGTACCCGCACGAGTTCTCGGGCGGTCAGCGCCAGCGGATCGGGCTCGCCCGCGCCCTCTCGGTCAACCCCGACTTCATCGTCGCCGACGAGCCCGTCTCGGCCCTCGACGTCTCGATCCAGGCGCAGATGATCAACCTGTTCGAGCAGCTTCAGGACGACTTCGAGCTCACGTACCTCTTCATCGCCCACGACCTCGCCGTCGTGCGGCACATCTCTGACCGGATCGCGGTGATGTACCTGGGCTCGGTCATGGAGGTCTCGCCCGCGGAGGCGCTCTACGACAACCCCCTCCACCCGTACACCATCTCGCTCCTTTCGGCCGTGCCGATTCCGGACCCGGTCGTCGAGAAGCGGCGCGAGTCGATCCTGCTCGCCGGCGACGTCCCCAGCCCGGCGAACCCGCCGCCGGCCTGCCGCTTCCACACCCGCTGCCCCTACGTCCAGCCCACGCGTTGCCGCGACGAGGTGCCGCCGCTCCGGCGCCTCCAGTCGGGCCACGAGGTCGCCTGCCACTGGGCCGAGCAGATCAAGAACGGCGAGATCAGGCCGCACGAGGTCGCGACCGTGTTCGATCCGGGCCTGGCGGAGCCCGTGGCCGGGCCGCCGCCGGTCTAGGGACGTTGCGTTAGGCTCCGGCGCGCATGGCCGAGGTTCTGCTCTTCCACCACGCCCAGGGCCTGACCGGCGGCGTCCAGGCGTTCGCCGACGATCTTCGCGCGGCCGGACACGTCGTTCACGTACCGGACCTCTTCGAAGGCAGGACGTTCGGCGACGTCAACGACGGCGTCGCCCATGCCAAGGAGGTCGGCTTCGACACGATCGACGAGCGCGGTCGAGCCGCCGCGGAGGGACTGCCGAACGAGATCGTCTATGCCGGCTTCTCGCTCGGGGCTATGCAGGCGCAGGGGCTCGCCCAGACGCGTCCGGGCGCCAAAGGCGCGCTGCTCATTAGCTCCGCTGTCCCGCCCTCCGAGTTCGGCGGCGACTGGCCGCAGGACGTCCCGCTCCAGATCCACATGATGGAGGACGACGAGTGGGTACAGGGCGAGGGCGGCGACCTCGACGCGGCCCGCCAGATCGCCGAGACGACCGAGGACGCAGAGCTGTTCCTGTACCCCGGCGACCGGCACCTGTTCGCCGACAACAGCGTGTCCGACTACGACGACGGCGCCGCGACCCTGCTCAGACAGCGCGTGGTCGGCTTCCTCGGCAAGATCGAGTACCCCTCACCGCGTCCGTTCTGACCGGGAGACGCTGCTTGGGCTTGATTTAAAAGCGGGGCGGCTCGCCGTCGAGCCGCCCCGCAGGTCGCATGAAGAGTGCTTAGTGCAGTTCTCCGCTGTACGTATCAGGGCCGAACAAGATGTTGCCGTTCAATCCCGCCAGGTCACCGGTACCTGAGGTGATGGCGCCGTGCGCGGAGAAGTTGGAGATTTCGCCGGTCAGGCAGTCGAAACCGGCGTTGCCTGTTTTTTCCAAGGTGAGACTGCCCGAGCCGACGTCTGCGATGGAACCCGTGAAGGTCTCGGTGCCTGCCGCAAGGATGGTGCTCGTCTTGCAGTTGATGATCTGTCGGAAGGTGATCACGGAGGTGCCGATTAGGCTGCCGCTGTACTGCACCGTGAAG
>JBKOYZ010000112.1:0-12309 GCA_046725655.1 Actinomycetota bacterium | reverse complement strand
CGCTGCTTCTTGAAGACCTCGATGACGGCCTCCTCCTCGGTCGCGGAGGGGTCCTTCTCGAGCGTGTTGACGATGTAGGTCGAGTTGTCGAACAGCTCGAGGATCGCCTCGTTCGAGCTCGTGTCGAGCTTCCAGCCGGTCGACGGATCCTCCTCCGGCAGCGCGCGGAGCAGCGTCGTGATCGGAAGCTTCCGCTTCCGGTCGATGCGGGCGTAGACGACGCCCTTCTTGTCGATCTCCAGCTCGAGCCACGAGCCGCGCGACGGCATCAGGTTCGCCGTGAACACCTGCTTCGTCGCGTCCTTGGGCTCCATCAGGTACGCGCCCGGGCTGCGAACGAGCTGCGTGACGATGACGCGCTCCGTCCCGTTGATGATGAACGTGCCCCACTCCGTCATCATCGGGAAGTCCCCCATGAAGACGTTCTGCTCGCGGATCTCGCCCGTCTCCTTGTTGACGAAGCGGACCGTCATGTTCAGCGGGGCCTGATAGGTCAGATCCTTTTCGCGGCACTCCTGGATCGAGATCGGCGGCTCGCCGAACGTGTAGTCGCCGAACTCGACGGCGAGCGTGCCGGTGTAGTCCTCGATCGGCGAGATATCGTCGATCGTCTCGCGAAGACCTTCCTCGAGGAACCAGGCGAACGACGCCTTCTGGATGTCGATCAGGTTCGGAAGGTCGAGGACGTGCTTCAGGCGCGAGAAACTCTTCCGCGCGCGAGGCGCGGCAACCCGTGAGGTCAAGTGAGGGTGCCTCCCTTTACGGCTTGTATCTGTGAACTGCGTGGAAAAGCGGACAGGCGAAACTACGGCGCGACCCGCAAAGATAGCGAAAGAAGGTACTCCAGCGCAAGCCGCAGCCTGCGGCTGAGGCACCCGTGCGCGCACGCGCACTATAGACGATTTCGGCGCTGAAATCCGCCGAGGGCGCCCACTGGGGACGCCTTCGGGACGGTGTTAAAGCGCCGGCCGCGGCGAATTACTTCAGCTCGACCGTCGCGCCGGTTTACCTAGCACGCCGGTGCCAGGCTGAAGCCTGGCACCGGACTCGGCTGAGCTCGAAGAGGCCGGGCCGAGGCTTACTTCAACTCGACGGTCGCTCCGGCCTCTTCGAGCTGGGCCTTGATCGAGTCGGCCTCTTCCTTCGCCGCGCCCTCCTTGACCGGATTCGGCGCGCCGTCGACGAGGTCCTTCGCCTCCTTGAGGCCGAGCCCCGTCACCGCGCGGACGACCTTGATCACCTGGATCTTCTGCCCGCCCGGCTCCGTCAGGACGACGTCGAAGGCCGACTGCTCCTCGGCCGCCGCGGCTCCGTCGCCGCCTGCCGGGGCAGCGCCCGGCGCGGCAACGGCGACCGGAGCGGCGGCCGTCACGCCCCACTCCTCCTCGAGCTTGTTCTTCAGCTCGACGAGGTCGAGGACGGTCATGCCTCCGAGCTGCTCGACCAGCTTGTCGGTATCTGTCTTCGCCATTACTCCTCCTCTCGATCTTCGTTCAATTGTGGGTCTGGTTCAACCGGCGCGTCTCCGCCGTGGGAACCTCCCACTCGCTCCGCGCTGGCGTCCCCCTCCGCTGGTCCGCTTTCGCGGACAGGCGGCTCCGCCGCCGGCGTCTCAGCGCCTGCCGCTGTCTCTTCCGATAGCTCTTCCTCAACAGGCGGTTCTGGCGCCTCGTCCTTGGGCTCCTCGGCAGATGCCTCGGTTTGGGGCTCCGGCTCCGCCGCCGGCTCCGGGGGCGCCTCGCCTTGCTCTTCAAGCTGCTTGATCCGCTCGTCGAGCACGTTGACAAGGTCGCGGAGCGGCGCTGTGAACAGTCCCACGATCGTCGTCAGCGGCGCGGCGACCGCGCTCGCGAGCTGTGCCCGCAGCACGTCCGCCGGCGGCAGCGTCGCGAGCTGCTTGACCTCGGCGTCCGAGACAGTGGCACCGTCGAGCAGGCCGCCGCGGAGGACGAGCACGTCGTGCGCTCGCGCTGTGTCGTTGAGGATCTTGGCGGCGGCGGCCGGATCACCGTCGGCGTCGATGAACGCGATCGCGGTCGGGCCGTCGATCAGCTCGAGGAGCTGCTGGATACCTGCCTCCTCGGCCGCGCGGCGCGTCAGCGTGTTCTTGACAACCGTGAACCGAGCGCCGCTCTCGAGCAGCTTCGTGCGCAGCTCGTCGATCTCGGGCATCGTCAGCCCGCGGTAGTCCGCGACGAGCAAGTTCTGCGAGCCCTTCAGGCGCTCCACGAGCTCACCGACGATCCGTTCCTTGTCCTGTCTCAGCATCGAGTCACCTCCTCTTTCCTCCTCTTCACGAGTCGAGCCCGCACAAACGGCGGGCTCGGGCAGGGAGCGCTCGACGCTCTCGTCCGATCCGCCTCGACTGGACTTCTGCGCTAGACGCCTCGGCTAGGGCTCCTGGGTGATCCAGACCCCCTCCCCCGGTCCGCTTACCGGACAGGCGCTACGCGCCGCCAGTTGTCTATGGCGACGGGCTGTTTCGTTACGCGGGTACTGGTTCTTCCTGTGGTGTCTCCTCGAGCTCTTCCACGATGCCCCTCGTCCGTGCCGGGTCGACGTGGATCCCGGGGCCCATCGTGCTCGCCAGTGTAACGCCGCGGATGTAGCGGCCCTTCGCGGCGGCGGGCTTGGCGCGGACGATCTCGTCGACGAGCGCCGCGTAGTTCTCGACCAGCTGACGCTCGTCGAAGCTCCGCTTGCCGAGCGTCACGTGGACGTTCGCGCCGCGATCCGTGCGGTACTCGAGCTTGCCGGCCTTCGCCTCTTGGACGGCCTTGGCGACGTCCATCGTGACGGTTCCCGTTTTCGGGTTCGGCATCTTCCCGCGCGGACCGAGGATGCGGCCCAGGCGGCCGACGACGCTCATCTGGTCGGGCGTCGCGATCGCGACGTCGAAGTCGTCGAAGCCTTCCTCGACCTGCTTCGCCAGGTCGGCGGTACCGACGACGTCGGCGCCGGCCTCCTGCGCCTCCCGCGCCTTGTCGGCGTCGGCGAAGACCGCGACGCGCGCCTCCCGGCCGGTCCCGTGCGGGAGCATCAGCGTCCCCCGCAGCTGCTGCTCCGCGTGGCGGACGTTGAGGCCGAGATTGAAGTGGGCCTCGACGGTCTCGTCGAACTTGCGCTCCGGGAAGCTCTTCAGCAGCCGGACCGCCTCGACCGGTGAGTAGAGCCGCTCGCGGTCGATCTCCGCGCGCGCGGCACGGTAGTTCTTCCCGTGCTGGGTCACTTCGCTCGCCTGCGGCTCGCTCGTTTCACGGGGGAAACCATGTTTCCCCCGTGTGCCCCCTTCTTCAGAAGGCACTCCCCGGCCGCGCCGCGCATGTCGGCACGTCCGGTGAGGAATTGACTGCGATCAAAAGAGCTCATACGTCAGTCTCCACGCCCATGCTGCGAGCCGTTCCTGCAACGACCTTCATCGCTTGTTCCACGTCGCGCGCGTTTAGGTCGGGCATTTTGGTCTCGGCGATCTGGCGCACCTGGTCGCGCGTCAGGCGGCCGACCTTCTCGCGGTTGGGCTCGCCGGAGCCCTTCTCCAGTCGGAGCGCCTCCTTGATCAGAACGGCAGCTGGCGGCGTCTTCGTGATGAAGTCGAACGACCGGTCCTCATAAACCGTGATCTCGACCGGGATGATGCGCCCGTTCTGGTCGGCGGTCTGGGCGTTGAAGGCCTTGCAGAACTCCATGATGTTGACGCCGTGCTGGCCGAGCGCAGGGCCGACCGGCGGCGCCGGGTTCGCCTGCCCGCCCGGGATCTGCAGCTTGATCAGCGTGAGGATTTTCTTCGCCATCAGTCGATCTTCTTGACTTGGTCGAAGGCGAGCTCGATTTTCTGATCACGCCGGAGCCAAACTGAAGTCAGGCACCGGATTTCGTTGAGGTTCCGGTCAGTCAATTTTCTTCACCTGATCGAATGCGAGCTCGACCGGAACCTGACGCTCGAAGATGTCGACGAGCACCTTCAGCTTCTGTTGCTCAGGGTTGACGTCGACGATCTCGCCGTCGAAGTCGGACAGCGGGCCGGACGTGACCTTCACCGACTCGCCGAGCGAGAACTCGACCTGCGCTCGCGGCCGCTCACCGACGGCGGCGCCGGTGCGGAGGATCCGGTCGACCTCGCCTTGCGAGAGAGGCACCGGCTTCGTGCCCGCGCCGACGAAACCGGTCACGCCGGGTGTGTTCTTGACCACTGTCCAGGCGTCGTCGTTCAGGTCCATGTTCACGAGCACGTAGCCCGGCAGGATTCGCTTCTCGGTCTGCACCTTCTGGCCGTCCTTCGTCTCGATCACCTGCTCGGTGGGTACGACGACGCGACGGAAGCGCGGGTGCTGGTTCATCGAGTCGATCCGGTGCTCGAGATTGGTCTTCACCTTGTTCTCGTGCCCGGAGTACGTGTTGATTGCGTACCACCTGAACATGTGTCGAGTTCCCTTACTGCCCGAGGAAGACGTTCTGGACGAGGCGCTTGAAGACGAGGTCGGAGACCCACAGGTACGTGCCGACGATGACGCAGGCGATCAGCACGACCGCGGTGCCCTGGATCAGCTGCCGCTGGTCCGGCCATTCGACCTTCTTCAGCTCGGCCCACGACTCGCCGACGAAGCGCTTGAACCCGCCGCCGGGGATGTGGCGCTCGGCGAGGGCTGGCGCAGCCGCAGCACGCATCGGCGCGCTCCGCTGAACCGCGGTATCGCCGCCGTTTGCCTGCCGCTGCTGCTCAGCGCGGCGTGCGCGGCGCTGCGCCCTCGTCTGCTTGGCCACCTAGCGCGTCTCCCTGTGCGCAGTATGCCTCCCGCACCACCGGCAGTACTTGCGCAGCTCGACGCGGTCCGGCGTGTTCCTCTTGGACTTCGTCGACTGATAGTTCCGCCGCTTGCACTCGGTGCATGCGAGGGTGATCGCGTCTCTGACTCCGGTCGCCATCTTCCTTTCCTGTGTGCGCGTCTAGTAGCGGCGGAAGGACTCGAACCTTCGACCTTCGGATTATGATTCCGCTGCTCTAACCAACTGAGCTACGCCGCCGCGCGCGGCTGAGTGTAGCGAACTCCTTCTCGACTCTTAAGCGGCGCCTTTTACCGTCTGGCTCAGCCGACGCCGCAGTCTAGGCTGCCTGCATGGCCGCGATCGAGGTCGAGAAGCTGTGGCGGACCTATAAGCAGACGTCCGGCTTCGCGCGCCGTCGCACCAAGACCATCGAGGCCGTGCGTGGAATCGACTTCGAAGTCCGCCAGGGTGAGCTCTTCGGGCTCCTCGGTCCGAACGGCGCCGGCAAGACCACGACGATCAAGATGCTCGTGACGCTGCTGATTCCGACGGCCGGATCGGCTCGGGTCCTCGGCCACGACGTCGTCCGCGAAGCGCGGGCGGTTCGACGGCGGATCGGCTACGTCTTCGGGGGCGACCGGGGCGCCTACGAGCGGCTTTCCGGCCTCGACAACCTCCGCTACTTCTCGGAGCTCTACGGCGTCCCGCCGAAAGTGCAGAAGAAGCGGATCCCCGAGCTGCTTGACCTCGTCGGGCTCACGGGCCGAGAGAAAGAGCGCGTCGAGGGGTACTCGCGCGGGATGAAGCAACGCCTGCACATCGCGCGCGGGCTCCTGCACGACCCACCTGTCGTCGTGCTCGACGAGCCGACGATCGGGCTCGACCCGGTCGGCGCCCGGGAGCTGCGCAACACGATCGCGGAGCTCGCGCGCACGGGGAAGACGGTGCTGCTGACGACGCACTACATGTACGAGGCGGATGCGCTGTGCGACCGGATCGCGGTTATTTCGCGCGGGGAGATCGTCGCGACCGGCACACCCTCCGACCTCAAGAGCGTCGTCGCCGACCGGACAGTCGTCGAGATCGAAGCCTACGGTGCGCCGGACGACGCCATCGAGCGGCTGCGCCGCGCGCCCGGCGTGACCTCCGTGGCGGTCGAGGACCGCGAGCAGGCACAGCTCCTCGTCGTCCAGTCGCCGGAGGGGTCGGCGCTGACGCAGCAGCTGCTCTCGTACCTCGACGGTGTTCGCGTCGGACGCGTCGCGGCGCGGGAGCCGACGCTGGAGGACGCCTACGTGAGCCTCGTCACCGAGCGCGACTGATGGCGACCGCGCGGCTCATCGCCGTCACCTGGTGGTTCCAGCTGAAGCAGACGACGAAGGCCGGCATCTTCGTCTTCACGTCGATCATCGAGCCGCTGATCTTCGCGACGCTCGCCTACTACCTCTTCAAGGCCGGCCGCGAGCCCGGGACGCTCCTCTACGCCGCGCTCTCGGCGGGGCTGATGGGGATCTGGTCGTCGACGCTGTTCGGCGCCGGCGGCGCGATCAACTACCAGCGCTGGCAGGGCGTGCTCGAGCCGCTGATCGCAGCGCCGCCGCCGTATGTGCTCGTGCTCTTCCCGCAGACCCTCGCGGCGTCGACCATCGGCGTCTACTCGCTGACGTCGACGCTCTTGTGGGGACGCCTCGTCTTCGGGATCCCGCTCCACTTCGTGCACCCGATCGCGTTCGTCCTCGCGGTCGCCGTGACGATCGTGGCCCTCGGCGTGCTCGGGCTCGTGATCGGCTCGAGCTTCATCCTCTACCGGGAGGCAAACGCGCTCTCGAACATGCTCGAGTTCCCGGTCTGGATCGTCACCGGCGCCATCGTGCCGCTTTCGCTGCTGCCGGGCTGGGTGCACTACCTCTCCTGGGCTCTCGCGCCAACCTGGGGCTACCGGGCGATCCGCGCCGCCGCGTTCGGGGGCAATCCTTGGCCCGGCATCGGCTGGGCGCTCGCCCTCGGCGCCGTCTATCTCTTCATCGGGCAGGGCTTCCTCCGCGTGTTCGAGCGGCGTGCGCGCGAGAACGCGACTCTGTCACTCGTATGAGCGAGGCTTCGCTTGCGATGCCGATGAAGAGGCCGGCCGATTTATTCGGCCGGCCGCTAATCCCGGCGGAGGGTGGACTGACGGTCCGGCTCACCGCGGTCGTATGAACGAGGCGTCGAATGCGATCCGGGTGTTCTTTATCGGCGGCGCGATGAGCTATCGCGCCCTCTTCAGCTGGCAGAGCCCGACCTTCTACATCCCGACGATGCTCGGCCACCCGCTGTTCCAGATCCTCTTCTTCGCGTACCTCGGCCGCTTCAGCGGTGTCCGCGACGACGCGTTCTACGTCGTCGGCAACGCCGTGCAGGTATCGGCCATGGCAGGCGTGTACGGCGTCGCGATGACGATCGGCGGCGAGCGCTGGACGCAGACGCTTGCGCCGTTGCTCGCCACACCGGCGAACCGGATGGCGCTCTTCCTCGGACGAGCGCTGCCGCACATCGTGGGCGGATTCATCGTCTCCGCCTTCGGCTTCCTGGTCGGACGCCTCCTGCTGGACTTCCATCCGCCACTCTCCAGCGTTCCGGCGATGGCGCTGATCGTTCTCGTCTCGACGGCCTCCTGCACCGGCTTCGGGCTCGTCGTCGGCGCCTTCGGGCTGCGGCTCCGCGACGTGTTCACCTTCTCGAACCCGGCGTACTTCCTGATGTTGCTGTTCTGCGGCGTGAACGTCCCGCTCTCGGCGCTGCCGCACTGGATGGCGGTGATCGGCCGCTGCATGCCGCTGACGCACGGGATCGAGGCCGCCCGCGCAGTCGCGCACGGCGCGGCCCTCAGCTCCGTCAGCGGTCTCGTCGGCACCGAGGCGCTGATCGGCGCGTGCTACTTCGCGGCCGCATACGTTTTGCTGCGCGTGTTCGAGGCAGAGGGACGGCGGCGCGCTTCGCTGGAGCTCGTGTGAGGGTCCGCGAGCTCAACTGGATGCAGCTCGAGGAGTACCTCGAGCGCGACGACCGGATCGTCCTGCCGCTCGGCTCCACCGAGCAGCATGGGTTCCTCTCACTCGAGACCGACAACATCCTCGCGGAGCGGGTCTCGGTCGAAGCGGCCGAGCCGCTCGGCGTTCCCGTGCTGCCGGTGCTGCCGTACGGGCTGACGGCGATGTTTGCGTCGGCCTATCCCGGCACGCCGACGCTGCGGCTCGAGACCTACGCAGCCGTGCTGCAAGAGCTGCTCGAGTCGCTCTACGCCCAGGGCTTCCGCCGCTTCCTGCTCGTCAACGGCCACGGCGGCAACACCCCGGCCGGATCTTTGGCGCGCGAGTGGGTGGCCGTCCACAGGCCGGACGCGCAGGCGATCTTCCATTCCTGGTGGGCCGGCCCGAAAGTGCTCGCGGTCGCGAACGAGATCGATCCGGAGTACTCCCACGCCAACTGGGGCGAGAACTTCCCCTGGACGCGGCTTGCGGGGGTCGAGCTGCCGGCGGAACCGAAGCCTATGCTGGACGAGGCCGCCTACGTCGTGGCCGGACCCAAGCAGCTGCGCGACGTGATCGGCGACGGCAGCTTCGGCGGGCTCTACCAGCGCCCGGACGAGGAGATGCTGCGGATCTGGGAGACGGGCGTCGAGGAGGTTCGCGAGCTACTCGAGTCCGGATGGCGGCGCGGCTAGCTGTCGTCGCGTTGGTGCTCGCGCTGCCAACGGGCGCGACGGCGACCCCGCGCGGAGTCGAGATCTCGCGCCTCCCCACCCGGGCGAAGGTCGTCGCGCTCACCTTCGACGCCGCATGGGACGACACCGGTGTCCGGCCGGTGCTCGCCGCGCTCGCGCGCCATCACGCGACAGCGACGTTCTTCGTCACCGGCCGCTGGGTCAAGCGCTACCCGCGCGCCGCACGACGGATCGGCCGGCGGTATCCGGTGGCGAACCACTCCTGGAGCCACCCGCAGATGAGCGGGCTCTCGGCGGTGGCGATCCGGAAGGAGATCCGGCAGGCGCAGTGGTGGATCCGGGCCGGCACGGGCCGCGACCCGCGGCCCTTTTTCCGGTTCCCCTACGGTGACCGCAATGGCCGCGCGATCGCGGTCGTCAACGCGCTCGGCTACACCTCCGTCCGCTGGTCGCTCGACACCTGGGGCTGGATGGGCCCGGCCGAAGGGCAGTCCAACGCGACCGTGCTGCACCGTGTCGAGACGATGCTCAGCCCCGGCGACATCGTCCTCCTGCATCTCGGCGCGAACCGTGACGGCTCCACGCTCGACGCCGACGCGCTGCCCGCGATCCTACGCCTGCTCGAGCGGCGCGGGTACCGGACGGTGACGCTCGACCAATACGTCTCGGCGCCGCGGTGAGCGAGCCGCTCGAGCGCTTCCGCGCCTGGTTCCGCGAGGCCGAGGAGGCCGGCGTCGAGTTTCCGGAGGTCATGACGCTTGCTACGGCGACCGCGGACGGCGCGCCGTCGGCGCGAATGATCTTGCTGAAGGGCGTCGACGAGGACGGCTTCGTCTTCTACACCGGTTACGGAAGCCGCAAGGCCGACGAGCTCGCGGCAAACCCGCGCGCGGCGCTCGTCCTCTACTGGCAGCCGCTGGGGCGACAGGTCCGGGTCGAAGGAGACGTCGAGCGCGTGTCCGAAGCGGAGTCGGCCGCGTACTTCGCATCCCGTCCGCGGGGGAGCCAGCTGGCCGCCTGGGCATCGCAGCAGAGCCGCCCTCTCGAAAGCCGCGACGAGCTCGAGCGGCGCTACGCGGAGCTCGAGCGCGAGTACGAGGGCCGCGAGGTGCCGCTTCCGCCGCACTGGGGCGGCTTCAGGCTCCGCCCCGACGCGATCGAGTTCTGGCAGCACCGCGACAACCGCCTCCACGACCGGGTCCGTTACACGCGCGCGCGCGAGGGCTGGCGCGCCGAGGTCCTGTCGCCTTAGAGAAGCGCCGCAGCGGCTCTTGGAGTCCCGTAACCGAAGGAGGGCGCCTCCCCGGCGCCCTCCTTCTCACATGCGCGTGTCGAGGACGGCTAGCTGTGCGCCGCGTCGACGAGATCCGGGAGCAGGGCGGCCGCGTTCGGCGTGCCCAGGCCCGTGACCGGATCCCAGCCGGGCCCCGCGATGTAGCCCGGGATGCTCGGATCCTCCTGGTTATTGTTCATCGTCGCGACGTCGAAGAAGTCCGTCGCGTACTTGGAGGACGACCCAAGCTTGTACAGCGCCGGGTTGATCAGCCCGAGGCCCGTCTGGTTGTACTTGACCTTGTTGATTTGATCGGCGATCGCGACGAGGCCGGCCCACTGCGGGCAGCTCAGCGACGTGCCGCCGATGTCGTACCAGCCGGTCTGGTTGATGTTCGAGTCGTTGCCGTCGGGCGGCAGCGACAGGAAGACGAGCGCTCCCGTGGCGGAGCTCGCCTGGAAGGCGATGTCTGGGACCCCGCGGCTCGCCGCCGGAATCGGCGTGCTCCCCGCCGGCAGGCTTGCCTGGTAGCTCGGGCGGGCGAAGGTGTCGCTGAAGCCGCCGCCGGAGAACGTCCACGCCACCTCGGCGAACTTCCCACCGGGGTTGAACGGGCTGTCGCTGGCGCACTTCGCGCCGAGACCCGGCATCGCGTCCGGAGTCCGCGGCTGGCTCGTGGTCGCGGTCGGATCGGTGCACAGGTACGTGCCGCCGACGCCCGTGACGAGCGGATCCGAAGCCGGCCACTCGACGGCCGGGTGCGGGATCAGCGAGCCGCCCTTCGAAACCGGCGACTTCGTGAAGTTCGTCGAGCCGTCGTCGCCGGACGAGCCGAGAACCGTGACGCCGTTCGCCGCGGCGTCCTGGAACGCGTAGCGCAGGTTCAGCAGCGACTCCTTGCTCCCGAACGCGTCCTCGCTGGAGGCGAAGCTCTGCGAGATGACGGTGGCGAGGTGGTTCTTCACCACGTAGTCCTCCGCCTTCATCATGTTCGGGAAGCCCTGCACGCCGAGCGTCTCGGCGTTGTTCGAATGGACGAGCAGGATGTTGGCCTGCGGCGCGATCGCGTGCGACGTCTCGACGTCGAGCGCGACCTCGAGCGCCCATGCGGCCTTGTCCTCGAGATGCGTGCCCTTGCCGGGCTGCGGCTTCGTCTCCGGCGAGCCGTTGATCGCCAGCTCGTCGAACTTCGGCATCCCCGGCGTACAGGTGACGCCCTCCTCGCCGCACATCGGCTGCAGGCCGAACGCCTGGTCGAAGACGTGCAGGTCGTGGGCCATCGTGTCGCTTCCATAAGAGTCGACGATTGCGATGGTGATGCCCTTGCCGGTGAAGCCCTGCTGGTAGAGCGGTCCTACGTTGTACGCCGATTGAATCGCCTGCGGCGTGAAGCACGTTCGCCCGGCCGCCTCGCAGTCGGCCTCCGTCGGCGTTGTCGCCTTGATGAACTGGAAATCGCTGACGGTCGGGTGCGGGACCGGGGACGCCGCGTTCGCGGTCCCGGGTCTCGCTGCCACCGCCGCGAACGCCGCCACGCCCGCGATTACACACGCGAGCACAGCGCCAATCAGCAGCCTTCGTCTCATCTGCTGCGCACTTCCTTTCTGAAGTCGAACCCCTGCCCGGGCGGGATGCTGCCCGGGTCGACCAGGCGTGTCAATCCGGAACCGTCGGCTACCCCCCGAGCGCCTGGAGGACGCGGAGCGGCGCGCCCGACAGGCCGTGGGTGGCGGCTGCGCTCTGCTCGCCGCGCACGATCGCCTGGAACAGGCGCCACGAAAGGCGCGTCGTCGCCAGCCGGTAGGCGAGCTTCGGGAAGCGCTCGAACGCGAGCTTCGCCCGCCAGGAGACGCTCTCGAGCGGCGCGAAGGTCGCGGCGAACGCCGTCGCGTACGGGTCGAGCGTCGCGGTCCGGCCAGCGAGCTGCTCGAGCGTGGCCTCGGCCGCGAGGCGGCCGCTGACGAAGGCCTCGAACATCCCGTCGCCGGAGAGCGGGTCGACGAGCCCCGCCGCATCGCCGACGAGGGCGACGCGGTCCTCGACGGGACGGCGCGTCGCGCCGCGCATCGGCAGGCGATGGCCGCGCAGGTCCGTCACCGCCTTCTCGTCCAGCCCAAACGCTGCACAGAGCTCTCGCAGACGCTGACGCAGGCGCGGCCCCTCGCTCTGCCAGCCGCCGACGCCCACATTCACGTGGTCGCCCTTCGGAAAGACCCACGCGTAACCGCCCGGGACAACGCCGAGCTCGACGACCGCGCGCCCGGCGTACCGCTCCTTCGAGACGTGCTCGTAGCCGAGGTTGCCCTCGAGGGCGACGCCGTTCTCGTAGGAGGGCAGCCTGAGCGAGCGCGCCGTGACGCCGTTCGCGCCGTCGGCGCCGACGACCACGTCGGCCTCGATCCGCTCACCGTCGACCGTCACCGCGCCGGCCGAGTCGACCGCGGTCACCTTGGCGGCGTCCCGGAACTCGGCGCCTGCCTCGGCAGCCTGCTGCGCGAGGAACGCGTCAAGCCGTCGCCGCTGCGTCATCAGGATCAGCGGTTCGGCCGCGCGGCTGCTCCAGCGTCTC
>JBKOYZ010000022.1:0-11503 GCA_046725655.1 Actinomycetota bacterium | reverse complement strand
GGCCGCGACCGCGCGCTTCGCGCGCGGCTTCGCGCCCGGCCCGAAGACCCCGAAGCCGTTCGGCATCGCAACGACGAGCGTGCCGTGGTAGCGGCCGAAGGCGATCAGCTCACGGCCGAGGAAGTTCGCGTAGGGCTGCGGCTTTCGCCACAGGCTCTGGATCAGCCCGAGGTCGCTCGGCTGGGCGATCACCGCGACCCGGATCGGAAACTTCTTCTTCGCGGCCTCGGCCGTCAGCGCCTCGAGCTCGCGTCCGGCGGACGAAGTCTTCGGGTTCTGGATCGAGAGGAACACGTTCGAGAAGGGGAGGACGTCGCTGGCGGGGTCGCCGTTCGCGCGGGCGTCGGCGGCGAAGGCTGCGAGCGCGACGACCGCGAGGAGGAGCGTGAACGGCAGTCTCACGCCGCCATCATGCAGTGCCGGCTATCCGATCGTGTCGCGGATGAGCAGTGCGACGATCACGATCGCCGCGGCCCCTGCGCCGAGGGCAAGGAGCGCAAGCGTCAACCGGACGAGCACGTCTCGAGAGCTCATCCGTTCGCCTTGTCCACGAGTAGCACGTCGAAAGACGGCTGTCCCGGCGGCGTGATCCGGTAGCCGAGGCCCCAGTGGCCGACCATCACGAGCGCGGGCGCCGATCGGCTGTAGACGCCCGGCTGGGTCTCGCTGAGCCTGTACGTCTGCTCGCCCATGGTCATGTCGAGCATGTCGAAGCTCGTCGTCACGTCCGCGTGGCGAACCGGTTTGCCGTTCTTCGTCAGCTCGAGCTCGAACGAGTTCGGAACGGCGGCTCGGTTGGGCGCCACGCGGAAGACGAGGCGGTAGCCCTTCTTGTTCACGACCTCCTCGACCTTGCCGGGGCCGACGCGCGCGGTCGCGTGACCGACAGAGGCGAGCGCCTTCGACGGCGGAGCGAGGCTGGAGAGCACGGCTGCCCCCAGCACCGCGCCCGTAACGAGGACGACTTCGCCGCTGACGAGCCGCCGTAGCAGGCTCGCGGCCGGAGGTCCCAGCTCCGGCCGTCGGTTCGAGGCCTTGAAGCGCGGTGTCGTCCGCAACAGGTTCACGGAAGCCAGCAGCAGCGCCGCGGCGAGCAGCGCGATCTTGACCAGGAGCGCTTTCCCGTACGAGGTCTGCCACAGAGACGCAAGCGTCGGAATGTGCTGCAGCGCCGAGCCGATCCCCGAGCCGATGAGAACGAGCACGGAGACCAGCGCGGTGTTCGAGAACCGCGGGACGCACACCACGAGCCCGGCGACCCGCCGCGCTGCCGGAAGGCTTGCGGCGAGCACGACCAGGCCGATGAGGCCGCCGACCCAGACCGAGCCGGCCACGAGATGGAACCAGTCGAAGGCAAGCGACAGCCCGCGCGGCGACGTCTCGCCCGCGTGGCCGGCCAACCCTGGGACTACGAGTGTCGCCGCGGCCGCCGCCAGCGCCCCCGCGAGCGCGAGCACGGCTGCAACCGACCGCTCGCGGCGCTCGGGCCGGTCGAGCCAGATCGCGATCGCGGCCGCGAGGACGAACAGTGCGAAGACGATTTCGAGGTCGAGCCAGCCACGTCCGAACGCCGAGGCGCGAACGAGCGGGAAGAGCGCGCCGAAGCTCCAGAAGGAGCGGAGCGCAAACTCTGCCGTCGCGAGCAGGAAGTAGACGGGGATCGCGACGAGCGCGATGGCGCAGGCGACGGCGAACGCAATCGAGATCGACCGCAGCCGGGTGCCGGAAACCCGCGCGACGAGCGGGCGCGCGACGACGATCCGCAGGACGAACAGCCCGATCGCCGCCATGAACGCGAGAAACGCCACCCACCGCGCCGTGACGAGCTTCGGCGTCGCGGCCGTCTCCGAAGTGGGCGGCACCGCGAACTGCGGCGCCGGCCCCGGGTTCGGCCCTACGGCGAACGTGAAGGCGCCGCGCACGGGATGCCCGTCGACCGAGATCACGCGCCAGTAGACGAGGTACCAGCCCTGCGACAGCCGCTCCAAAGGGACGACGAGGGTGTTCGGGTTGCTGGGAGAGCGGCGCGGCGCGCCGGCGGTCTTCTGCTGCCCGTTGGCGTCGGTGACGGAGACGATTGCGAACCTCGGTTCCACCGCCTCGCTGAAGCGGAGCGAGACCTGGGTCGGAGGCGTGTTGACGATGCGGCTCGCGACCGGCGTCGTCTGCAGCAGGGCCGCATGCGCCCACGCAACCGCTGGCAGCGCGAGCGCCGCCGCGAGCGCGGCGAGGCCGACCCAGGTCCGGGCCCTCGTGCTCACGCGACGGGGCGGCTCCCTGAGCGCATCACGAGCGCGACCACCGCAAGAACGAGCGCCAACCCGCCCACCACGAGCGCGATGATCGACAGCGTCGAGTTGCCGCTGCCGCCGAGCGAGGACTTCGCCTCGATCACGGGTGCCGGCGTGTCGGACGACCCCGGGCCGGTCCAGTTGACGACCGATCCGTCGGAGTAGCTCTGGCTCACCTGGAAGTCGTACGTCTTGCTCGATTCCGGGGTGGCCAGGAACTGGAAGACGGCATCCTCCTCGGTCGGCACCTTGCCGCCGGTCCATGTCACCTTCTCGATCGTCGTGTTCTCGCCGGATCCGGTCTGCTGGACCTCGCGCTTCCAGGCGGGCGACGGCACGAACGAGTCGATTCCGAACCCGCTCGGCGGGGTGAACTCGACCTTCGTCGTCGTCAGCCCTTCCTTCTCGGTCGGCACAGCCAGCGTGAACAGCTGGGTCGCATTCGACTTCGCGACCGCCGGACTGATCTCCGCGTGTGCCCACGCGTTCGAGGCCGCGGCGAGGCCGCCGGCGGCGGCCGCGACTCCCACGAGCGCGCGAGCACGCGCACGAGTGATCTTCACGACGTTTCTCTCCTTTCGTTCGGTGGGTCCGCGGCCTGTGCCGCGGGCGACGTTAGGAGAGGACGGGTGGGCCGCGGGCGCCGAGCGTGCCGGGATAGACCGGCGCTGGCAGCACGAGCGAGCTCGGCGTGCGCACTTCGCCGGGGGCCAGAGCGAGCGGCCGGGCCGCCGCCAAGCGCACGAGCGTCCGCCTGATCCAGGCGAGCACGTGCTCGACGGCGCCTGCCACGGCTGCGGCGACCAGCGAGAGCGCTCCCAGCAGCGGGATGGCATCGCGATGGACGGGGCCGACGAGGCAGTGCAGCCCGTGCCAGCCGAGGCCGGCCCGCCAATGGATGTACGACTCGAGCAGCGCGAACGTGAGCACCGAGGCGGCGGAGAGAGCGAGAGCGCGCCCGAGCAGCAGTCCGAGCCGCAGCCGCGGCGGCGCGAGGACCGGGCGCGTCTCGAGCAGGCGCCGTTCCCGCACGCCGAGCGCAGCCAGCCAGACGACGGTCGCCGAAATGGCCAGGCCGAGCGCGAGCGAGACAGCCGTAACGACCGGCAACGCCGGGCCGCCCGCCCGCCGGGACAGCTCAACCGCGAGCGGCGAGGGCGACAGCGCGTACGCGAGTGCCCGCCCGCCGAGCACGACGAGGAAGAGGAGACCCGTCCAGGCGAGAGCGCGCTTGGTCACTTCACCTGGAGGACGTAGGGGACCGTCACGAGCTTGCCGTTCGGGCGGGCCTGGAGGAACATCTTCCAGGTGCCGGCCGTGGGGAGGAAGATACCGACGGTCAGCTTTCCGGGGGCGTTGCTGCGGCCGGCGACGCGAGACCCGCCGATCAAAGAGGCGCACCCGCTCGCGCCCGGCGCGCAGACATGAGTGTGGACGTAGTCCAGCGTGCCGCTGCGGAAGAAGATCGCGTGCGCGAGCGCGCCGTACCAGGGCACGAAACGCGCCGGCCGTCCGGCCGCGTCCGCCACGCGGATCGTCACGAACTTTGGGAAGCCGGCGCGCAGGACCGGCCGCGGAGGCGCCGAGAACCGCATCCCGTCGACGACGACGCTACGGCTGTAGCCCCCGAGCGGCTCGTGCTTCGCCGCGCCTGCCACGGTGATGTCCTTGAACAGCTGGAAGTTCGGCAGCACGCCACTGCGCGGATACGCGTCCACGATCACGCGAAAACGACCTGCCGACGGGAAGACGACGCGCTCCTCTAAGCGCCCTCCGGCCCGAATCGGCGGATGGCGGTGGATGATGGCGGAGAGGTCGTCCTTCACGATGATCAGGTGGACGCCGGTGTGCGGCCCGCCGCCGGTGCGGTACTTCGTGAGTGACGCGCCGGACGGCTGCCGGATCGTGAACGCGACCGTAGTCGGCTGCTCCGGGCGAACGGGTCCGGCGGGCCGGAAGCCGACGAGGTCGTACTTCTTCGCCGGCGCGATGTCGATCGTGTTCGAGCCCGAAGAGGACGAACAACCCGCGACGACGGGCAGAAACAGCACGAGCGCGGCAACCCGGCGCACGCGCTCAGTGTAGGGAGGAGGCCTCAGAGCCCGAGGTGCGCAGGAGAGTTTGACGAAATACAGTCTGTGCCGCCGCGCCGCGCTGCTCGCCCCCAAGCGGTGTCCTCAGTCGCGCCAATAGCTTCGGCTATTGACGCTCCCTGCGTCCTTGCTTGGGAACGAGCAGCGCACCGCGGCGGCGAGCGTATTCCGCCAAACCCTCCCGCAATCACCATCCGCTGGACCTGGCTTGCACGCCGGAGCCAGGCTGAAGCCTGGCACCGGACTTCGGGACAAACGAAGTCCAGCTCAGAGGCCGAGGTGCCGAGCAATCACCATCCGCTGGACTTGGCTTTGCACGCCGGAGCCAGGCTGAAGCCTGGCACCGGACTTCCGGACAAACGAAGTCCAGCTCAGAGGCCGAGGTGCCGAGCAATCACCATCCGCTGGACTTCGTTTGTGCCTTCGCCGATCTCCAGAATCTTCTGGTCTCGGTACAGGCGCGAGATCGGGAACTCGTCCATGTAGCCGTAGCCGCCGTGGAGCTGCAGCGCCCAGTTGACGGCGCGGTTGGACATCTCGCCCGTGTAGAGCTTCGCGATTGCCGCCTCCTTGGCGAAGGGCCGGCCTTCGTCCTTCAGCCAGGCAGCCTTGTAGACGAGGCCCCGGGCCGCCTCGAGCTCCGTCGCCATGTCGGCGAGCCGGAACTGCACGGCCTGGAACCTGGCGATCGGGCGGCCGAACTGCTCCCGCTCGCGCGCGTACGCGGACGCCAGGTCGTAGGCGCCCTGGGCAAGGCCGAGGCCCATCGCCGCCACAGAGATCCGGCCGCCGTCGAGGATCTCGAGGAACTGGCGGTAGCCCTCTCCGCGAGGGCCCAGGAGGTTGCGCTCCGGGAGGGCCGCGTCCCGGAACGAGAGCTCCCGGGTGTCCGAGGCGTGCCAGCCCATCTTCTCCATCGGCTGCGAAATCTCGTAGCCGGGCGTCCCGTTCGGGACGATGAGGTTCGAGATCTCGTCCTCGCCGGTGCGGGCGGTGATCGTGACGCAGGCGGTGATGTCGGTGCCCGCGTTGGTGATGAAGATCTTCGAGCCGTTCACGACCCACTGACCGTCGCGTAGCTCGGCGCGCGTGCGTGTTGCGCCCGCATCCGAGCCTGCGCCCGATTCCGTCAGCCCGAAGGCCGCCAGCTTCTCGCCCGAGGCCAGCTGCGGCACCCACTCGCGCTTCTGCTCCTCGTTGCCGAAGTAGTAGATCGGCAATGTCCCGAGCGAGTGGTGCGCGGCGACGGTGATCGCGACCGAGGAGTCGACCCGGGTCAGCTCCTCCACCGCGATCGCGTACGAGACCGTATCGGCGCCGCCGCCGCCGTATTCGTCCGGGATCGTCATCCCCATCAGGCCGAGCTCGGCCAGCTCGGAGACGAGGTCGTACGGGAAGCGATGCTCCCGGTCGAGCTCCTCGGCGACCGGTGCGATCCGCGACTCGGCGAACTCGCGCACGGTCCGGCGCACGAGCTCCTGCTCCTGCGTCAGGTCGAAGTTCACGCCGCGAGTCTCTGCGCGAGCTCGCAGATGAGCCGGACGCCGTAGCCGGTGCCGCCCTTCTGCCAGAGATAGTCGTGGCGCGGCCACGTCAGGTATCCGGTGCCGGCCATGTCCACGTGAGCCCAGGGCCCGTCGCCGGCGAACTCGTGCAGGAACTCGGCTGCGAGCACCGGAACACCCTGGGCGCGGATGTTCGAGTTCTTCATGTCGGCGAAATGCGAGTCGACGAACCGCCGGTAGCGCGAGTGCAGAGGCCACGGCCAGGCGTGGTCGCCGCTCGCCTCGCCCGACTCGACGACGAGCGTGCGCCAGTCGCCGTCGTTGGCGAAGACGCCTGCGTAGAAGTCGCCCAGCGCGCGCTCCATCGCCCCCGTCAGGGTGGCGAGGTCGAGCAGGTGGGTCGCGCCCAAACGGCGCGCGTAGGGCAGGGCGTCGGCGAGCACGAGGCGCCCTTCCGCGTCCGTGTTGATCACCTCGATCGTCTTGCCGTTCATCGCCGTGAGGATGTCGCCGGGGCGGAACGAGCCGCCGCCAACGGCATTCTCCGTGGCGCCGACGACCCCGACCACGCGGACCGGCACCTCGAGCTCGGCGAGGGCGCCGAAGGCCGTGATCACGGCGCCGCCTCCGGCCATGTCGGCCTTCATGTCCTCCATGTAGTTCGCGTTCTTGATCGACACGCCGCCGGTGTCGAACGTGACCGCCTTGCCGACGAGCCCGAGGACGACGTCGGTTGCCGGCCGCGGGTGCTCGTAGCGCAGGACGATGAGGCGAGCGGGATTGTGGCTCCCCTGGGCGACACCGGCGAAGGCGCCCATCTCGAGCTCCCGGATCTCGTCCGGGCCGAGGGCCTCGCTGGAGAGGAGGGTCGACGAAGCCGAGACCTCTGCCGCGCGTTCGGCGAGCCGCTCCGGCGTCAGGACGTTTGCGGGCTCGTTGGCGAGGTCGCGGGCGCGGTTCGTCCACTCGGCGACGATCCCCGCGCGGCGCGCTGCCTTTTCCACGGTTGGGTCGTCGGAGACGAGCACGAGCGACTCGAGGCGTGGCGTCTGCTCGTCGCTCTTCCAGCGTCCGGGGTCGTAGGCGCCTAGCACAGTGCCGTCCACGATCGCGCGCGCCTGCTCCGCCGGCGACAGGGGCAGCGACGGATCGGCCAGCCACGCAAGCGTGCCCGCGAACCCGCGCGCCTCGCGCGCGACCCTGGCGGCTGCGGTGCGAATCGCGTCCGCGTCGACGGCGCCGGCCGGGCCGACTCCCGCCGCCGCGAGGCGAGCCGCCTTCAGCTCCCCGTTCAGGTGCACGAGCGGCGCCGCGTCGAGCTTGCCGGTCACCTCGCCCTCGGCGACGAGCCGGCCGAGCAGGCCCTGGAGGCGCTCGTCGAGCTGCGCGGCCGCTCCCTGCAGCTCTCCCATCGCGACCGGTGCGGCGAGAACGTCGGCGTCGACCGACTCCGACGATCCCGGTTCGACCGAGACGCGCATTGGGCCGCGATGCTATCCGAACCTCTATTCAGCCCAGATACCTGGCTCCGGCGACTGCATCCGGCGCGGCGTAGCTCTGCCTTCGCGGGGGTAGCCTCCCCGACGTGCAGGCGGAGCTGGACAAGCGCGCGATGGCGGCCCTTTCGAGCGGCCACTGCGCGACCGACTTCGCGGGCGGCGCGCTGCCGGCGCTGCTGCCGTTCTTCGTCGACAAGTTCGACCTCTCGTACACACTCGCCGCGGCGGCGATGCTCGCCTCCGCCATCTCGTCATCCGTCGTCCAGCCGCTCTTCGGGCTCTGGTCCGATCGGCGCGGCGCGATCTGGCTCCTTCCGGCGGGCGTGGCTCTCGCGGGGGTAGGGATGGCGCTGGCGTCCGTGGCGTCCACGTACGGCCTCGTGTTGCTCTTCGTCGTCGTCTCCGGGCTCGGCACCGCCGCCTACCACCCGGAAGGCTCGAAGTTCGCGGCCTTCGCGGGTGGACGAAAGCGCGCGAGCGCGATGTCGCTGTTCTCGATCGGCGGCAACATCGGCTACGCGCTCGGCCCGACGATCGCGACTCCGCTCGTGCTCGTCTTCGGTCTCGAAGGCGGGTTGCTCCTCGCCGTTCCGTGCCTGCTCGCGGCCCTCGTCCTCCTGCGGCTGGGCCGCTCTCTCGGCTCGCTTGCGCGCGAACGGGGGCACCGCCTCGCGTCCTCGGACCCCGACCGCACCGGCGCGCTGCTTCTGCTCCTCGGCGTGATCGCCTTCCGCAGCATCGCCTGGTTCGGCTTGATCACGTTCGTGCCGCTCTGGGAGGTCTCGCTCGGGCATTCGAAGGCGCACGGGAACCACCTGCTCTCGCTGATGCTGCTCGCCGGAGGCATAGGGACGCTCGCGGCGGGACCGCTCGCCGATCGCTTCGGCCGGCGGCCGGTCCTTCTCGTCAGCACGGCGGTGACCGGCCCGTTGATCCTCGTCTTCGTCGCCGTGGGCGGGATCCTGGGCGCGATCGCGCTCGCCGGGGTCGGGATCGCCGTGATCGGGACTTTCGGCGTGACGATGGTGATGAGCCAGGAGTACCTGCCCCGCCACATCGGCATGGCCTCGGGTCTCTCGATCGGCCTGTCGATCGGCCTCGGCGGCGTCGGCGCGATCGCTCTCGGCGCGGTTGCGGACACGCTGGACCTCCGCACCGCGATGTACGTGAGCGCGGGGGCGGCGCTCGCGGCGCTCGCCCTCGCTGTCCTGCTGCCGTCTTCCCGTGCCGAGCGGCGCTTCGAGCCCGAGCCGGTCGTCCCCTGAGCTAGGCTGCCCGACCGTGGCGACCGAGAAGGCACGCGAGTTCTTCGAGAGCCTGGAATCGCGAGCTGCGGGCTCGTCGAAGGCCGCGGGGTTGAACGCGACCTACCTCTTCGACATCGACGGCGCAGGGAAGTGGACGGTTCGTGTCGAGAACGGGAACGTCGGAGTCCAGGAGGGCGAGGGCGAGGCCGACGCCGACGCCACGATCCAGTCGTCCGAGGAGACGTTCGTGAAGATCGTGAACGGCGACCAGAACGCGACGAGCGCGTTCATGACCGGCAAGCTGAAGGTCCGCGGCGACATGGGCAAGGCCATGCAGCTGCAGAAGCTCTTTTAAGCGGGCTCAGTCCTCGAGCTCGACGAGCACCATGCCGCCGGCCACGCGATCGCCTTCGGCAACGTGGACGGCGCGGACGACCGCGTCGTACGGCGACACGACGGGCGTCTCCATCTTCATGGCCTCGAGCACGACGAGAGGCTGGCGCGCCGCGACCTCGTCTCCCTCGGCGACGGCGACACGGATGACGGTTCCCGGCATCGGCGCGGTTAGGTCTGAACGGCCGCCGGCGTGCCGGTGGTCGTGGACCGCGGCATCCGGATCGGGAACCGGTGTGGGGGAGGGCGGCGGCAGGTTCAGCCTCCAGGGAACCGCCCACGGGCCGCTCGGGAGGCCGACCGGCGCAGCCGACAGCGGCGGGTACTCCGTCAAGAACGCCGTCGTCGTTCTGCCGGCGTGCAGGGCCGGGTGCGCAACGAGCCAGCGCAGGAACGCGAGGTTGGTCGTCACGCCCTCGACCTCCGTCTCGGCCAGCGCCGCCTGGAGCGCGTCAAGCGCCTCCGCCCGGTCGCGACCGGACGCGATCAGCTTCGCGATCATGGGGTCGTACGCGACGCCGACCTCGTCTCCCTCCGACACGCCCGCGTCGACGCGGATCGAGCCCGGAAGGCGGAGCCGCGAGATGGTTCCGGCCTGTGGCAGGAAGGTTCGTGGATCTTCCGCGTACAGCCGCACCTCGACCGCATGACGTCGGAAGTCCGCGGGCACGTCGGCCATCTCCATGCCGTGCACGATCGAGAGCTGCAGCGCGACCAGGTCAAGACCGGTCGCCTCCTCGGTGACCGGGTGCTCGACTTGAATGCGCCCGTTCAGCTCCAGGAAGTAGAAGTCGCGACCGTCGAGCAGGAACTCGACCGTGCCGAGGCTCCGATAGCCGATCGCGCGGCCGAAAGCGACGGCGGCGTCGCTCATGCGTCCGCGAAGCTCGGCATCGAGGGCGGGCGAGGGCGCTTCCTCGAGCACCTTCTGGTGGCGGCGCTGCACTGAGCATTCGCGCTCGCCGAGCGCGTGCACGTTCCCGTGCTCGTCCGCCAGCAGCTGGATCTCGACGTGGCGCGGCCGCTCCAGGTAGCGCTCGTAGAAGAGGCTGTCGTCGGCGAACGCGGTCTTCGCCTCCCGCCGCGCCGCCGAGACGGCCTCGTCGAGCTCGCGGCGCTCGCGCACCACCCGCATCCCGCGTCCTCCCCCGCCGGCGGCCGCCTTGATCATGAGCGGGAAACCGACCTCGTCGGGCTCGCCCGAGGGAAGCACCGGAACGCCCGCCTCGACGGCGGCGCGCTTGGCCTCGAGCTTGTCGCCGCCGCGCCGCAACGCCTCGGGCGTCGGGCCGACGAAGAGCACTCCGGTGGCCTCGACGGCCTCGGCGAAGTCGGCTCTCTCGGCGAGAAAGCCGTAGCCGGGATGAATCGCGTCCGCCTCGCGCTCCTGCGCGCCGCGGATGTGCTCGTCGGACTGCAAATAGCCGCCGATCTCGACCACCTCGTCTGCCTCGCGCGCGTGCAGGGAGCCACGGTCGTCGGGTGCGACGACCGCGACGGTTGCGATTCCCTCCGCGCGGCACGCGCGGAAGACGCGCACCGCGATCTCGCCGCGGTTCGCTACGAGGAGCTTTCGGATCTCCACGCGGCCGGCCGCTTGTCGAGGAAGGCGCGCAGCCCTTCTTGTCCCTCGGGACTCGTGCGCAGCCTCGCGGCCAGGTGCGCCGCTTCTTCTCCCGTCGGGCGCTCCCGAATCAGCCGCTTCGCGGCGCGCGTCGCCTCCGGCCCAGCGGTCAGGATCTCGTCGACGACGCGCACCACTGCCTCGCCGGGGTCGTCGGCGACCTCGTGGACGAGCCCGATCCGCAGGGCAGTCTCGGCGTCGAAACGCTCGCCGGTCAGGAACAGGCGCCGCGCGGCCGCCGTACCGATCCGCGCAAACACGAACGGCGAGATCACGGCCGGCACGATCCCGAGCTTCACCTCAGAGAAGCCGAACGTCGCGTCGGGTGCAGCGACGGCGACGTCCGTGCAGCAGACGAGCCCCGAGCCGCCTCCGAGCGCGTAGCCCTGCACCGGCGCCACCACCGGGAGCGGGCACGAGTCGATCGTCTCGAGCATCCGGTACAGGCGTAACGCATCCTCGACGTTCTCCTCGTACGAGAGGTCGATCGCCGCGCGCTGCCAGTCGACGTCTGCCCCGGCGCAGAAGCTCCGACCCTCGCCCGACAGGACGACCGCGCGCGCGTCGCCGACGTCGGCGAACGCCTCCGTCAGCTCGCGAATCAGAGCTGCGTCGAACGCGTTCCGGCGCTCCGGCCGCGCGAGCGTGACGCGGAGCAGCGGCCCGTCCCGCTCGACACGTAGCGCGCTCACCAGAGCGCAGCTTAGGCCGAGGGGCGATTTGCAGTTCCGCTCGCCGTCATCCAACAGCCGGATTGAGCGGCCGCGCGAGTGTATCGCGCGGCCTCTTCGACGGCATGGCAAGAGATGCCTAATCTGGCTGTCTCTTATACACATCTGACGCAGCCGACG
>JBKOYZ010000044.1:0-5102 GCA_046725655.1 Actinomycetota bacterium | reverse complement strand
GGATCACCTCGTCGGGCGGGATGTTCCGTACGGGGGACACCATGTTTCCCCCGTAAGCCCCCTTCTTCCACTGATCTCCGAGCAGCCGTAGCGAGTCGCAGCCGCACATGTCGGCTGCGACGCCGAATGACACATGCGCTGAGCAGGTCATGAGACGGAGGCGTCCTCTCGCAGGAGAATCTCCTTCAGCGTGTCGCCCCGCAGCCCGAGCCTGAGCGTCTCGAGCGGGATCACCTCGTCCGGCGGGATGTTGCCGAGGTTCACGTTGGGGCCGAACTGCTTCACGAACCAGGCTTGCGAGCTCTTCGTCGGCGCTTCGAAGACGAGCTCGGACACGTCGATCTCGTGCACGATCTCGTCCACGAGCCCGGTGCGCATCTCGCCGGTGGGGCGGTAGATCCCGGCAGTGCCGCCTTCACGGCCCTCGGTGATCACCTTCCAGGCGCCGGCGGCCAGCTCCTCCTTGATCCACTCGACCCAGAGGTACGGCGCATAGTTCACGTCCGCGTCCTTCGAACCGACCTCGGACAGCACCACGAAGTCCCGGGCGAAATCCTCGATCAGCTCGAGCTTCCGCTCCCGCGGGATCTCCAGCGTGCCGTCGGAGATCTCGACATGGGAGAAGCGCTGCTCGCGCAGCCACTGCTTGAACTCGTCCAGACGGCCGCGGCCGTAGACGGCCTCGAACAACGTGCCGCCACAGACGACCGGAGTCTCGAACGACCGGTAGAGCGCGATCTTCTTCTCGAGGTTGTTGGTGACGTACGACGTCCCCCAGCCGAGCTTGACGATGTCGACGAACTGGCCGGCGGTGTCGAAGAGGCCTTCGATGTCGCGCAGGTTCAGGCCCTTGTCGATGACGTGGGTCAGGCCTTCCGCGCGGGGCTTGCCCGGGCGCTGTGGCAGATCCAGGAAGCCGTCGCTAAAGGCGGGCATAGATCTCCTTCAGCTTCTCCTGCGCGGCGGACTGCACGTCGTGGTAGAGCGAGTTGCCGTGCGCATCGATCCCGACGGTGAGCGGGCCGAAGTCCTTGACGCGGAACTTCCAGAGGCACTCGGGCATCAGCTCTTCCCAGGCGACCTCCTCGATCTCCTCGATCTGCGTCGTCTCGAGCGCAGCCGCGCCGCCGACGATCGCGAAGTAGACCATGCCGTGGCGGCGCATCGGCTCGATCGCGTCGTCCGGGAAGCCGCCCTTGCCGCAGATCGCGCGGACGCCGTAGGTGGCGCCGAGCGGCTCGGTGAAGCGGACCATGCGCGCGGAGGTGGTCGTGCCGATGCAGACCTTCTCGTAGCGGCCGTCGTCGAGCTTTCGCACGCCTGGCGCCGTGTGGAGGAGGAACGCGCCGCGGAGGTCCATCGGCGGCTCGATGCCCTGGTCGAAGATGCGGATCTGCGTCCGGTCGCGGATGCCGATCACGTGCCCTTGCACAACGACCTCGTCGCCCGCGCGCAGCTTCACGATCTCGCGCTCGTCCGTGATCGGGAAGGTGACCTCGTGCTGTGCCATCACGCCACCGTCCCCGATCCAAGTAACAGACTGTTACGAGGTTCGACACGGCCGCAGGAGAGGGGCGAGGAGAGCTGACGCCGCTGCTCGGGCCGAAACCGTGCTTGTAACAGTCTGTTACTAGGCCTCACGGTCGTACTCCACCTCGCCGTCGGCGCTGACGTGAGCGCTCGCACGGCGCGCCGCCCAGCACTGGTAGTTGACCGCGACCGGGTTCAGGGTCATGTGCGTGTCGGCGTGCTCGATGTGGCACTGCAGGACGGTCACGTCGCCGCCGAGGCCCATCGGGCCGATCCCGGTCTCGTTCAGCAGCTCGAAGAGCTCGTCCTCGAGCTCCGCGACGACCGGATCCGAATTCCGCGTCCCGATCGGCCGCGCGATCGCTTCCTTGGCCAGGTACATCGCGTAGTCGGCGGAGCCACCGATCCCGACGCCCACGATCCCCGGCGGGCACGGCTTGCCCCCAGCGCCGACGATCGACTCCAGCACGAACTGCTTGATCCCCTTCACGCCGTCGGCGGGGATGCACATCTTCAGAAAGGACATGTTCTCGGAGCCCGATCCCTTCGGGATGCACTTGACGTCGAGCCCGTCCCAGTCCGAGATGAATTCCCAGTGGACGATCGGCAGCCGGTGGCCGGTGTTTGGCCCCGTGTTCTCGCGGGTGATCGTGTGGACGGCGTTCGAGCGCAGGGGATGGTCGATGGTTGCGCGCTCCGTCCCGTGCTTCAGCGCCTCGTAGATCCGGGCCGGATGGAGAGGAAAGTGCTCCCCGACCCGGCACGTGTAGACGGCGATGCCGGTGTCCTGGCAGACGAGGTTGCCCTCCTCGTCGGCGACCTCGACGTTCTTGACGATCGTGTTCAGGACGCGCTGGCCCGGCACGGACGTCTCGCGGTCGCGCGCCTCGACCAACGCGTCACGCAGATCCTGCGGGATGTCCTTCAGCGCCCAGACGTAGAGGTACGCCGCCGCGTCCTCGACCGCGTGCTGAAGGTCGGTCGCGATCGCGCTCATGCCTTCACCTTCTCCGCCGCGGCCGCGCCCGCGCGCCGGCCGAAGACGGTGCACTCGAGCAGCGAGTTCCCCATCATCCGGTTCCGTCCGTGCGTTCCGCCGGCGATCTCGCCGCAGGCATAGAGGCCCTCGAGCGTCGTCTCCGCGCGCTCGTCGATCACGAGCCCGCCGTTCTGGTAGTGCAGGACTGGATAGGTCAGGATCGGCTCTTCGAGCGGGTCGACTCCGGCGCCACGGTACCGGCGCAGCATGTACGGAAGCGACACGGCCGCATCGGCCTCCGGGATCCGGGTCGTGTCGAGATAAACCGCGGGACGCCCGTCCGGGGTCTCGACGCCGTGGCCGGCGGTGACCTCGTCGAAGATCGCCTGCGAGACCTGGTCGCGCGGCCCGAGCGGATCCGTGAACTCCACGTGCTCAGCGTTGAGCAACGTCGCGCCGTAGGCGCGCGTCGTTTCGGGGATCGAGTAGCCCTGCATGTTCGGCGGCCAGGCGCCGCCGTTCGGGTGGTACTGAAGCGCGTCGAGATCGCGCGCCTCGGCACCCAACGCGAGCGCAATCTGCGTCACTTCGCCGGTCGCGCCCGGGTGATTCGTCGACAGCTCTCCTCGCTCCTCCGCTTCGCGGTAGCAGCGGCCGCCGGCGGCGAGGACGACAGCGCCGGCGTCGATGACGTGCTCGCCGCAGCGGGCCCGCCAACCACTCGCCGTCGGTTCGAGCGTGCTCAGCGGCGACTTCGGAAACGCCTCGATCGACGAGGCCGCAACCGCGTCGCGCAGCGCTGCCGTGATCGCGTGGCCGGTGCGGTCGCCCACTTGGAGCAGCCGCTTGCGCGATGCCCCGCCGCACTTCGCGAGCCGGTAGCCCCCGTTCTCGCGCGTGAACTCGACGCCGAGCTCCTCGAGCCAGTGGATCGCGCTAGGCGCCTCGCTCGTCAGTACCTCGACGAGCGTACGGTCGGCGGTCTCGTGCGAGCTCTGCCAGACGTCTTCGGCGTGCTGCTCTGGCGAGTCGTCGGCGCCGAAGGCGGCCTGGATGCCGCCCTGCGCCTTCGCCGAGTTGCACGATTGGAGCGAGCCCTTCGCCGCGAGCGCGACTCGCGCCCCGGCTCGGTCGGCAGAGACCGCTGCCGCGAGGCCCGAGGCGCCGGAGCCGATCACGAGCACGTCGAAGGACACGGGCTGAGCCATGGCCGCCGGAGTTTACCGGAGCCAACTAATACATGCCATTACGACGTGTTATGCCGCTCCCTACCAGATCGAGCGCAGCAGCTCCCCGATCTCGGCCGGTGAGGCAGGCCTCGGATTCGCCTTCGCGCCGCCTCGCTGTGCGGCCGCCTCGGCGAGCTGCGGCAGATCGGCCTCCGGCACGCCGAGGTCGCGCAGTCGCTCGAAGCCGCCGAGGCCCGCCAGCTCGCGGACGCGGCCGACCGGATCGCTCGAGTGCAGCGCGTCACCGAAGCGACGGATCGCGTCACCCGCGACCGGCTCGTTGAACCGCAGTGCGGCCGGAAGGCAGATGGCATTGAGCGCGCCGTGCGGCAAGCCGTAACGCCCCCCGATTGCCTGCGCCATCGCGTGGCCGAGGCCGAGCCCGACGAGTCCGAGCGCGTGCCCGGCCGCGGCTGCGCCGGCCAGAAGCTCCGTCCGCGCCTCCACGTCGTGCCCGTCGTCGGCCACCCGAGGGAGCGATCCCGCGATCGTCCGCGCACCGTCGAGGGCAAGATCGTCCGCCTCCGCGTTCCGGCCTTTCACATACAGCGCCTCGGCGCAGTGTGCGAGCGCGTTCATCGCCGTGCCGACGGATTCCGCACGCGGCAAATCGAGCGTCAGCTTCGGCTCGTAGACGATTCCGGCGAGGTTGCCGCCTCCGCCGCCGCCGCGCATGCGCCGGTCGTGGTCGCGGATCCCGAAGGACGGCGCCCACTCTGCTCCCGAGTACGTCGTCGGTACGGACACGACCGGCAGGCCGGTCTGGGCAGAGACGGCCTTCGCGAGGTCGATCGCGCTGCCGCCGCCGACCGCCAGCAGACCGTCGGCTCCGTCGGCCTCGGCCACGATCTCTGCGATCCGGTCGCTCGGGACTTCGCTCCAGCGGCCCGCCGACGGCAGGTCGAGCTCCGCCCAGCGGTCGCTCGCGATCAGGAACGGGCGCTCGACCTCGAACTCCCCGAGCAGGCCGGGCAGCTCGCCGAGGCCCCAGCGGACGATCACCCGGTCACGCAGCGAGCTTCGCGCGCGCGAACTCGACGAACGCCTCGGCCGCGCGGGTCGGCGAACGACCGGCCGGGCGGACGAGCGAGATCTCGCGCGCCGGCTCCAGCCCCTTCACCCGGGCCGAGGCGAGCGTCCCGGCGGCGAGCTCGGCCTCCACCCCGTACCGCGAGATGAAGGTGACGCCGAAGCCTGCCGCGACGGCGCTCTTCACCGACTCCTGCAGGCCGAGCTCGAGCCGGACGTCGAGATCGCGTAGCCGAAGGCCGGCGTGCCGGAGCTCCTCCTCGATCACCTGCCGCACGCCGGCGCCCTCCTGCATCAGGATCAGCGGCTCGCCCCGGAGATCGTCGAGTGAGACC
>JBKOYZ010000100.1:0-31431 GCA_046725655.1 Actinomycetota bacterium | reverse complement strand
CGCCAGGTGCTTCGCCGTCTCGACGGGGTGGGCGGCGTCGGTGACGACCTCTTTTACCTTTTCGACCGGGTCGTGCATACCCTCTCGATACCCACCTGATGAGCTCGTGAACCGGCCACGAAGAGCGTGACCCCGCGTCTTCCATCCCTCGCGGCACTTGCGGTACTGGTCGCGGTGGGCGCATCTGCCGCCGGCGCTCTTCGCCTTCCGTCGGCGCCTCGATGCCCGATCTTCCCGCGCTCGAACCCGTGGAACCAGCGTGTCGACAGGCTGTCGGTCGCTGCAAACTCGGCGACGCTGATCCGCTCGATCGGACTCTCCGGCAGTTTGCACGCGGACTTCGGCTCGGGCCTCTGGCAGGGCTCCCGGATCGGAATCCCGTTCGACGTCGTGACGCGGAAGACGCCGCGCTCGCAAATCGCGTTCGAGTATTCGGCGGAGAGCGACCACGTCGGCTACCCGACTCCAGGGCGCGTCCACATCGAGGGCGGCAGCGACCACCACGCGCTGCTGATCGATCGGACTGCCTGCCGTCTCTACGAGCTCGGCGGCCTCGAGCGCTCTGGCGGTCGGTGGCACGCTTGGGCGGGCGCCGTCTGGAACCTCCGCTCGAACCGGCTCCGCCCGGCGGGCTGGACGTCAGCCGACGCGGCGGGCCTGCCGATCTTTCCCGGCCTGGCGCGCTACGACGAGGCGCGTCGGGGCGTCATCGACCATGCGCTCCGCTTCACGGCCTCGCGGACCCGGCGCGCGTACGTCTGGCCCGCGCGCCACTACGCGAGTACGTCGACGGATCCCTCGCTCCCGCCGATGGGATTGCGCGTGCGGCTGAAGGCGAGCTTCGACGTCCGTCCGTTTCCCCGCCAGGCGCGGATCGCGCTGGTCGCGCTGAAGCGGTACGGGATGCTGCTCGCCGACAACGGCGCGGACTGGCACATCACAGGCGCGCCGAGCCCCGGATGGTCGAACGAACAGCTCCACACGCTGGGGCGCGTCACCGGATCGGACTTCGAGGTCGTCGACGCGTCGTCGCTGCGGCGGAGCTAGCGGGGATCTGCCCGGTCGAGGTTCCAATGCCGTCCCGCCGTGCGAGCCAGCCGCCGTCCTCGCGCGGAACCAGGGCGAACCGGCTGATCATCCGCTGCCCGCCCTCGTGGTCTCCGTAGAGGAGGTCGACAGTTAGTCGCGGCCGCTCGTCGATCCCGGCTCGTGCGGCCTCGAACTCGGGCCGCCCCAAACGACGCTGCCCACTTCGCACGCGGCCGTTCCGGCCGCGTATGGGGACTGTCCCCACGAACTGACTGCGACGGCCATGGGTTCTGTGACGAAACTGTGACTTTTTGTCCCCATCGCCTCTCCTATCGAGCGGAATGTGCGAGGTTTGGGAACCGGCGCGGTCGTTCTACAGGTCCGGTTGCGACAGTTCGGTCGCGCGTTCACGGCTGGACCGAAACAGCCGCTAGCGCCGCGGAGATCGCTGAGCGGCCTCGTGGACAACCACCTCGAGCCCCGCCTGTGCAAGCGTGATTGCCGCCGCGAGACCGTTCGGACCAGAGCCCATCACCACGGCCCGCGGCACCGGGCAATTCAAGCAGCGGGACCGCCGGCGCCGCCTGGGACGTATCCGGAGAGAGAGGAGGAAGCAGATGCCCAGACGTGGCCGCATGGTGATCGCCGTTCCGCTGCTGGCGCTCGTGCTCGCGCCGGTTGCGCGCGCCGACGGAGGACCTTCGCCTGGAGTGAGCTTCGACGGTAAGGCGATTCGCGACCCGACGACGGGTCGCACCTACGCGACGACACTCGCCGGCAACGGGAGCGTGCTGACCGTGCGTGAGGGCGGAACCGTCGTCAGGACCCGGACGTTCGAGCCCGCCTACGGGATTCCGCTCGTCACCTACGGCGGCGCGAAAGGAGGGCTTTCTCGCGATGGGAAGACCTTGGTCCTCGGACAGGCCCCCACAGGCCGCACGCTCGCCAAAGAGAGCACGCTGCTCGTCCTCGATGCCGCGACGCTCCGAACCCGGCACATCATCGACCTTCCAGGCGACTTCTCCTTCGACGCTCTCTCGCCCGACGGCAACAGGCTTTACCTGATCCAGCACACGTCGGCCACGGACTTCGAGCGATACCGCGTGCGGGCTTACGACCTCGTCCACTGGCGCCTGCGCCCAGGTGCGATCGTGGACAAGACGGAGCCCAACATGAGCGGTTCGCCGGTCGTTCGACTGGACGGGCCGGGCGGAGCCTGGGTCTACACGCTGTACCTGCATCAGGGAGCGGAGCCGTTCGTGCATGCGCTCGATGCCGCACACGCCAGAGCTCGTTGCCTCGACGTCGAGTGGCGCGGGAGCCAAGACCTCCTGTGGTCGTCGCGCCTCGCCCTCCGCAACCACGGCCGCGTGCTGGCGGTCATCGGCGAACGAGGCAACCGGCTTGCCGCAGTAACGCTCGGCGCCGCCGGGGGCGGGAGCTCGATCGCGGCCTGGGTCACCGGCGGAGCCGCGGCTCTCGCGCTGGCCGGGTCGGCAGCTCTGCTCTCGCGGCGCCGTCAGTCGGTGGAGGCGCGCAGGGCCCGCAAAGCCGGGGCGAGGTTCTGACCTCCCCCGAGCACCGCCTCGAACAGGTCGCCGTGCCGCTCCACCCGCTCGAGCGCCTCGCGCCGGCCGAAGTCGCGCGGTGTCACCCGCTCCGTCAGTTCCTCCCAGCGCAGCGGCGTCGAAACCGGCGCACCAGGCTTCGGTCGCACGGAGTAGACCGATGCGATGGTCTTCCCCCAGCCGTTCTGACGGTGGTCGACGAGGACACCCCGCCGCTTCTTCTTCAGCCACTCCGTCGTGAGGAGGCCGGGATGCTCGGTCTCGAGCCCGCGCGACACGCGCTCGGCGAACTCGTACGTCTGCTCGAAGGTCGAACGGCGCGCGATCGGGACGAGAACGTGGATCCCGTCCGCCCCGCTCGTCTTCACGTACGAGTGAAGCTCGAGCCGCTCCAGCGCCTCCCGCACGAGATGCGCGACGCGCACCGCCTGCGCGAAGCCGTCCCGCTCGTCCGGCGGATCGAGGTCGAAGAGGACGAAGTCGGGCCGGTGTGGCTTGTCGACGCGCGAGTACCAGGCGTTCATGTCGATGCAGTGCATCTGCACCATCCAGAGCAGCGCTAGCTCGTCCTCGACAAGGGGGAAGTCGACCAGCCGGGAGCCGCCCTCGCGCCGGAACGTGCGGAACTGCCGCGTCTTGATCCACTCCGGCATCCCCTTCGGCGCCTGCTTCTGGAAGAACGGCGCGCCGCCAGCGCCCTCGCGCCAGCGCTTCATCGTGAACGGCCGCCGCGCGAGATGAGGGACGAGGACCGGCGCGACCTCACGGTAGTACTCGGCCAGGTCTCCCTTCGTGACGCCGTCCCAGGGGAAGACGACCCGCTCGGGGTGCGAGATTCGGACGACGCGCTTTCCCAGCCGGATCTCGAGGGCGTCAGCCAAGGCGCGTCCAGTACGCGACGGTCCGGTTGCGGCGGCGGTATTCGCCTTCCGGGCAGAGCTCGCGCAAGCGCTCGGCGAAGACGGCGCGATCGTCGTCCGGCTGGCGGGCGATCGAGCTGACCGAGAGCAGGTTCGCAATCCAACCCTCACGGTCGCTGACGATGTCGCGCTCGACCTCGGCCTCGGCCAGCTGCTCGAAGGGCGCGCCGTCGAACGGCCGTCGCCATTGTCCCGAGAGGACACGCGGCAGTCCCGGCGCGCCGCCGCGGCCGAACGCTGCCTCGATGACCGCCTCGGCCTCCTCGCTCAGCACCGGCTCCATCTCGTCGGTCGGGATGTTCCAGAAGATCGCAAGGCCGCCGCGCGGTCGCAGCACGCGCGCGATCTCCTCGAGCGTCTCCCGCGTCGCGAACCAGTGGAACGCCTCCGCCGAGAAGACGGCGTCGACGGACCCGGCGTCGAGGGGAATCGCCGTCGCGTTCCCGGCAAGGGCCTCCGCGCCCGGGACGACCTCCTCGAGCACCGCACGCATGGCGTCATCCGGCTCGACGGCGTAGACGCGCACGAACCGCTGCACGAGCGCGCGCGTCAGCTTCCCGGTCCCGGCACCGAGGTCGAGGACGCGTGCATCAGGCGACAGCTCCAGCCCGGCAACGACCTGGTCGATTAGCTCCGCCGGCCACTCCGGCCGGCCGAGCTCGTACTCCCGCGCGGCGCGCCCGAACGCGTCCGGCGGGGCGCTGCGCTCAACCAACGGCGGTCAGAAGCGCGCGCTGCTCACGCACCATCTCGCGCGCGATCACGAGCCGCTGGATCTGGTTCGTGCCCTCGTAGATCTGCGTGATCTTGGCGTCGCGCATCATCCGCTCGACGGGGTACTCCTGCATGTAGCCGTAGCCGCCGAGGATCTGGACCGCGTCGGTCGTGACGTCCATGGCGACGTCGGTGCAGTAGAGCTTCGCCATCGCGGAGATCTTCGTCAGCTCCGGCCCGTCCACGTCCTCGTCGATCATCTGGCCGCACTTGTAGAGGAGCCCGCGTGCGGCCTCGCACTTCGTCTCCATGTCGGCGAGCGTCGCCGCAATCAGCTGGTGCTGCGCGATCGGCTTCCCCATCGTCTCGCGGCTCTTCGCATACTCGAGCGCGTAGTCGGTCGCCCCCTGCGCGAGGCCGAGGCCCTGGGCGCCGATCCCGGGCCGCGAGCGGTCGAGAATCCGCATCGCGATCCGGAAGCCGTCGCCCTCCTCGCCGAGCAGGTTGTCGGCGGGGACCCGGCAGTTGTCGAAGAAGATCTCGCCCGTCGTCGAGCCCTTGATCCCCATCTTGGGCTCGATTCGCCCGACCTCGAACCCCGGCGCGTCCGCCTCGACGACGAACGCCGAGATGCCGTCGTGGCCCGCCGACGGGTCGGTCTTCGCGAAGACGACGTAGAGCGAGGCGACGCCGGCGTTGGTGATGAACCGCTTGGACCCGTTGATCACGTACGAGTCGCCCTCGCGGCGTGCTTCGCTTCGCATCGCGGCCGAATCCGAGCCCGACCCGGGCTCCGTCAGCGCGTACGCCGGCAGCCATTCGCCGCTCGCGAGCCTCGGCAGTAACCGCTGCTTCTGCTCCTCGCTACCCGCGAGCTTGATCCCCAGCGAGCCGAGCTCCTGGACGGCAAGGATGAGGCCGCTCGTCGCGCATACCTTCGAGACCTCCTCGATCGCGACCAGCGTCATCAGCGCGCTCGCGCCTGCGCCGCCGTACTCCTCGTCGAACATGACCCCAAAGAGGTCGTGCTCGCGGAAGAGCTCGACGACGTCCCACGGAAACTCCGCGCTCTTGTCGATCTCGGCCGCGCGAGGCGCGATCCGCTCGCGCGAGAGGTCGCGAAGCAGGTCGCGGATCTCGCGCTGCTCGTCGGTCAGCGGCTCGTGCGCCACGCGCCGAAGCTTATTCAGCTAGGAGGGCTTGGCGGGACCGCGCTCGTCGTCGGGGCGCGATGGTCGTTCGGACGCAAGGACGCAGGGAGCGCCAATAGCAAAATGCTATTGGCGCGACTGAGGACGCCGCGTCCGGGCGAGCAGCGCGTTCCGATGGCACAGACTCTGTTCCGCCAAACCCTCCTAATACGGCTCGGCGTGGCGATCGACCCAGGCGGAGAAGAGCGCAAGTGCGACCCCACCGGCGGCGACCGTCGCCATCGTCCCGTAGAGCCAGGCGGAGATGTCGGCCTCGACCATGAAGGACACGAGCAGCAGCGGGAAGTAGCAGAGCAGCGCCAGGGAGACGCCGAGCAGCGCCCCGTCGCCGAGCACCCTGACGAAGCTCCGCGCGCGCGGGAGCAGGAAGTCGGTTTGTTTCAACCGGCGGACCGGGTGGAGTGGGTGGGTGTTGAGCCGCAGCGAAGCGCGGTCCCAGCCCTTCGGATCGTCGCCCGGATCGAAGAGCTTCCGCATCGGCTGGCGCGCAGGATCGCCGCCGGGCACGTTCGGACGGACGAAGACGTCGAGGTCCTGCTCGTCCTGCGGCGGCGTCCCGAGAGGCATCGCTCCAAGTCTAGAGACGGGCTCAAACGCGTCCGGTTAGCAGCCGGAGTAGTCGAACGTCGACTCGTACGCGCACCGCGCGGTCAGCTCGAACTCGAGCGGTCCGTCGTGCACCGTCAGCTCGTCGACCACGAGCTCGCGCCCCGATCGGTCGTGGCCCGGGATGACGCACGTGACCGTCTCCGCGCCTTCGTACTGGCCGGCAACCCGAACAGTCACGTGGCCGCCGGCGCGGAACCAGCCGCGGCCGGGCGTGTGGTCGATCTCGATCCGACTCGGCCGGACGGCGACGAGGTTGCTGGCCTTCCACACCCACGGAAAATGGTCGGTCACGTCGCCTTCCCACCTGCCGAGGAAGATGTTCGCGAGCGCATCGCGCTGGCCCTCGTCGCCGCGCTCGTCGACGTAGAGGACGAATGTCCAGGGAGAGCCCGGTTCGTCGTCCTCGTAGCGCAAGGCGAGCACGACGCCCAGCCCGCCCAGGTCGACGCCGTCCGCGCTGCCCCGGTCGACCCGCCAGGAAAGCGTGCCGAGGCAGGTGCCGTAGGTCGATCTCCCGCCACGGCGACCGTCGGTCGTGCGGCACGGGCAGATCGCGTCGCAGTTGCAGGACTCGAGGTAGCTCCCGCGGACGTGGTAGGGCACTAGCTAGCCGCTCATCTGCATCGCCGGGCCCGAACCGTTGGGGACGTGGAGCCCCGGAACCGACGAGGGAGCCACTGCGACCCAGATCCCCGCGGTCACGAACAGGACGGCGAAGACCGGCGCGAGGAGCTCGCCGAGCGGCAGCACCTTCTGAGCGAAGACGAGGACGGCGATCGCGGCCATCCAGGTGAGGCTCATCACGCCGAGCGCGAACAGCGCCAGCATCAGGCCCCAGCAGCATCCGACGCAGTAGAGACCGTGCTCGAAGCCCATCCGGAGCGCTCCGCCGGCGCCGCGGCGCCAGCCGCGCAGCACGAAGTGGAGCGGGCCGCGGCAATGGCGCAGGCAGACTGCCTTCAACGGCGTCAGCTCGTACAGCCCCGCGAGAGCGAGCCCGCCCGCTGCGACGTAGCGGCCGCCGTTGTCCCAGGCGAGGAAGCCCGAGGCGGCCTCCTTGGCGAAGCGATCGACGGCGTAGGCCGCGAGACCGTAGGCGGTCCAAGCGAGCAGGTAGCCGATCGGGAAGATCCATGTGGGAACCGCTGCCGCCCGTCCCGAGGCGGCAAGCCTGCGGCTGATCGACGAGAAGGTCAGCACCATCGGCGCCACCGACGGCAGCATCATCGCGGCCATCATCGTCACCCAGACACCGACGTACCAGCCGAGGCCGCCGAGGTCGGTGCCGGGGCCGGCGTCCATTCCCCGCATACGGTCGTACGTGACCATCCAGGCGACGAGCGCCGCCGACAGCAGCGCGATCGAGACGACGAGCTGTCGCAGCAGACCGCGCGGCGTTGCCTCGACCCACGAGGGCACGGAGCCACATAATCTTGTCCGCGACCGCCGCGGTCAAATCCGTACGATCGTCCGTCAGTGATCCTCGAGAACGGCATCGTCCGCACCATGGAGCCCTCGCTGCCGACGGCGCGGGGGCTCGCGATCGCGGGCGAGTGGATCGCCGGGGGCGTCGGGACGCACGAGACAGCGCTGCCGAGCCCGGAGCGCGTCGATCTCGGCGGCCGCTGCGTGCTCCCCGGCTTCACGGACTCCCACGTCCACTTTCCCACCTGGGCCGTCGCGCAGCACGAGGTCCGGCTCGAGGACACCCGCTCGCTCGACGAGGCACTGGCGCGCGTGCGCGGCGCGCTCGGCACCCTCGGGCCGGGGCGGTGGCTCCTCGGCCGAGGCTGGCGGAGCGGCGAGTGGCGCCCAGCCGTCGAGCCGACGAAGCACGCCCTGGACGAGGTGGTCGGCGACATCCCAGTTGCGCTGATGGCGCGCGACTCGCATTCGGTCTGGCTGAGCTCCGCCGCGCTCGCCCGCGCGGACGGCGACCTCCAGGTTCCGGGCGGCGTCGTCGAGCTCGATGAGCGCGGCGAGCCGACCGGAGTGCTGCGCGAGGAATCCTGCTGGCACTTCCGCGACGCGTACATCGAGGTCTCGGATGACGAGTACGTCGAGGCGATGCGCACGGGCGTGAAGCTCGCGAACGCACGCGGCGTCACGGCCGTTCACGACAAGGACGGCTGGCTCGGCGCGCTGCGCTTCTGGCAACGCCTCGCCGCCGAGGGCTCGCTTCCGCTCCGTGTCTGGCAGTCCCTGCCGGCGGAGAAGGCCGACGAGCTCGCCGACGTCGACGTGCGTGGCGGCTTCGGGCCGCCAACGCTCAAGCTCGGCTACCTGAAGGTCTTCATGGACGGAACGCTCGGCTCGCAGACCGCGCGGCTGCTCGACGGCGGCGGCGTCGAGATTACGAGCCGCAAGGAGTTCGCCGACATCATCCGCCGCGCGGCCCGCGCCAGCTTCCCCGTCGCGGTCCACGCGATCGGCGACCGCGCCAACCGCGACGCGCTCGATGCGTTCGAGGAGACGCAAGACGAGTGGCAGCCGCTGGGCCTGCGCCAGCGAATCGAGCACGCGCAGCTCTTGACGCCCGAAGATGTCTCTCGTTTTGCCGCGCTCGGCGTGGCCGCCTCCGTGCAGTTCTCGCACCCACCGTCGGACCGCGACCTCGCCGACCGCTTCTGGGCCGGCAAGACGGACCGCGCCTATGCGTTCCGCTCGCTCTGGGACTCCGGCGCGTTGATCGCGAACGGCTCCGACGCGCCGATCGAGGAGCTCGACCCGCTCGCCGGGATCCGCGCCGGCGTCCTGCGGACGCTCGACGACCGGCCGCCGTGGCATCCGGAGCAGGCGCTTACGATCGAGCAGGCGCTCCAGGCGACGACGGTCAACCCGGCCTGGCTCGCACGCGACGAGCGTCGCCGCGGCAAGCTCGTCCCCGGCCACTACGCCGATCTCGTCGTCCTCGACCGCGATCCCGTCGCGTGCCCGCCCGAGGAGCTGGCCGACGTGAGGGTGGTCGCGACGATGCTCGGCGGCGTCTGGGTGCACAACCCGCCGCCCTGGGACTAGCCGACCGCGCTCCCAACGTTCGGTGTTCGTAAGGCCGTCCAACCGGTGCCGTCCGGTGGCGTCGTACTGAATAGGCGCGCCCGGTGAATTCCTCCCCTTGCTCCTGGGCGGCTTATCACCAGCGAAGGGCCGGTACGCGACGCCGGCCCTTCGCATCCTTACCAGCGTGTCTTGCTAGCGGCCCAGCCGAAGCGCAGATCGAGATCGTCGCGTGCAGCATCCGCACCCTCCGCCCCGGGATCGAGGGGCTGAGCGAGAACATCACCGTTCGGAGCGTTCCCGGCCGCTCCTCGAGCACAGCCGCGCCTTCGTCTTCGAGCACGGTGACGAGGCGAGCTACTACCTCGGCAGCGCCGACCTGATGCCACGCAACCTGGACTACCGGATCGAGGCCGTGGTCCCGGTCGAGGACGCGCGTGCCCAGCAGGAGCTCATGCGGGCCTTCGACACGCTGCTGCCGTCGAACGTCCATGCGTGGGAGCTGAAAGGCGACGGCAAGTGGCAACGTGTCCGCACCCGCAAGGGCGAGCGCGCCCGCGCAACGCAGACGCTGCAGATGCGCAGCGTGAGGGCACGGCAGCGACGGCGGACACAAAAGCGCAACGGCTAGCAGGGCGGCTCGCCGCCGTTCTCGGGGCGCCGACCGGCGCTCCGAGCAGAATCCGCCACGTGCGGGTCGCAGTGGTGGACGTCGGCGCCAACACGCTTCGGCTGCTCGTCGCCGAACCGGACCGGGGCGGGCTGGTCGTGGTCCGGGAAGAACGACGGCGGACGGGCCTGGGCGCGGACGTCGAGCGGCTCGGCCGATTGACGCCCGAGAAGATCGCGCGCTCCGCCGAGGCGGCGCGGAAAGAGGTCCGGCGCGCGCGCAAGCTCGGGGCTGCCCGGATCGAGGTCGTCGTAACCTCGCCCTGGCGGAACGCTGAGAACGGCGAGGAACTGGTCAGCGCGCTCGTCGACTCGACGGCCGTGCACGTGCGGCCCTTGACCGGCGAGGAGGAGGCCGAGCTCGGCTTCGTCGGAGCGGTGGCGACGACGCCCGTCGACGTTGCGCCGATCGCCGTGTGCGACGTCGGCGGCGGCTCGACGCAACTTGCCGTCGGGTCGCGGTTTGCGCCCGGCTGGGTCCGGTCGGTCCCGCTCGGATCGCTACGACTGACCGAGCGCTGTCTTCATTCCGATCCACCGCGGCCGGACGAGCTCGCAGCTGCGAGGGAGGAGGCGTCGCACATGTTCGGCACGCTGACGCCACCGATGCCGGCCTCTGCGCTGGCGACCGGGGGCACGGCGCGCGCGCTGAGGCGCTTCGGGCTGGAGGAGCTCGACGAGCCGCGCCTCGAGACCGCCGTCGGTGAGCTCGCGGCGCTACGTCTGAATGCGCGCGCCAAGCGCGCCCAGGCGGATCTCGAGCGAGCGCGGACGCTGCCGGCCGGCGCGATCATCCTCGCCGCCGTGCAGCGGCTGCTCCGGGTGCCCCTCGCGGTTGCCTCCGGCGGCGTACGGGAGGGGGTTTGCACGCTGCTGCTCGAGGCCGAAGCCGCGACGGCGTAACGGCCCCGGCTAGGCCGGCGGGGCCAGGTACTCGAGCACGACGGGATCGCGGCCGCGAAGCTCGACGACACGCGTCGATCCCTTTTCACCTTCCTCGCCGAACAGGTTCTCGAGGACGTCGCCGTGGGTGCAGAGGACGGCGGCGTCGCCCAGCTCGGCGAGCAATCCGAGGGAGTCCTCGCGGGCGGCGTCCTCCTCGAGCTCCGCTCGGGTCTCGACGCCGACGCCCCGCGCCTCGGCGAGCGGCTCGACCGTCTGCGTGCACCGGAGATAGGAGCTCGACGCGATCCGATCGATCGAGAACCGCTCGAGCAGCCGAGGTAGGTTCTCGGCCTGGCGCCGGCCGCGCTCGTCCAGCGGCCGGAGGCGGTCGTCGCCCGCCGAGTCCCCGCGTTTGCCGGCCCCGGCGTGTCGAACGAGGAGGAGGGGCATCAGCCCCACGCTCGCGCCACGAACCGCGTTGCCGGCTTGCCCACGGCCGCTTCGGCAGGCTCGGCCGCGTACCGCGCGCGCTTTCCGCGAACGCGCGCCGGACGCTTCGGTCTCTCGAGGACGTGCACGCGCCCCGTCGATGCTAATCCACTGCCCGCGCCACTCGGGGCGGCGCCATCTCCACTCTTCCACCACCCATCCGTCCCGAATCCCACGCGGCCGAGAACCGGCGGACACTGTCCGCAGATGCGCTTCGCGATCGTCGCCCACCGCGCGAGCGAGACGAGCATCGGGCTGATCGCCCAGCGGTGGCGTCGTTTCGAGCCGGTTCTCCTCGATCCGCGGACCGCGCTCACGCGCCTTGGTCGCGGTGAGGTGGCGCTCGGACGGCTCGGCGTGCGTGACTCGCTCGACGGCATCGAGGACGGCCTCTGGGCGTTGTCCAGTCTGGCGGCAGCAGGCGTGACCGTGCTCAACCCGCCGGCGGCGCTGATCGCGGCCCACGACAAGCTGGTCACGGCCCGTGCGCTGCGGCGCGCCGGTCTTCCTCACCCCCACACGCGCTCTTCCGGCGCGTGGGAGGGCGTCGCGGCGCTCGATTTCCCGGTCGTTGTCAAGCCGCGCTTCGGCCGCGCGGGCCGCGGAGTCGCGGTGTGCCTCGATCGCACAGAGCTCGAGCTGTGTCTGCCGCGCTTGGCCCGTCAGCCGTGGTTTCGGAGCCACGGCGCGGTCGTCCAGGAGCTGATCCCGCCGCGGGGACGCGAGCTACGGCTCGTCGTCGCCGGCGGTGCCGTGGTCGGCGCAGTCGAGCACGCGGGCACCGGTGTCCCGCTCGACCCGCCGCCGCTCGCGTGCGAGCTGGCGACGGCCGCCGCTGCCGCCGTCGGCGGCGATCTCGTCGGCGTCGATCTCCTGCCCGCCGGCGCCAACGGGTTCGTCGTCCTCGAGGTAAACGGCGCCGTCGAGTTCGACTCCGACTACTCGCTGCGGACGAACGTGTTCGAGGGTGTCGCATCCGCGCTCGAGCAGGCCGCGTCGGCGGCCGAGTGCGAACGCGAGCCGCTGACGGCCTAGAAGGTCGCGCCGCGGAAGCCGGAGGCGATAACCGCGACGATCGCGACGGCGAGAACGAGCCTGTAGATCACGAAGGGCGTGTAATCGTGCCGGCGGACGTAGCCGAGCAGGAGGTCGATCGCGATGAGGCCGACCGCGGCAGCGGCGAGCGTGCCGACGACGAACGGCCCGGTCGACCCGGCGGGGAGGCTCTGGAGCAGGACGTGCTTGACGCCCTTGTAGACCACGGCGCCGAAGACGACCGGGATGAGCAGCAGGAACGAGAAGCGCGCCGCGGCGTCTCGGTCGAGCATCGCGAAGCGACCGGTCGTGATCGTGATCCCGGAGCGCGAGACGCCCGGCATCAGCGCCAGGATCTGCGAGACGCCGATCGCGAAGGCGGTGCCGAACCGCAGGTCCGCAATCCGCCGCTGCTGCGGGCTCCGATCGGCGATCCAGAGCAGGATCCCGAAGACGGCGAGGAAGATCGCGATCTGCCACGGCTGGCCGAGATGCTTCTCGATCGCCTCTTCGCCCACGGCGCCCGCGATCGCCGCGGGGACGGTGGCGGCGAAGACGTACCAGGCAACGCGCTCGTCGGGGGTCTCCACCGCACGCCGCCGCACCGACACGAACCAGGCGCGGACGTAGCGGACGACGTCTCCCCAGAAGTAGGCGACCACGGCGACAAGCGTGCCGAGATGGAGCGCCACGTCGAACGTCTTGTTGAACGCCTCGTGGGTCTCCAGGTAGTGCCAGTTCCCGAGCCACGGAACCAGGATCAGGTGTCCGGACGACGAGATCGGCAGCAGCTCGGTCAGCCCCTGCGTCACGCCGAGCGTAAACGCCTGCCAGTCGCCGAGCCGGCCGGCGTGCTCGCCGAAGTCGGCCGCGGCAAGGATCGCCGCGACCAGGAGCATCAGCCCGGCAGTGCCGTAAATCATCGGCCGGCTGCCGAGACGGCGCCGGGGCTCACCCGCGGCCGCTACGGATGCAGTGTCAGTCAAGAGGGATGGGATGCGTCAGTGAACTCGCGAAACTCGCCCGTCACAAGGTAGGCGGTTTGTTCGCCGATGTCTACGGCGTGGTCGCCGATTCGCTCCAGGCAGCGCGAGACGATCAGCATCCTGAGCCCCCATTCCCGCGTCGAGATGTCAGCGCTGAGATCGAACACACGCTCGACAGCACGGCGGTTCGCGCGGTCGATCAGCTCGTCGAGGTCCACGAGCGACGAGGCCGCCTCGAGATCTCGCCGCTGGAACGAGTCGAGGGCGATCCGGATCATCTCCTCCGCCCGCTGACCCATCTCCTCGAACGCCTGGACGAGCCCGTCGTCGGGCTCGACGTCGGCGACCAGCTTCGTCAGCTTGGCGATCGTCACGCAGTAGTCGCCCATCCGTTCGAGATGGAGATTCGCGTGCAGCATCGCCAGCACGAGACGGAGGTCGACGGCGACGGGCGTCTGCCGAGCAAGTAGGGACTGGATCCCTTCCTGTATCGCGAGGTAACGGTTGTCGACCTCGTCGTCGAAGGCGATCACGTCGTCGGCGAGCTCCGCGTCCGCCTGCTCGACGGCATTCACCGCGGCCCGCAGCGCCCGCAGAACGTAATCCCCCTCTTCCTGGAGGGCCGCCTCGACCTGCTCGAGCTCCTCCTGGAAGGTAACTCGCATTCGAGCCATCGTAGCCGGGTCTCGCCGCCACGCCCAAAAGAACGGGTTCGGAGGTTGCACCGGCTTGACAGATCGATAAGCGTCGATACGATCGAGATCGATATGAAAGACCTCGAGTTGATCGACTGCTGCCGGCCACTCGGCACGCCGTCGATCGCAAACGAAGAGGCTGAGGCCACAGCCCGAGTGTTCAAGGCACTAGGTGATGCGGCGCGCGTCAAGATCGTCAGCGTGCTCGCCGCGAGCAACGAGCCCGTCTGCGCGTGCGAGTTCGTGCCGGCGCTCGGGCTCAGCCAAGCGACGGTCAGCCACCACCTGAAGAAGCTGACCGATGCCGGATTGCTCGAGCGCGAGCAGCGTGGCAAGTGGGCCTACTTCTCGCTCGATGCAGACGCGCTCGCGCGGCTCGAAAGCCTCGTACGGATCCCGGAGGTCGTCCGATGAACAATGACTCGGCCGCGGCGGTGCGCGAGTTGGTCCGAAATCGGTATGCCGAGGCGGCAAGAGCCGTCGGCACCGGATCAAGCAGCAGCTGTGGCGACGGCTCGTGTTGCGACGGGATGAGCACAGACTTCGGCGAGGCGCTCTACGACTCGGTGCAGCGCGACGAGCTGCCGGACGCTGCCGCGCTCGCCTCTCTCGGTTGCGGCAACCCGACCGCCGTCGCCGATCTGAAGGAGGGTGAAGTCGTCCTCGACCTCGGCTCGGGTGGAGGGATCGACGTGATCCTCTCAGCCAAACGGGTCGGCCCGAGCGGAACCGCCTACGGCCTCGACTTCACCGACGAGATGCTCGCGCTGGCACGCCAGAATGCTGTCGAGGCCGGCGTCACAAACGTCCACTTTCTGAAGGGGATGATCGAGCAGGTGCCGCTGCCGGCCGACTCGGTCGACGTCGTCATCTCCAACTGCGTCATCAACCTCTCGGTCGACAAGCCGGCTGTATTGACCGAGATGGCGCGCGTGTTGAAGCCGGGCGGGCGGCTCGGGATCTCCGATGTCGTCTCGCAGGATCGTCTTTCGCCCGAGCAGCGCGCCGAGCGCGGAAGCCACGTCGGCTGCATCGCGGGGGCGCTCTCGAAAAGCGAGTACATCGCCGGACTCGAGGCTGCCGGTTTCGAGCGGGTCTCGGTCGAGTTCACCCATGAGGTCGCGGACGGGATGCACAGCGCGATCGTCAAGGCCGTGAAGACAAGCGAGCCGGCAACAAAGGGGCTACCCGTGGTCGCGACGGCGACGAGCGCCGGTTGCTGTTAGCTAGCCGCGGGGAGACGCGGGGGCGGAGCTTCATTTCGAGCGGGAGGCCGCCTGAACGTCCTCTTTGTCTGTGTCGGTAACAGCGGCCGCTCGTTGATGGCCGAGCGGCTGCTTCGCCGCGACGGGGAGGGGCGCCATCAGGCCCGGTCGGCCGGAAGCGCGCCGCGTAAGCAGGCGCATCCGCAAGTACTAGAAGCACTGAGCGAGGTCGGGATCGACGCCTCCGATCACGTGCCGCACAAGCTCGGCGAGGAGGCGATCGAGTGGGCGGATGTGGTCGTCGCGACCTGCGACGACGCCTGTCCCGTGATCCCCGGCAAGCGCTACATCGCCTGGGACTTGCCCGACCCGCGGACGATGCCACTCGGGCAGGTGCGAACGCTCCGCGACGAGATCGACCGACGCGTGCGCGAGCTCGTCGACGACCTCGATCGCTCGGCCGCGACCGTTCAGGAGGGAGAGAGATGAAGTACGTGCTGTTCGTCTGCACCCACAACGCCGGGCGCTCCCAGATCGCCCAGGCCTTCTTCGAGCGTTACGCGCCCGAGGACTTCCGCGCCGAGTCGGCAGGGGAGGAGCCGGCAACCGCGATCTGGCCGAACGTGATCGAGGTGATGCGCGAGATCGGGATCGACATCGCCGGCCGGCGACCGAAGAAGCTCGATCGCGAGATGCAGCTACACGCCGACTGGGCGATCACGCTGCACTGCAAGGCCGCGTGCCCTTACGTCGCCGCCGCGATCGAGGATTGGGAAGTCGACGATCCCGCCAAGCAGCCGCTCGACGAGGTGCGCCGCATCCGGGACGAGCTCGATGAGCGCGTGCGCGAGTTCGTCGAGACGCGCCTCGATCGAGTGCGCGCCGACAAGACCGCGCATCAGATCCGGCTGGCACGGTTGCTGCCCGCGCTCGCCGAGGAGTTCGAGCCAACCAAGTCCCCGGAGGAGATCCGAGCCTGCGCCGATGCCATCCTCGCCGACTACGACGAGGCGCCGGTGCGCTCGTTCATCCTCACGCTCGCGCACCGACGGACGCGTGAGTGCCTCCGCGAGGAGACCTGCGCCGTCTTGAACGCCTGAGGTGCGAGCTAGCCGAAGCGGCCGGTGACGTAGCCCTCGGTCCGCTCGTCGGACGGCTGGGTGAAGATCTTCGGCGTCTCGTCGTACTCAACGAGGACACCGTGGCCGCCCTCGGGCGTGCGCTCGAGCGTGAAGAAGGCGGTCATGTCGGCGACCCGCGCCGCCTGCTGCATGTTGTGGGTGACGATCACGAGCGTGTACTCGTTCTTGAGCTCGTGCATCAGGTCCTCGATCCGCGAGGTGGCGATCGGGTCGAGGGCCGACGCGGGTTCGTCGAGCAGGATCACGTCCGGCTCGACCGCGAGGGCGCGGGCGAGGCAGAGGCGCTGCTGCTGGCCGCCGGAGAGCCCCAGCGCGCCCTTCTTCAGCCGGTCCTTGACCTCGTCCCAGAGCGCCGCCTGCGTAAGCGCCCGCTCGACGCGACCGTGGAGATCGTCCTTCATCCCGAGCACGCGGAGCCCCCACGCGACGTTGTCGTAGATCGACTTCGGAAACGGGTTCGGCTTCTGGAACACCATCCCTATGCGCCGGCGCACCTCGACGGGGTCGACGCCGTCCGCGTAGATGTCCTGGTCGTGGTAGAGCACTTCTCCCTCGACCTTCGCGCTCGGAACGAGGTCGTTCATCCGGTTCAGCGAGCGCAAGAACGTGCTCTTGCCACAGCCCGACGGGCCGATGATCGCGGTGACGAGGTTCCGGTAGATGGAGAGGTCGACGTCGGCGACCGCCCTTGACTTGCCGTAGCTCACGGTGAGCTTCCGCGTCTCGAAGACAGCCTCGCGATTCGCGGCAGTGAGCGGCGCCTCGCGGGGCTGAGCGATCTCGATCGGCGCCACTGCGGGCATCGTATCCACCTCCATGGTCAGCGCTCCAGCTTCCGCTGACTGCGCAGCAGGAGGGCCCGCGCCGTCAGGCTCGCGATCAGGACGAAGGTGATCAGCACGAGCGCCAGCGCCCACGCCCTCGCGTGATCGGCAGGGTCCGGCGACTCGGCGAGTTGGAAGATGTCGAGCGGAATCGTGAGCAAAGGTTGCCGGGGATCCCAGGAGACGGCGTTCGCGGCGATCGCGGTCGTGAAGAGCAGGGGCGCCGTCTCTCCGGCGGCGCGCGCGACCGCGAGGACCGTGCCCGTCAGGATGCCGCCGAAGCTGGTCGGCAGCACCACGCCGAGCACGGTCCGCCAGCGGCTGGCGCCGAGCGCGAGCGCTCCCTCGCGCAGCGTGCTCGGGACGAGCGCGAGCACCTCCTGTGTCGCCCGCGAGACGAGGGGCAGCATGATGATCGCGAGCGCGAACGATCCCTTCCACGCGGCCTGGCCGCTACCCAGCACGAGCAGGCCGTAGACGAAAATGCCGATGATGATCGACGGCAGGCCGTTCAGGACGTCCAGGACGAGTCGCGCAAGGTCCGCGATTCTCGGCGGCGCGAACTCGCTGACGTAGAGCGCAATGAGGATCCCGACCGGCAACGCCATCGCCGTCGCGATGGCGACGATCACCAGGCTGCCGATGAGCGCGTTCGCGACGCCGCCGCCGCTCTGGCCGAATGTCGCGGCAGTCTTCGTGAAGAAATTCCAGTCGAGCGCGCTCGCGCCTCGCTGGACGACCGAGATGATCACGATCGCGAGGACGGCGACCGCCGCGAGCGAGGCGACCGTCGCCAGCGCCTCCATCACGTAGTTGACGAGCTTGCGGCGGCGCGTGCGCCCGCTCGCCCGCAGGTCGAACCGAGCCGCGTCGACCGCCATCAGTTCGCCCCCAGGCGCTCGTACGAGAAGCGCCGCACGATGACCTGGGCAGCGAGATTCACGAGCAGCGAGATCACGAGCAGGATCACTGCGAGGTAGACGAGCGAGGCGATCTGGAGGTTCGTCGCGGCGCCCTGGTACTGCCCTGCGATCCGGCTCGCGAGCGTGTCGCCCGTCTTGAACAGCGACCAGTGAATACCCGACCCGGCGCCCATCACCTGCGTGACCGCGATCGCCTCGCCGACCGCGCGGCCGAGCCCGAGGATCAGCGCCGCGCTGACCCCGCTCCGCGTATACGGCAGGATGACGCCGCGCACCATCTCCCACCGCGTCGCGCCGAGCGCGAGCGCGCCCTCCTCGAGCTCCGCGGGCACGCTCATGAAGAGCTCGCGGCAGATGCTCGAGCAGATCGGGACGATCATGATCGTCAGCACGAGCACGGCCACGAGGACCCCAGCGTTCTGCGGCGTGCCCGAGAAGAGCGGGATGAAGCCGAGGTGGTCGTGGAGGAACGGCCCGAGGTGCTTGCCGACGAACGGGCCGAGCACAAGGATCCCCCAGAGACCGAGGACGACGCTCGGGATCGCGGCGAGCATCTCGACGAGCGAGGCGATCAGCCAGCGCACGCCACTGGGCGCGAGCTCGCTCAGGTAGAGCCCGATCGCGATCGAGACGGGCGCGGCGATCAACAGCGCGAGGAACGACGTGATCGCGGTTCCCCAGATGAAGTCGAGCGCGCCGAAGACGTTCTTCTGCACGTCCCAGCCCTGCCTCGTGACGAAGTCGAGCCCGAACTTCGTGATCGCCGGCCAGGCGACCTCGAAGATCTTCCAGACGATCGCGCCGAGCAGCACGATCGAAGCCGCGGTCGCGGCGGCCGTCAGGCCGTGGAGGAGCCAATCGCCGAGCCGGTCGCCGAGCCGGCGCCGAACGGGCAGCGGCTGCGCGGAAGGGACTGCGTTCACGCGCGCTGACAGTAATTACGGCTTCGGCCGATGTCCTCCCTCGTTTACCGGACCGTCACCAGCCGGTAACCAGCTTTCAGCCCATGCGCCCGCGGCTGCCTTCGATCCTTCGTGGCGTCAACGAGGACAAGGAGAGCCAAAACATGTCACGCAGGACAATCGTCGCGGCCGCGATCGCCGCTGCGTTGCTCGTGTTCGGCGTCAGCTTCGCGGCGGCGAGCAGCACGGGCGGGAGCCTGAAGGGGGCGGGCAGCTCGTTCGTGTTCCCGCTCGTCTCCCAGTGGCAGGCGAACTACAAGAACGCGCAGATCACCTACGGCTCCGTCGGCAGCGGCGCCGGCATCGCCGCGATCACCGCCCGCACGGTGGACTTCGGCGCCTCGGACGCCCCGCTGACCAAGGATCAGGCCTCCGCTTGCAAGGGCTGCCAGCAGATCCCGTGGGCGCTTTCGGCAACGTCGATTCCGTACAACATCCCGGGTGTCGGCTACGGGCTGAAGCTCACGGGGCCGATCCTGGCCGACATCTACCTCGGCAAGATCACGCACTGGAACGACAAGCGGATCAAGAAGCTGAACAGCGGCCTCAAGCTGCCGAGCCTGAAGATCACGCCCGTCTTCCGCAGCGACTCGAGCGGCACCTCCTGGAACTTCACCGACTACCTCTCCAGCGTCAGCAAGGCCTGGAAGAGCAAGGTCGGCATCGGCACGCAGCCGAACTTCCCGACCGGCATCGGCGGTCGCGGCAGCTCGGGCATGGCCGGCGCCGTCTCGCGCACCGACGGCGGCATCGGCTACGTCGACGTCGCCTACTCGCTGAAGAACGGACTCAAGTTCGCGAAGGTCCAAAACCGCGCCGGCAAGTTCCAGCTGCCCGGCCTGCGCGGGATCGCGGCCGCTGCGGCGACGATCAAGCGCGTTCCGAAGAGCGGTGAGCTCTCGATCGTCAACCCGGCGAAGTCGCAGGCGAAGGCCTATCCGATCTGCACCTTCACCTACGTGATCGTGCCGCTGAAGGCGAGCAAGTCCGCAACGCTGAAGCAGTTCGTCAGCTGGGCGATCACGAGCGGCCAGAAGTACGGCCCGCCGCTCAAGTTCTTCCCGCTGCCGAAGCTGGTCCAGAACGCCGACCGGGCCATGGTCCGCCGGATCCATTCCTGAGCCCGTTAACTCGGGAAGACGCAGCGAATCTCGAGGCCCTCGGACGGCGCGCCGAGGGCCTCGACCCGTCCCCCGGCGGCCTCGACGACGTGCTTGACGATCGCGAGCCCGAGGCCGCTGCCACGCGAGACTCGGGCGCGATCGGCGCGGTAGAAGCGCTCGAACAGCCGCGGCAGGTCTCCCTCGGAGACCCCGACGCCGTCGTCCTTGACCGACAGGACGCCGCCGTCCTGGTGTCGCAGCGAGAGCACGCAGGTCGCTCCCTCGCCGGCGTGCCGCAACGCGTTCTCGGCGAGATTCTCGACGACGACCCTCAGCATCCGCGCGCGGAGCGGCAACTCGAGCTCCTCGTCCTCGATGTCAACGTGCAGCGCAACGCCCGCGCGCTCGGACCGTTCCGCAAGCTCGGAGACGATCTCGCGCAGCAGCGGAGCGGCCTCGGTCGACCCGAGCGAGACGACCTCGCGCCCGGTCTCGAGCTCGCTCAAGAAGAGGACGTCGTCGATCAGCTCGTCCATCAGCTCGACCTCGGCGCGCGCCTGCTCGAGAGCCGCAGCAGGGTCGCCGCCGGGCAGGCCCGCTGCGTCGATCAGCGCGAGCAGGCGTGCGAGCGGCGTCCGCAGCTCGTGCGACACAGCGGCGGTGAAGCCGATCCTGAGCTCGTGGTACGGGTCCCGTGCCACCCTCAATAAGGTAGGTGCGATGGCGAAGGTGCTGATCGTCGAGGACGACGAGCTCATCGGGGCGAGCATGGCGCAGCACCTCAGGTCGGCGGGGTTCGACCCCATCACCGTCGGCCGGGGCGAGATCGGGCTCGCCCGACTCCGCTACGAGTCACCCGACGTCCTCGTGCTCGACCTGATGCTGCCCGGCCTCGACGGGTGGAGCCTGATCGAGTCCGCTCGAGCAGAGGGCATCGGCACCCCCATCGTCGTCGTCAGTGCTCGCGGGACCGAGCACGACCGCGTGCACGCGCTGCAGATCGGCGCCGACGATTACCTCGTCAAGCCCTTCTCGATGAAGGAGCTGGTCGCGCGCGTTCAGGCGGCAGCGCGGCGCGGCGTGCGCGCACAGCCCGAGCAACGTGGGGACGCGATTCAGATCGAGGAGCTGCGGATCGACCCGCGCGAGGTGCAGGCCTACGTCGACGGCGAGAGCGCCGACCTCACACCCACCGAGTTCCGGCTGCTCTACGCGCTCGCGCTCGATCAGGGCCGCGTGGCCACCCGGGACGAGCTGCTGCAGAAGCTCTGGGGCCGCCGGGAGACGCACCGCGACCGCACCGTGGACGTGTTCGTCCGCCGCCTGCGGGACAAGATCGACCGCCGCGCGTCGCGGCACACGTTCATCCACACGCGCTACGGCGTCGGCTACAAGCTCGAGCCCGTCGAGAAGTAGCCGCCAAGGCGGCCGCTTGCGACGCCGACTTGGAGGACGCGCGGGCTTCGCCCGCGCGTCCGTTTAACCCCGGTTGCGAAGACGTTCAGCCAGTTTCTGAAACGGGCTCTTCGCGGCGTGTTTGCGCCGAAGGCGCAGATACGGAACGATCGGGCGCGGCACTCCCGAAAGGAGCTCAGCATGGAAGCCGGTACGACTCCCGCCCGGTCGTTCGACCATCTCCGCGAGCACTCGATCGGGCTCCCGCAGGTCCTCTTCCAGTCGATCACCCACATGGCGCCCGGCGCCGCGATCGCGTTGTCGATCCTCGTCTCGGTCGGGTTCGCAGGGCCTGCTCTGCCGTCTCCATGCTCTTCGCGCTGATCGCCTGCGCGCTCGTCGCGAGCTCGATCGGACAGCTCGCGAAGCAGATCCCGTCGGCCGGCGGGCTCTACGCGTACGTGACGCGCGCGGCGGGGCCGCATGCCGGCTTCATGGTCGGCTGGGCGTTCCTCCTCTTCGAGCCCCTGGTCGCACCGCTTCTGTTCCTGATCTTCGCCTGGGCGACGACCGACGTCGTGAAGAACGAGTGGGGCTGGGACTACACCGGCCAGTGGTGGATCTGGATCGTGGTCGCGGCGGGAATCGTCTTCTTTCTGACCTACCGGGACGTGCGTCTGTCGACGCAGGCCGGCGTCCTGCTGGGCCTCTTCGAGATCGCCGTCTTCGCGGCGCTCGCGGTCTGGATGATCCTGTCGAACGTCGGCGACCCTGACGCTCCAGACGTTCAACCCCTCCCACGCCGCCGCCGGCACCTACAACGGCATCTTCAAAGGGATGGTCTTCGCCATCCTCGCCTTCATCGGCTTCGAGGCCGCGGCGCCGCTCGGCGAGGAGGCCAGGAACCCGCGCTGGGCCGTGCCCCGCGCTGTCGTCCTGTCCGCGATCGGGATCGGCCTCTTCTACGTCCTCTGCTCCTACGCCTGGGTGATCGGTACCGGCTTCGCGGGCTTCACGGACAAGACGCTCGCGGAGCCTGATCCCTGGCGCACCCTCGCCAAGGCCTTCTGGGGCGGCGGGTGGGTCCTGATCTGGCTCGCGATCCTGAACTCGGCGCTCGCGAATTCCAACGCCGGCGTCAACGCGGCGACGCGCGTCATCTACTCCATGGCCCGCAACGGCGCGCTGCCGCAGGCGTTTGCGCGCACGCATCCGCAGCACAAGACGCCGCACGTGGCGATCATCGCGCAGACGATCCTCGGGCTCGTCGTCGCGCTGCTGCTCGGCTGGAAGTACTCGAGCAACCTGATCACGGCGTTCAGCATCCTCGCGACGGCCGTGACGATCGTCGTGATCGTCGTCTACATCGTCGTCTGCTTCTCCTGCATCCTCTACTACAGCCGCGTCGAGGGGTTGGCGTCGTTCAGGCCGCTGCCGCACTGGATCTTCCCCATCCTCGGGGCCGCGGCGTTCGTGCCGCCGCTCTACTACCAGTACTTCCCGCTGCCGGACTACCCGATTCGCTACGCGAACTGGATCGCGATCGGCTGGCTCGCCGCCGGGGTGATCGTCACCGCACTCGTGCCGCGGCGGATCCTCGAGGGCGCGGAGCACTTCTTCGCCGTCGAGGAAGAGACGGGTGAGCCGGAGGACGTCGCTGCGCCGTTGCCGGGAAGAGCCGCGCCGGAGGCAACGTGATGGCCACTGCGACGCAGCACAGGCTGTCGCGCGACCAGATCATCTGGAGCTTCGGCCCGGACCTCGAGCCGGCGCTCGAGGTCGAGCCGGGCGACGTGGTCACGGTCGAGACGAACGACTGCTTCACGGGCCAGATTCGAAGCGAGACAGACCTCGTGACGGACATCGACATGGCCCGTGTCAACAGCGCCACCGGCCCCGTCGCGGTGCGCGGCGCGGAGCCCGGAGACTCGCTCGTCGTCGAGTTCGTCTCCATCGAACCCTTAGACCAGGGCGTGGCGACGATCATCCCGGGGTTCGGCCAGCTGATCGACAGGGTCGAATCGCCGAAGACGCAGGTCTTCCGGGTCGAAGGCGCCGAGGTCGTCATGAGCGACCGGATCCGCTTTCCGGCGCGGCCGATGGTGGGAGTGATCGGCGTCGCGACCGACGGCGAGGAGCTGACGAACGCATTCGCGGGCAAGCACGGCGGCAACCTCGACGACCACCTCCACGGCCCAGGGGCGAAGGTCTACTTCCCCGTTCGCCAACCCGGGGGCATGTTCGCGGTCGGCGACATGCACGCAGCCATGGGCGACGGCGAGATCTGCGGCACCGGCGTCGAGATCGCCGGCGAGGTGACGGTCCGTTTCGACCTCGTCAAGGGACGTCAGTCGGAGTGGCCCGTGACCGAGCTGTCCGATCGGTGGGTTGCGCATGGAACCTCCCCCGGCGTCTTCATGGAAGCGATGCACGCCGCCTGTGAGGACGCCGCGAAGCTGCTCGTCGACCAGTGGGAGTTCACGCTCGAGGAAGCGTTCGTCTTCATGAGCGTCGCCTGCGACGTCAACGTCTGCCAAGCCTGCCAGCCGTCGCCGTTCAGCGCCATCGCGCGCGTGGAGGTGCCGAAGATCGACGCCTGCCCGCAGCCGTTCGCGTAGGAGGCCGTGGCGACACGGCCACTGTCTCGTCAAGGCCTCCTCAACTGACCGCAGTACAATCGGTGCATATGCGCACGATGAAGGCGATTCACGACGAGACCTGCTCCGTCGCCGCCTGCGCCGAGATCATCGGCGCGAAGTGGACGGCGCTGCTCGTCCACGACCTCTCCGAAGGCCCGCGGCGGTTCTCGGAGCTGGAGCACTCCTGCGCCGGGATCAGCCCGCGGACGCTCTCGGAACGGCTCCGCGTCCTCGAGGACGAGGGGATCGTCGAGCGGCGCAGCTTCGCCGAGTCGCCTCCGCGCGTCGAGTACGAGCTGACCGCGAAAGGCGAGGCGCTGCTGCCGATCATCGGCGAGATGCGCCGGTTCGGCCACGCGTGGCTCGTCGAGGACGAGCCTGCGGCGGTCTAGCCCTCAGTCCGAGCCGAGTTTCGCGAAGCTCCTGTAGAGCTCCTCGGCCGCCTCGACGCCGAGTGGCAGATAGTCGGCGAGGATGTTCTCGTTCGGCGAGTGGATGTTCGAGTCGGGCAGCGCGAAGCCGGTCAGGATCGTCGGGATGCCCTTCTCCGCGAGCGCCGGGACGATCGGCAGCGTCCCACCGGAGCGGACGAGCAGCGGCCGCACTCCCAGCGCTCGCTCGAACGCCTCGAGGCCCAGCTGAACCGCGGGTGACTCCGGGTCGACGAGGCCGGGCGGCGCGGATGAGAGCTTCGTGATCTCGACGTCGGCGCCCTGCGGGGCGGCCTCGCGGAGCAGCCGCTCGACCTCCGGCGCGATCCGGTCGGGGTCCTGGCCGGGCGCGAGTCGTATCGAGAGGTTCGCATGTGCCTCGACCGGCAGCACCGTCTTCTGGAGGTGCGGCGAGCCGCCCTCGATCCCGTTCACGTCGAGGGAAGGCTCGGCAAATGTGCGGAGGTAGAACTCCTCGGCGGCTTTCTCGTCCATCTGCCGACCGCCTTGCCCCGCGAGCTCGTCTGCGCCAGGCGTCAGCTCCGCCCAGCCGCCGAGCTCCTCCTCGGTCGGCTCGGCTATGCCCGCGCGCAGCGGGTCGGGCAGGCGACCGTTCCTGGCGAGGACGCCCTGGAGCGTTTGTGTGAGCGCGTGTAGGGCGTTCAGCGCGGCTCCGCCGTAGACGCCGGAGTGCAGGTCGCGGTCGCCGGTGCGGACCCGAACGTGCAAGTAGACGAGGCCGCGCACGGAGAGGTTGAAGAGCGGAACGCCGGGCCGGAGCATGGCGCTGTCGTAGATCACGCACGCGTCACCGCCACGCTCGTCCGCCGCCAGGAAGTCGACGATCGAATGGCCGCCGGTCTCCTCCTCGCCGTCGCAGCAGAAGCGGAGGTTGACCGGGAGAGCCTTCTCACCGGCGAGACGTTCCGCAGCCTTGAGGAGCATGTACAGCTGCCCCTTGTCGTCGGCGACGCCGCGCGCGTAGAGGCGCTCGCCGCGGATCGTCGGCTCGTACGGATCCGACTCCCAGAGCTCGAGCGGCGCCGGCGGCTGGACGTCGAAATGGCCGTAGCAGATGACGGTCGGCGCGTCGGCGCCCACGGCGGAGGCGGGGATCTCCCCGAGCGCGAGCGGGTGGCCGTCCCAGTCGCGGAGCTCGGCGTCCCCGCCCGAAGCGCGGACGAAGTCGCACACCCACTGGCCGGCGCGGCGAACGTCGCCCTCGCGCTCCGCGTCCGCGCTCACGCTCGGGATGCGGATGAATTCGGCGAGCTCGTCGAGCCACGCTTGGTCCATGGCGCGGCAGTCTATGGCCCAGCCGCGAGGCGACACCGGCCGCCGCATCGAAGGCCCTTCCGGCTTTTGCCGGCCAGGCCGGCTACGCGGCTACTTCTCCGCGGCATCGCTTGCGATGCCGCGTCAAGAGGCCATGCCGGCTTTGCCGGCGTGGCCGCTCAACCCGAGTCGAAACGACGCGCCCGGACCGGCGACTTCCCCGCGGCGTCGCTTGCGAATGCCGCGTCAAGAGGCCATGCCGGCTTTGCCGGCGTGGCCGCTCAACCCGAGTCGAAAAAGGCGCGAGCGGACGAGCTCGGCTAGGCGGCTACTTCCTTGAGCGCCTGCGCGTCCGCGAGTGCGCGCAGCTTCTTCAGGCTCTGGTTCTCGATCTGCCGGATCCGCTCGCGTGTGACGTTGAACGTCCGGCCGACCTCATCGAGCGTCCGGGGATGCTCCCCGTCCAGCCCGTAGCGAAGCTCGAGCACGCGCCGCTCCCGCGGCGAGAGGCTGGCCAGGACGCGCCGCAGCGCGGCCTTGCGCAGCTCCTCCTCTGCCACCTCGTCCGGCAGAGCCTCGTTCTCGTCCGTGAGGAAGTGCCCGAACTCGGATTCCTCCTCGTCGCCGACCGGCTTTTCGAGCGAGACCGGCGGCTGCGAGGACCGGCGGATGGTCTCGACCTCGTCCGGGTCGAGCTCGAGCTCGAAGGCGATCTCGCAGGCGAGGGGCTCACGCCCCAGCTCTCCGCGGAGCTTGCGCTCGGTGCGAACGATCTTGTTCAGCTTCTCGACGATGTGGACGGGCATACGAATCGTCCGCGCCTTGTCGGCGAGCGCCCGGGCGACGGCCTGGCGAATCCACCAGGTCGCATAGGTCGAGAACTTGAACCCCTTGCGGTGGTCGAACTTCTCGGCGGCGCGGACGAGTCCGATTGTCCCCTCCTGGATCAGGTCCAGGAACGGCAGGCCCTGGTTGCGGTACTTCTTCGCGATCGAGACGACGAGCCGCAGGTTCGCCTCGACCATCTCCTGCTTCGCGCGGTGGTCGCCGCGCTCGATGCGCTTCGCCAGCTCGACTTCCTGCGCCGCGGTGAGCAGATCGACCTTCCCGACGTCCTTCAGGAAGAGCTGCAGCGAATCGGTCGAGATCTCCCGCACGGCAGGCTCGACCTCGGGCCGATCCTCGGCACGGGCGTCGACGATCTCGATCTGCAGTTCTTCGAGCGCCTGGTAGAAGTCCTCGATCTGCGCCGCATCGAGCTCGAGCTCGTCCAACGCCAACGTGACGTCGTTCGAGCTCAGTGACCCTGTCTGCCGCCCTGTCTCCAGCAGACCCTTCGCTTCATCCGTCTCGAGCAGCTCCCCAATGCTGGTCGGACGTGCCTTCTCGGCTTGTGCGCTCAAGGCCCCTCCCCGGAAATCCCTCGCTCACTAACTGGGTTGTCTCAGGACTCGTTTCGAAGCTGCGGCATTGTTGCGCGCGGAACGGACGTACGCCATAGGCCGAACGGCCCTAATTTCAGCCGGTCGGTCCCAAGCGCGAAAGTTGTACGAGAAACGCGTCCGCCGTCCGTCCGAGGGTCGTGCGAGCGCCCGCCGAGCGCGCGAGGCGGAGCTCCTGCTTGGCCTTTTCGACCTGGCGAAGCCAGAGAAGGAGCTCGCCGAGATGGAACCGGACCGTCTGAGAGCGCGGAAAACGGCGTGCCAGCGGGCCGAGACGGGAGAAGGCTGCGGCCGGATCTGCCTTCGTGAAGCGGCCTACGGCCGCCGCGGTCAAGGCTTCGGGATCGTTCGGAGCCCGCGCAGCCGCAGCCGCAAACTCGCGCTCGGCCGAAACCGGGAGACCGAGCCGCTGCAATGCCGCGCCGTAGAGCAGCCGCGCGCGAACGTCGCCGCGTCGCGCAGCACGTGCGAGCGCGCGAAGCTGCTGTGGCGCCGCCAGGCGCTCGAGTTGCCTCGGCGGCGCAAAGCTCGGGATGAAGGGCGGACGTCCCGGCGCCATCGCCGGCACCAGCAGGCTCTCCGCCTGGACGGCGGACTCCGTGTCCGGGTCGCGCGCGAGCGCCTGCCGCCACGCCGCCTCGGCTGCCCCCGACCGGCCGAGGGCGATGCGGGCCAGGCCGAGGTGGAGCAGGACGAGGCCGCTGCGGGGATGCTCGCGGGCGAGACGCTCGAGCCGCTCGACGCTTCCGCGCGGCCAGGCGGCCAGCGCGGCCCCGATCTGGGCCGGGAGCGAGTCGTAGCGCGCGAAGATGCGGCCGGCCTGCCGTCGTTTCCCCGCCGCATAGAGCCTGTTCGCACGTCGCAGCCACTGGGCTTCCGGGTCAGTGCGAAGCCCGAGGTCGAGCGAAAGCGGCGGCGGGCGTCCGCGGGCGGCGCCAGTGGTCTCGGTGGCGGCCTTGCCGCCTGTGCTCGTCCGCGTGAAGGCAACTGTCCCGATCACGAGACCCGCTGCGGCAAGCGCCGCCAGCGCAACGAGGAGGTAGGTGCGCGTCCTCGCGCTCATGCTGCCGACGATAGCCATGGCACTGACGCTATAAATTGGATAGCGATGACGTCCTACCGTGACTTCCTCAGCGAGACGAAGGGCCAGATCGACGAGATCGACGCCGAGCGTGCGCACGAGCTGTATGCCGATGCGCCGCCACCGCTCTTCCTCGACATACGGGAGCGCGAGGAATGGGACGAGGGCCACATCCCGAGAGCCGTGCACATCCCGCGCGGCTGGCTCGAGTCACGCATCGAGCAGGCCTCGCCCGACCGCGATCGCCCGATCGTCGTCTACTGCGCCGCCGGGAACCGCTCCGCGTTCGCCGCGAAGACGCTCGAGGAGCTCGGCTACACCGACATCGCATCCCTCGCGGGCGGCATCAACGACTGGAAGCGGCACGGCTACCCGCTCGAGGTTCCCGCCGGCGCGCTCGAGCCGAGCCAGAGGACACGGTACAGCCGCCACCTGCTGATCCCAGAGGTGGGAGAGGAAGGGCAGCTGAAGCTGCTGCGGTCGCGCGTGCTGCTGATCGGCGCCGGTGGTCTCGGCTCGCCGGCGGCGCTCTATCTCGCCGCCGCAGGCATCGGGACGATCGGGATCGTCGACGCGGACGTCGTCGACGAGACGAACCTCCAGCGCCAGATCCTCCACTCGACCGCCTCGCTCGGCGAGCCGAAGGTGGAGTCGGCGGCGCGGGCGCTCCGGGAGCTGAACCCGGACGTCACCGTCAAGACGTACCAGGAGCAGCTGACCTCCGAGAACATCGAGCGGATCCTCGGCGACGGCTGGGACGTGATCGTCGACGGCGCCGACAACTTCCCGACGCGGTACCTCGTGAACGACGCAGCCGTTTTCCACGACATCCCGCTCGTGCACGGCTCGATCTTCCGCTTCGAGGGGCAGGCGACGGTCTTCAAGCCCCACGAGGGTCCTTGCTATCGGTGCCTCTTCCCACAGCCGCCGCCGCCGGAGCTCGCCCCGAGCTGCGCCGAGGGCGGCGTCCTCGGCGTGCTGCCGGGGGTGATCGGCTCGCTGCAGGCAAACGAGGCAATCAAGCTCGCGCTCGGCATCGGCGAGCCCCTGATCGGGCGGCTGCTCCTGTTTGACGCGCTGACGACGACTGTCACCGAGGTCGCGCTTCGCCGGGATCCTGACTGCCCCGTCTGCGGCGAGAACCCGACAATCACCGAGTACGTGGACTACGTCGAGTTCTGCAACGCGCCCGCACGGGCATGACGCGCGTCGGAACATGAGCGTCGTTCGCATCCCTCCCACGCTGCGGACGGAGACCGGCGGCGAGCGCGAGGTGCTCGCCGAGGGAGACACTGTGCGCGACCTGCTCGACGACCTGACCTCGCGGTTCCCCGGCCTCCGCGGCCAGCTCGAGTTCGCGAACGTCTACGTCGGCGGCGAGGACATCCGCACGCGCGACGGCTACGACACGCCGGTGGCCGAGGGCGACACCGTCATCCTCCTGCCCGCGATGGCAGGTGGCTAAGGCTGCGCGCACCGCCCCGAGCCTCCTAGACCTCGTCGGGAACACGCCGCTCGTCGAGCTCCCGCGGCTCAGCCCGAAGCCGGAGGTGAAGCTCTATGCGAAGCTCGAGGGGCAGAATCCGACGGGCTCGATCAAGGACCGCATCGCGGTTTCGTTGATCGAGGACGCGGAGGGGCGCGGCGAGCTCGAGCCGGGACAGGAGCTGCTCGAGCCGACCAGCGGCAACACCGGGATCGCACTCGCGCTCGTCGCGAAGCTGAAGGGTTACCGGCTCACGTGCGTGATGCCGGAGAACGTCACCGAGGAGCGCCGGCGCCTGCTGCGCCTGTACGGGGCGCAGATCGTCGAATCGCCCGGCGCCGAAGGGTCGAACGGCGCCGTGCGCGTCGCGCAGGAGCTGGCGGCTCGGGAGCCGCGGTACTTCATGCCCTTCCAGTACGGGAATCCCGCGAACCCCCAGGCCCACTACGAGGGCACGGGAGCCGAGATCGCGGAGGCGCTCGACCGAGTCGACATCCTCGTGGCAGGCCTCGGTACGGGAGGCACGCTGATGGGTGCCGGAGAGCGGTTGCGCGAGAGCTTTCCCGACGTCGTGGTCGCGGCGGTGGAGCCGCTGCCCGGCGACCCGGTCATGGGGCTCCGCTCGCTCGATGACGGGTACGTGCCGCCGATCCTCGACGTCTCGAAGCTCGATCGGAAGCTGCTCGTCTCCAACGCCGAGGCGGTCGCGGGCGTGCGGGCGCTGCTCGACCGCGAAGGGATCTTCGCCGGCGTCTCCGCAGGCGCCGTCGTCCACGTGGCCGGCCGACTTGCGGCGGAGCTCGACGAGGGCGTCGTCGTCACGATCCTCGCGGACGCCGGCTGGAAGTACCTCTCGGCGTCGTTCTGGGAGGCCGGCGCGGACGACGTCGAGGGCGAGATGGAGTCCGAGCTCTGGTGGTGATCGGCGAGGGAGTTCGCCGCGAGCTGGAGGAGCACGCCCGCGTCGAGGCCCCGAACGAGGCCTGCGGCGTGATCGTCATGCGTGACGGCGCCGCTGAGCGCTACGAGCGCGGCCGCAACGGTGCCGCCTCGCCCTACCGGTTCGAGCTCGAGGTCGACCCTGAGATCTGGTTCCTCGAGGACGACGGCTACGAGCTCGCCGTCTTCCACTCACACGTCTCGGCGCCTGCCCATCCGTCGCGGACGGACGTCGAGAACATCGGCCTTTGGGAGGGCCGACCCTACGTGGTCCTCTCGCTCGGGAGCGGAGAGCTGGCCGCCTTCAGGATCGAAGGCGGCCGCATCTCGTCCGAGCGCGTGACGGCCTAGGTGACCTTGAGCGTCCCCTTCATGCCGGAGGCGGCATGGCCAGGGACGGTGCAGAGGTACTTCTGCTTGCCCTTCTTCAACGTGACCGTCAGCTTCGCCGACTTCCCGGGCTTGATCAGCGGCGTCTTCTTGCCGCTGATCTTGAAGTCGTGCGAGATGTGACCCTTGTTGACGACCTTGAAGGTCACCTTGCCGTGCGGGACGGTCTTCTTGGACAGCTTGAAGCTGAACTCCTTCGCCGTGACGGTGACGGTTGTCGCCGTGGCAGCGTGTGAGTGCGCGAGTGCGAGTGGTGTCAGGACCGCCGCGAGCGCGGCGACGGCCACGGCGGCGGCTGCGAGCTTGAGCTTGAGCTTGGACATTCGGTCTCCTGATCGCTGATTTTCCGGTCTTGAGCATACGCGGCGGCCGTCGGAAGCGGTTTTG
>JBKOYZ010000030.1:0-5305 GCA_046725655.1 Actinomycetota bacterium | reverse complement strand
GACCGGCCGCCCCGTCGCAGCTGGGGACGGGGCCGCGTGACGCTGCTCGGCGATGCCGCGCACCCAATGAAGCCGAACATCGGCCAGGGAGCCGCCCAAGCCCTCGAGGATGCAGTCGTGCTCGCCTCCTGCGTCGCTGGGGTCGACCATGCCGAGGAAGCCCTTCGGATGTACGAGCGCCGGCGGGCGCGGCGTGCGAACGCAGTCGTCCATGCGTCTCGCCGGGCCGGGCGGGTCGCCGAGGTTCGCTCACCACTCGGTGCGCGAGTGCGCGATGCCGTTGTGAAGGTGTTACCCGACCGCCTAGCGATTGCACAGCAGCGACGAATCGCTGAGTTTCGCCCCTAGCACTCAAGCCGAGCGGCGCTTGAGCATCCATCCTGTTGCGTCGTTTCTGGGACTATGTGGTCTACGAGGATGTACAGGTGAGTTCCTCGGATTCCTCGCGACATACTCTGGATCAACTTCACCGGCTCTTCGACCTTGGGGAACCCTGGTGAGCGCGCGCCGTAACGGTTTCAGAGCCTTCAAGCAACCGAGGGCCTCTTACTCACCGAGCCGCTCGCATTCCCGATCGTCGCGCTGCGGGCCCGGCATGCGCGCCGCGGCACTCGCCCATCTCCTCTCCGCGTTCCCCCAGGCCGAGATGAACGCTAGCGCGGCTACCCGCGCAGAAGAATTGTGCGATGCCAGGTGCGCCCGCCGTCCCCGGTCTGGAAGAGCGCGGTGTTGGAGCCCCCGTCGCGCGCGACCACCCAGGCAACGTTCGCGCCGGCGGCGCTGACGCTCGTGACCGAGCACGGCCGGGTTGGTAGCCCGCGTGCAACGACCGTATGCCATCGCCGCCCAGCGTTACTGGTTATCTGGACGACCGGCCGACTGCGGCCCGCCACGATCCACCAGACGCGGGCGTCTACGACGCTCGCCGGCCACAAAGCCGTGAAGTAGGGAGTCAGGGCGCAGGAAGCGACCTCGCGTATCGACCGCACCGACCAGTCCCGTCCGTCTTCTCGCGAAACTGAGAACACGACCGCCCTCGTGCGCGCGATCTCGGTCGGCGGTCGACTTCCGAGCGTCGCAGCGATAACACCGGCTCTGCCGACGAACCTGGGGAGGTCGAAGCGTGCGTCTGAGCCGTTGGGAATCCGTATCGTCGCGCGGCTCCAACGGCGACCGCCGTCGTGCGTTGAGAACACGCGGCCGTTCCCGCAGCGGGCCATCCATCCCGTCGAGGGCGAGACGAAGTGGATCGGCGCCAAGCAGGGGAGCCCAGGCGGCCGAACCTGGCCTGGCGGTCCCGAGGCGAGGCGCTTCCACGTCCGCCCTCCGTCTTTCGTCCCGAGCAGTTCCCCGCCCGGCCCGTTCGGACTTACTGGCTCCATCCAACCGTGCTCGTCGTCCGTGAAGCTGAGGAAGGTGGGTCCGCCCCCGCAGCTGTGCGTCGTCGGCTTACCCAGCGACCGCCAGGAACGGCCGCCATCGCTCGTCCGGTACAGGTAGACGGCCGCCTCCGCGCAGTTGTACCCCGCCACCCACGCGTGGCGCTGATCCGTGAAGGCAACGTCGTCGATCGCATCGATCCCGTCCGCTCGAAGAGTCGGCGGAGTCACGTTCCGCCAACGGCCACGGTGGTAAACGAACAGACCGATAACGGTATGGGCGGTCGTGCCACTCTCGACCGTCCGGTACGCGACCGAGTAGCCAAAGCCGGGCGATACAAGCCGCGTCGGCCCAACGCCCGTTCTCACGGTGGCCAGGCCCTTCACAGCCTGCCCCGACGCGATCGCTACCGTGCCGAGAACGCCCAGGACAGTCGCGGTCAAGCACAGACGGAACGGGACAAACCGTGCCACTCGCCCACTTTAGGGCCTCACCCGAGCAGACACGGCAGCTCGAACAACTCGGCCCGACAGGGCCGTTGACGCCCCATCACTTCTCCGAGGTCGTCAGACGCACCGCACGCCGAACGGGCAGACGTGCGCACGGACTCTGGACCAGTCGTTCGCCCTCCACGAGAGCGACTGCCCAAATACCGCGTTAGCCGGTCACGCGGCGAGCGACTCCGGCAGCGGCGCCATCCGACCGGCGCTACCAGCACCTTCGCCCTCCACGGCCACCCGGCGCGCTACTACCTCGTCTGGATCACGCGGCTTGACCACGTCGCCCACGTGAACGAGGCACGCGCCAGCCGGCTGACCTCAGGCTCCCGATGAGCGCTGGGAACTACAGCAGGTGATCGAGGCCCCTGCGGCCATCTCGCACCTCCAATGGCATGCGACGGCGCCGCGGCGGCGAGCAGGCGTTGTTATGCATGGGATGCTGACCTCTCACCGCCGAGCGGCTCGGCAGCGCTCCATCCGGTCTTAGGCTCGCGCCGCGAGCGCGACCGAGGATCCTGATAGGAACTGTTTCAGCGGAGTCCAGCGCGATCTGGTATTCGCGCGCGCGTGAACCTCAAAAACTCCGCCGCCAACACCGCGCCGCGGGAGGCAACAGCACCGCGCGTAATCAGTACGCCGAACCCGCACTTTGAAACCCCTCACAGGTCGGGTGAGGGAAGAGCGACGTGGCCGTGCTCCTGATGGCGCCGCATCATGGCGGGTCGGCGGACGCGCTACCGTGTCTCGGGCACGCGAAAGGAGGCACAGCATGTGCGGGTCGAAGCACGAGCGTGAGCAATGGGAGCGCGAGCGGCGCGAGGCCGAGCTCGAGGCCGAGCGGATCCGCCTCGTCTCGGCGGGGCACAAGGCAGCGGAGCCTGAGTCCGAGATCGTCTTCGAGGAGCGCGAGGAAGAGCTCGTTCGCGGCTAGCTCGAACGACTCAGGACCGTCGACGGCCGCCCCAAGCGGGCGGCCGTCGCGGAACTGCGGCTTGCCGAGCGCGCCATTGCTGTCGCGCGGGATGAAACGTCTCGCTGCCGGACTGTTCGCCACCATCAGCTGCGTGGTCACGCTACCCTTCACATGCCACAGCGAGAAGTAGTCGTTCCTGGCTGCTGCAACCACTCGCGCAGACCAGCTTCGCGCTCCTACTCCTTCGACTGAGCAGGACCTGTCGTTCACGGAGCAAGGAGTGCTGATGTCTCGCCACCTCGAGTTTCCCCGACCCCTCTCTTGGGATCACGACTACTGGCTCTGCCGCTGCGAAGGCTTCAGGGTCGACGCGCCGACCGGGCGTCTTGGCTTGGTCGAGGCGGTTCGGTTCGGCGCGCGGCTCGATCGGCCTGATGAGCTCCTCGTCCGGGGCGGCCTCCTACGCAACCGCACGCTTGTCGTTCCGGTGTCGGATGTCCAGGAGGTGGTACCGCGACAGCAACGGCTCGTCGTCCGCTGCGCGCCGGGGCAAGGCGGCCACGAGCAGCTTGCGCGCCTGCGCGCATACGTTGGCCGCAACGCTCGGGCGCGAGGCGGCACAGGGAGCGGGTAGCGCGCCGATAACCGTGCCAGCGCTAGCAAGGCGTGACGGGGCGTGGGCGAAACGGCCGTAACGGGCACTGCTGATCTCCCTCTCCCCTCAGTGATCCCGTGCGCCCCGTCCTACTCGCGAACGACGACCCGCGTGTCGTCGTTCGGCTCAACTGCGACAGCCAGCGCCGGCGATGTCTGGCGACAGACGCTTCCGCAAAAGGCTCGAAGCGACTGGTGGTAGTACACGCGGATGAAGGAGTACTACGCTCGCCGGGCGGCCGAGTACGACGCGACCTCGTGGGAGGCGTTCGACGAGGGCGAGCGTAAGACGGTCGAGCGGTTCGTCGCGAGCCTGCCGCCGGGTCGGATCCTCGACATCGGCTGCGGGACCGGCTTCCTGACCCGGCACCTGCGCGGCAACGTCGTCGGCGTCGACCAGAGCGCGGAGGTGCTGGAGCTCGCGCGGGCCCGTCTGCCCGATACGGAGCTTGTCTGCGCCGACGTGCCGCCGCTGCCGTTCGGGGACGGCGCGTTCGACCTCGCGTTTTCCAGCAACGTCTACTCGCACCTCGAGACGGCCGCTGGGCGCGCGGAGTTCGTCGCCGAGGCGTTGCGGGTGTCCTGCGCGCTCGTCGTCCTCGAGCAGTCCTGGCGGCCCGGCCGGAAGCGAGAGGCGCGGGAGCTGCGGAGGCTGCTCGACGGTTCGGAGCACCGCGTCTTCAAGCGCTACCTCACGGCCGACGAGCTGGCGCGGGAGCTGGAGGCCGTCGTCGTGCTCGCTTCGGCCGAGTTCGCAGCCGTGCGAACTCCGCTCTAACGCGGGCGTCAACCTGTGGGGGCCGAAAACTCGGGTGCGGAGTCTAGGTTGTGGCTGTCTGAGGTTCGCGGTCTGACCGGGTAGGGTCAGCGTCGTGCCGGGTCGTCGTCAAGGCGTGGTTCTGTCGTTTCTCTACTGGTCGCTGCGGCGGCTGCTTGAGCTGGTGGCGCTGCGTTTTCGCTCGGAGCGGGAGAAGGAGGTCGAGATCCTGCTGCTCCGTCAGCAGTTGCGGGTTTTGGAGCGTCAGGTTGCTCGTCCGCAGCTGACGTCGGCGGATAGGGCGCTGTTGGCGGCGTTCAGCCGTGTGTTGCCGAGAGCTGTATGGAAGCGGGCGTTCTTCGTCACACCGGGGACGGTTCTGCGCTGGCATCGGGAGCTGGTCGCGCGCCGCTGGACGTATCCGCACCGCCGTCCTGGGCGGCCGGCAACAGCGGCTGAGATTCGCGAGCTCGTGGTGCGGCTGGCGCGGGAGAACCCGGCGTGGGGGTATCGGCGGATCCAGGGCGAGTTGGTCGGGCTCGGGATCAAACTCGCCGCGAGCACCGTCTGGACGATCCTGCGTGAGGCCGGGATCGAGCCCGCGCCGAACCGCCTCGAGACGAACTGGGCTGACTTTCTGCGCCAACAGGCGGCGAGCATCCTCGAGTGCGACTTCTTCAGCGTCGACACGTTCTTCCTCAAACGCTTTTATGCCTTGTTCTTTATCGAGCTCGCGACCCGGCGTGTCCACCTCGCTGGGATCACGACGAACCCGGACGGGCGCTGGGTGACCCAGCAGGCGCAACCTGCTGATGGAACTCGACGACGAAGGCGTCCGGCCGCGGTTCCTAATCCGTGACCGTGATGGCAAGTTCACCCGCGAGTTCGACGAGGTCTTCCGCTCGGAAGGGATTCGGGTGATCAAGGCGCCGGTGCGGGCGCCGAAGGCGCGGGCGCACGCCGAGCGCTGGGTCGGCAGCGTCCGCCGCGAGTGCCTCGACCGGCTCCTGATCGGCGGCCGCCGGCAACTCGAGCGCGCCCTTCGCGTCTATGTCGGGCATGACAACCGGGCCCGACCTCACCGTGCGCTCAACCTAAGAG
>JBKOYZ010000049.1:0-5613 GCA_046725655.1 Actinomycetota bacterium | reverse complement strand
GGCCTTGATCCCCTCCGAGTCGCCTGCGCCGTCGATGATCGTCGTCGAATCCTTGTCGACGACCACGCGGCGGGCCCTCCCGAGCTGCGAGAGCTTCGTGTTCTCGAGCTTGAGGCCCATCTCCTCGGTGATCACCTCGGCTCCCGTGAGGATCGCGATGTCCTCGAGCATCCGCTTGCGCCGGTCACCGAAGCCCGGCGCCTTGACGGCGACGGCGGTGAAGGTGCCGCGGAGCTTGTTGACCACGATCGTCGCGAGCGACTCGCCCTCGACGTCCTCGGCCACGATCAGCAACGGCTTGCCGGACTGGATCACCTGCTCGAGCACGGGCAGCAAATCCTTGACGGCCCCGATCTTCTGGTTCGCGACCAGGATGTAGGGGTCCTCGAGGACGGCCTCCATACGCTCGGCGTCCGTGATCATGTACGGCGACAGGTAGCCCTTGTCGAACTGCATGCCCTCAGTGAACTCGAGCTCGAGGCCGAACGTCTGGCCCTCCTCGACGTTCACGACCCCGTCCTTGCCGACCTTCTCGATCGCGTCCGCGATCACGTCGCCGATCTCGCGCTCACGCGCCGAGATGGTGGCGACGCGGGCGATGTCCTCCTTGCCGTTGACCTCCTTGGACTGGCCCTTGAGGTCCTCGACGACCGCGTCGACCGCGGTCTCGATGCCGCGCTTGAGCGCCATCGGGTTCGCGCCCGCGGCGACGTTCTTCAGGCCCTCGCGGACGACGGCCTGAGCCAGGACGGTCGCGGTCGTCGTGCCGTCGCCGGCGACGTCGTTCGTCGCCGTCGCGACCTCGCGGACCAGCTGCGCGCCTTGGTTCTCGAAAACGTCCTCGACCTCGATCTCGCGTGCGATCGTGACGCCGTCGTTGGTGATCGTCGGTGCGCCGAACTTCTTGTCCAGCACGACGTACCGTCCCTTCGGACCAAGTGTGACCTTGACCGCGTCAGCGAGGATATTGACGCCGCGCTCGAGCGAGCGCCGCGCGTCCTCGTTGAACTTCAACTCTTTATGTGCCATCCGTCTTCTTCTCCTTCACTGAATTCCAACCCGCGCAGACCCTCGGCCTTCGGCCGAGGCCCGCACGCTCCGTCTTAGGCGGCAGCGCCTGCTGGCTCACGAGTTCCGACCACCTTGGCGAGCACATCCGACTCGCGCAGGATCAGGACGTCGTCCGAGCCGAGCTTCACCTCGGTGCCGCCGTACTTCGAAAAGATGATCTCGTCGCCCTCGGCGACGTCCATCGGGACCAGTTCACCGCTGTCGTTGCGGCCGCCGGGGCCGACGGCCAGAACCTTGCCGCGCTGCGGCTTCTCCTTTGCGGTGTCGGGCAGGACGATCCCGCTCGTCGTCGTCTCCTCCTCCTCGAGGATCTCGACGATGAGACGATCGCCCAGCGGCTGCAAATCCATCCAATGCCTCCTTGCTCGCGACTTTGTGACACCTATCGGCACTCTCCTATCGTGAGTGCCAGGCGAGTTTAGCCGCAGTGGTGCGGCGTCTGCAAGCTTACACGCTCTCGGCGTGTGGCTGTGTTACAAAGCTCCGGTGAAGCGGGAGTTTTCGGCCGGTGGCGTCCTCGTCCGGCGCCTGCGGGGCCGGTGGGTGCTAGCGGCGATCCGTCCCGCGGGGAAGAAGCCGGGGGTCTGGGCGTTGCCGAAGGGGAACATCGGCCGGGGCGAGGATGCCCGCGACACAGCCGTCCGCGAGGTATTCGAGGAGACCGGGGCCCAGGGTCGTGTCGTCGAGAAGCTCGGGGACGTGCGCTACGTCTATACCTGGGCCGGCGAGCGCATCTTCAAGGTCGTCAGCTTCTTCCTGCTCCGCTACACGCGCGGCCGGCTCGGGAATCTGCCGCCGGAGACGGCCCACGAGGTGGACGAGGTTCGCTGGCTTTCGCTCGAGGAGGCGCCGAAGCTGCTCGCGTACGGGGGCGAGCGTCAGATGGCCGAGAAAGCTCTCGCCTCCCTCGAGAGCCAACCCATCGCGACCGACGCCTTATGATTGCGCGGCTTTCGCCGCAGCCGTGACCGAAGCCATGTACGCGCTCAACTTCTACTCGCCCATGGTCGCCGACCAGCTACGTTCGGGACGGAAGACCGCGACGATCCGCCTCGGCGACAAGTCCGGGAAGTACCGGAAGGGGATGATCGTCCAGGTGCTCGCGGGCCCGCGCTTCAGCGCGCGTGAGAAGGTGTTCGAGGCGGTGATCGACAAGGTCGAGGTGAAGACCCTGGCCGATCTGTCGCCGCGCGAGATCGAGCACGACAACCCGGAGATCCGCCGGACCGAGGAGATGGCGACCTTCCTCGGCCAGCTCTACAACAGGCCGGTCACGGACGACGACACCGTCACCGTGATCCGCTTCTCGAAGATCAAGGGGCCTTAGCGCGCCTAGCTGCCCGGCTTCCTGATTCGAACGCCGAACTGCTCGGGCGGCCTCAGCTCGGCGCCGCACGACTCGCACTCGACGGCGAAGGCCGAGCTGAAGCGGGCGCTGCAAACGGGGCAGCGCGCACGGAGCCCGCCGCCACACTGCGGACACGACGCCGGCAGCTCGGTCTCGAACTCGTCGAAGTAGCGCTGCGCGAAGCCGCAGCCGAGACACACCGCGACCCAGTCGCCGAGCGTCTTCCGGCGCTCCTCGCGCAGCCAGTCCGACGCCTTGCCCACGGCGTGACTGTACTCAGAGGCGATCGTTAGAGTTCGGCGACGATGGCAATCGCGCGTGAAGCCGAGCCGGTCGGCTCGCTCCGAGAGGTCAAGGAGGCCGGCCTCGACCGCGAGGACCTGCTGGGCGTCTACCGCAACATGCTCATCACGCGCGGGATCGAGGAGCGCGGCCACATCCTCTACAAGCAGGGAAAGATCCCGGGGTCGTTCTACACCGGCCGCGGCAACGAGGCAGCCTCGGTCGGCGTCGCGACCGCGATGGGCCCGGAGGACGTGGGCACGCCGCTGCACCGCGACATGGGCGTCCACGTCACGCGCGGCGTCGAGCCCTGGCGGATCTTCGCGCAGTACATGGGCCGCGCCGACGGCCCCACGCGCGGCCGCGACGGCAACGTCCACATGGCCGATGCGAACCTCGGCCTGATCGCGATGGTCAGCCACCTCCCGGCGATGCTGCCGGTGGCGGTCGGCTGTGCGCTCGCATTCCGGATCCGCGAGGAGAACCGCGTCGCGGTCGGCTGGTACGGCGAGGGCGCGTCCGCGCGCGGCGATTGCCACGAGGCGATGAATTTCGCCGGCGTCCGTCGCCTGCCCGTCGTGTTCGTCTGCGACAACAACCAGTGGGCGTACTCGACGCCGACGCACCTCGAGTACGCGTGCGAGAACCTCGCCGACCGCGCGCAGGCCTACGGGTTCGACGGCGTCGTCGTCGACGGCACCGACGTCCTCGCGGTCTACCGCGAGACGAAGCGCGCGCTCGAGAAGGCGCGCGCCGGGAGCGGGCCGACGCTGATCGAGTCGCTGACTCTCCGCATGGAAGGGCATGCCGTCCACGACGACGCCTTCTACGTCCCGAAGGAGATGTTCGAGGAGTGGGCCAAGAGCGACCCGCTCGAGCGGTTCCGGAGCTGGCTGCGCGAGAACGCGGACATGTCCGACAACGAGGAGGACGAGATCTCGGCCGGCGTCAAGAAGCTGCTGAACGAGGCGCTCTCGCGCGCGGAGGAGTCGCCGCTGCCGGAGCCGTCGAAGCTGGCGGAGGGCGTCTTCGCAACGCCTGAGGACCTCGACACGCCACACCACAAGTAAGTGGCTCCTCCGGCAACATTCAGTGCGTCCCTCGTCCGCGATCTGCGGCGCGAGGGGGCGTCCTCAGTCGCGCCAATATCTCCTGATATTGACGCTCCCTGCGTCCTACCCTCGCTTGCACCCCGCGACCGAGGAACGCGAGAACGTCACAGGAGGAACCACTGAGCGAGAAGACCTACCTGCAAGCGATCTCGGACGGCCTGCGCGAGGAGATGCGCCGCGACAAGCGCGTCTTCGTGATCGGCGAGGACGTCGGCGTCTACGGCGGTGCCTTCAAGGTGACGCTCGGCTTCCAGGAGGAGTTCGGCTCCTGGCGTGTGATCGACGCGCCGCTCTCCGAAACGGCGATCGTCGGCGGCTGCACGGGCGCGGCGCTCATGGGCATGCGGCCGGTCGCGGAGATGCAGTTCGCCGACTTCATCTCGTGCGCCTGGGATCAACTGGTCACGGTCGCGGCCAAGCAACGCTGGCGCGCCGGCACGCCGGTCCCGATCACGGTGCGGCTTCCCTCTGGCGGAGGCTTCTCCGGCGGGCCGTTTCACTCGCAGAACCCCGAGAGCTCCTTCGCCCACATTCCGGGCCTGAAGGTCGTCTGCCCGGCGACGCCCGAGGACGCGAAAGGCCTGCTGATCAGCGCCATCCAGGACGCGAGCCCATGCCTCTACTTCGAGCACAAGCACCTCTACCGGCGGATCAAGGCCGAGGTCCCGGACGAGCGCTACGAGACGCCGTTCGGCAAGGCGCGCGTCCACCGCGAGGGCGACGACCTCAGCGTCGTCACCTGGGGCGCGATGGTCTACACGGCCGAAGAGGCCGCCAAGGAGCTCGACGGCGACGGCGTCTCGGTCGAGATCGTCGACCTGCGCACGCTCGTTCCCTGGGACAAGCAGGCCGTGCTCGAATCGGTGCGGAAGACCTCGAAGGTCCTCGTCCTCCACGAGGACACGCACACCGGCGGGTTCGGCGGCGAGATCGGTGCGACCATCGCCGAGGAGGCGTTCGAGGACCTCGACGCGCCGGTCAAGCGGATCACCGCGCCCGACACCCCGGTCCCGTTCTCGCCGCCGCTCGAGAAGGCCTTCATCCCCCAGGTAGAGGACGTCGTGGCAGGCCTTAGGGACCTCGCGGAGTACTAGAGCCAATGGCCACTGAAACCGCGGTCGACGTCGTCATGCCGCAGATGGGCGTCTCCGTCTCCGAGGGGACGATCACCAAGTGGCTCAAGCAGGAGGGCGAGCAGGTCGAGGCCGACGAGCCGCTGCTGGAGATCTCGACCGACAAGGTCGACACGGAGGTTCCGAGCCCGGCGAGCGGGACCCTGACGCAGATCCTCGTGCAAGAGGGCGAGACGGTCGAGGTCGGCACGAAGCTCGCGCAGATCGGCGGCGCGCCGTCAGGCGACGGCCAGGCGCAGCCCGCCGCTCCGCCAGAGCCCGCCACGGCCGAGGCTGCCGCCGAGTCCGCGGCAGCGGCCGGCGCCGAGGGCGAGACCGCTACGGCCGAGCAGGTCGAAGAGGCGGAGCCGGCGGCGCCGGAGCCTACGCCGCAGCAGGTCGCACAGCCCGCGCCGCAGCAGGCCGCACAGCCCGCGCCGCAGCAGGCCGCACCGGAGCCCACGGCAGCGGTGACGGAGGCGACCACCGACGGCAAGAGCTTCGTCTCGCCCGTCGTGGCGCGGATCGCCTCCGAGCACGGCGTGGATCCTGACCAGGTACCCGGCACCGGCCGCGGTGGTCGCGTGACGAAGAAAGACATCCTCGACTTCATCGAGGAGGGCGGCCGGCCCGAACCTGCGCCGCCAGAGGCTGCGGCTCCCGCGCCTGCTGGCCCGCCAGAGCCCGC
>JBKOYZ010000229.1:0-31375 GCA_046725655.1 Actinomycetota bacterium | reverse complement strand
GGGCTGCGATGTCCGCGGTCCGACGCTCGCATCGCCGCGCACCGGCGGGGCGGGGGCGACCGCCGCCGGAGAAGGAGGCGGCTGGGTTGGAGGCGGGGCGGGCGGAGGAGGCGCCGGCGGCGGGGGTGGGCTCGCTGCCGGCCCCGTCCGCAGCGGCGGCAAGAAGAGCAGCGGGTCGAGGTATCCCTGTGGGTCGCTGGTCCAGCGAATCCCGAGATGGACGTAGGGCACGTCGTGCTCCGCTTGGCCGCTCGGACCGATGGTCGCGACCGCCGCGCCCTGGGACACGCTCGCGCTGCGTGCGACGCCGATCGAGCCGAGATGGGTCAGCGTGACGGAGTAACCGTCCTGCGTCTGGATCGTGACACTCGTGCCACTCATAGGCACGACGCCGGCGAACGAGACGACCCCGGAGGCGGGCGCGAGAACCGGCGCTCCCGACGAGGCCCCGATGTCGATGCCGCGGTGCTGCCCGCCGGCGTACGGGTCGTCACCCAAGGCGAACTGCTGCAGCACCGGTCCTTCGACCGGCCAGGCCCAGGCTCCGGCGCATGGGGCCGCGGTCAAGGCAACCGCTATGACCGCCGACAGCACTCCGAACCGCATCCTCGATGACTTCCTTGTTGTCTCGATTGCCAACAACTCACGCAGGCTACCAGCGCCAGCGGTTGTTGTCAATCTTGACTACAGTGAGCTGTCGTAGAGCCGCTTCCGCGGCAGGCCAGTGAGGCGGGCAACGATCGCCACCGCCTGGCGTCGGCCAAGCCCGGCCGACACCAACTCGGCGACCGAGGCCGTCGCGACATCGAGATCCGCGCTCGGACCCCTGCGGCCCGGCCCCAAGACGAGCGTGATCTCGCCCTTCGGGGGCTCGGCGAACCGGCGGGCGACCGCGTCTGCGGTCCCGCGGACGATTTCCTCGTGCCGCTTCGTCAGCTCGCGACACACGACGACCTCGCGCCCCGGCTCGCCGGCCGCGAGCGAGCGGAGCGTGGCTGGCAAACGCTGCGGCGACTCGAAGGCGACCGCAGGCCACGGCCAACGAGCGAGCTCCTCCCAGAGCCGTGCCAGAGCCGCTCCACCGCGCGGCAGGAACCCGACGAACTGGTAGCGGTCGGATACGAGGCCGCTGGCGACGAGCGCTGCCTCGACCGCCGTCGGGCCCGGCAGCACGGTGACCGGTACGTCGGCCTCGACCGCCGCGCGGATCAGCCGCGCGCCCGGATCGGAGACTCCGGGCAGGCCCGCGTCCGAGACGAGCGCGACGCGCTCGCCGACCTGCAGCCGCGGCAGAACCTCGGCGGTGCGGGTGGCCTCGTTGTGCTCGTGATAGGAGAGCAAGCGCGCCCGGATGCCGTGACGGTCCAGGAGGCGGCGAGTATGGCGCGTGTCCTCGCAAAGGACGAGATCCGCCTCCGAGAGCTCGCGGAGAACGCGCAGCGTCACGTCCTCGAGGTTCCCGATCGGGGTCGCGCAAACGGCCAGCACTTACGCCAGCGCGTCGAGCGCGACGAGGCCGGCACCGATCACGCCGGCCGCCGTCCCAAGCTCGCCGCGGGCGATCCGCGCGCGATCGCGGGCGGGCGGCAGGGCCTCACGGCGCATGGTCTCTTCGGCGGGGACGAGCAGAAAATCTCCCGCAGCAGCGAAACCGCCGCCGACGATCACGACATCGGGACGGAAGACGTTCACGAAGCTGCCGATCGCGGCGCCGAGCCGGTGCCCGATTCCCGCCAGGATCTCGACCGCCTTCGCGTCGCCCTCGGCGGCGAGCCTGACGAGCCGGTGTGCGTCGACCGCGGGGCCGAACTCCTCTCGCGCGAGCTTCGTCGCCGCGGTCCCGCTCGCATACGCCTCCAGGTGGCCGCGGCCCGTGCAGAAGCCCTGGCATGGAACTCCGTCGTACTCGATCACGACGTGCCCGAGCTCGCCGCCGTCGCGCAGGAGCTTCTCGTCGATGACGACGCCGCCCCCGACTCCGGTCCCGAGCGTGAGCATCACGAGCGTCCGCGCCTCTCGTCCGGCTCCCACGTGGAACTCCGCGAGCGCGGCGGCGTTGCCGTCGTTCTCGAGCTCGACCGGCCGCAGGAACCGCTCCTCCATGACGTTCCGCAACGGGACCTCCCCCAGGGGGATGTTCACCGAGCCGTCCACGTATCCCGTTCGCGAGTCGATCCGCGACGGCAGGCCGATTCCGACGGCGCCTATCGACTCGTCCAGAAGCTCCTCGACCGCCGCTTGAACCTGCGCAATCAGCGCATCCTGCGAGTCCAGCGGCGTCTCGCGTTCACGCCTGTGCTCGACGTTTCCCCTCTCGTCGACCACCCCGGCCAGGATCTTCGTGCCGCCGACATCGACGCCGATAACGCGTTTGGGGTCCGACACGCGTGGCTACCATAGCCCGCCGAATGGCCGCTTCTCGCGAAGAGAAGCCGTATCGCGTCTATCGCGGCGGCCGGGTGAAGGGAAAGGTTCCGACCGTCCCTCGCCCGACCCGCGAGCGCGGCGGCGACGGCAACGGCAGGCGCGACTACCGCGGGCCCGGCGCCAGGCGTCCGGCCACAGGCTGGCGCAGCTGGGGCTGGAAGCGTTGGACGTTGCTGACCGTCCTCTTCCTCTTCCTCGTGCTCGTCGTCTGGATCGTCGTCGCGTACCTGTCCTTCCGCAGCGGCGTCAAGGACGCGAACAAGCGACTGCCGGAGTCGGCGCGGCTCGCCCTCCAGCCGGACCACGGGATGATGCTGAGCCACTCGAGCAACATCCTCCTGCTCGGCACCGACCACTCGTTGAACGCCTCGCGCTCGGGTGACCAGCACTCCGACTCGATCATGCTGCTCCGGACCGATCCGAAGCACAACCGCCTCTACTACCTCTCGATTCCGCGCGACCTCCGCGTGCCGGACATCCCCGGCCACGGGCCCGACAAGATCAACGCCGCGTTCCAGATCGGCGGCCCGCGCCTGGCAGCGCGCACGGTGCACGAGTACACCGGCCTCGAGATCAACCACATCGTCGTCGTCAACTTCCACAGCTTCAGCAAGCTGATCGACGAGGTGGGCGGGATCGACGTCAACGTGCCGGCGCCGATCCTCTCGAACCGGTTCGATTGTCCGTACAAGACGAACGAACGGTGCGCGCGCTGGAAGGGCTGGCGCTTCCGGAAGGGCAAGCAGCACATGAACGGCTACCGCGCGCTCATCTACTCCCGCGTTCGAGAGAACCGGCTCAACCCGCGCGACAACGACATCACCCGTGGGGCGCGCCAGCAGCAGGTCATGCAGGCGCTGACCTCGAAGCTCGCGAGCGCCGGGACGTTCTTCAAGCTGCCGTTCATCGGGGGCGACCTGCTCAAGCCGCTCGCGACGGATCTGTCGCCGACCGAGTTCGTCCAGCTCGGCTGGGTGAAGTTCCGCGCAGGGACGACTTACCACTGCCGCCTCGGCGGAACGTGGACCGGCAGCTACATCGAGCCGAGCGAGGACAACCTGCCGGTGATCAGGATGGTCCTCGGACAGTCGGCGCCGCAGCCGCCGCCGCCCAACGGCGACACGTATCCGCCCGGCTGCTTCGTCGACCGCATCCCGACCGGCCGGTAGTAGCTAGGCCTCGGCGGCCTTGGTCTCCTTCTTCTCCGGCTTGGAATCGGGCTTGGAGTCGCCCTCAGGAGCGCCGTCCTTGGCTGCGTCCGTCTTCCGTGAGCCGCGGCCGTAGTCCGTCGAGTAGAACCCCGAGCCCTTGAAGTGCACGGCGACCGGGTAGAGAACCCGCTCGAGCGGGCCCTCTCCGCACACCTCGCACTTCGGCGGCGGAGGGTCGCCGAGGCGCTGGAAGAGCTCGAAAACGTGTCCGTTCGGACAACGGTACTCGTAGATCGGCACGATTTGACAGTAGCAGCGAGGGTGGTTGGCTACTCCCCGCCGTGCTGTCGGTCGAGGCGCTCACGCTCGACGAGCTCGAGGTAGCAGGGCGCGTCCTCGAAGGCCGCGAGACCCGCCCGCGGCGGGCGCTTCGCAGCGCCGGCGCGACGCCTGCGCGCGGCGGCGAGCACCGCTGACGCGCCCACGAGCCCGCCCAGGACGAACGTGCGCAGCCGTCCGTGCTGCGCATCACCGTCCATGGAACGATTGTACGGTGGCGAAGCTGATCGTCTGCACGCTTGGCGACCTGCTGCTCGACGTGATCGTGCGGCTCGAGCAGCCGCTCGAAGGCGGCACCGACGCAACGGCCGTCACGCGAATCGGAGCCGGCGGCCAGGCCGCGAACGTCGCCGCCTGGGCCGCATCGCTCGGCGCGGAAGCACGGTTTGTCGGCAAGCGCGGCGAGGATCCGGCGGGCGCGCTGGCGGCCGCGGAGCTGAGCTCGCGCGGAGTGACGGTGCTGGGCCCGGTCGCCCTCGGCCGCAACGGCGTCGTCGTCTCGCTCGTCGGCCCGGACGGCGACCGCGCGATGGCGAGTGACCGCGGCGTCGCGCCGGAGCTCTCGGCCGACCAGCTCGAGCGCGACTGGTTCGCGGGCTGCTCGCGCCTTCACCTTTCGGGCTACAGCCTGATGAGCGAGCCGATCGACGGCGCAGCGCTGCGGGCTGCGCGCTGTGCGCGCGAGGTCAGCGCGACGGTCAGCGTCGACCTCGCCTCCTCGAGCGTCATCCGTGGTTTCGGCTCCGAGCGCCTCCGCGCGCGGCTGGACGAGCTCGCGCCGGACGTCGTGTTCGCGAACGAGCAGGAGCGCGAGATGCTCGGACCGACACGGGCCGCCGAGGGCCAGACCTGGGTGCTGAAGCGCGGCGCCGCGGGCTGTGTCGTCGAGCGCGGCGGCGACCGGAGCGACTTTCCGGCCCTTCCAGTCGACGTCGCCGACACGACCGGCGCCGGTGACGCCTTCGCGGCGGGATATCTCGTCGGCGGAGTCGAGCTCGCGCTGCAAGCGGCGGCGCGATGCGTCTCACAGCTGGGGGCGATGCCGTGATCGAGCTCGCTCCGGAGGTCACCGACGCCCGGCGGGACGGCGGCCCGATCGTTGCGTTGGAGACGACTCTCGTCGCGCACGGGTTCCCGGACGGTGAGGGTTTCGACGTCGCGCTCGAGGCAGAGCGGCGCGTACGGGAAGCGGGCGCTGTCCCAGCGACGATCGGCATCGTCGACGGCGACGTCGGCGTCGGGCTCGCGGCGGCCGAGCTGGAGCGATTCGCCTCCGCCGGAGACACTGCACGCAAGGTTGGCCCGCGCGATCTCGCGCCCGCGGTCGCGCAGGGCGCGCTGGGAGCAACGACCGTCGGCGGCACGCTCGCCGTCTGCTCGCTCGTGGGCATCCACTTCATGGGCACCGGCGGAATCGGCGGTGTTCATCGCGGGTTCGCAGAGCGGCCGGACGTCTCCGCCGACCTTGGTGAGCTCGCACGGACGCCGACGCTCGTCGTCGCCTCCGGCGTCAAGTCGTTGCTGGACGTGCCTGCCACGCTCGAGGCGCTCGAGACGCTCGGCGTTCCGGTTCTCGGGTGGCGGAGCGCAACCCTCCCGCTCTTCTACTCCGCGGCCGGCGGCCCGCCGGTCCCTGCCCCAGTCGGGACGGCGTCCGAGGCCGCGGCGATCGCACGCGCGCACTGGTCGCTCAATCGAGGCGGCCTGCTGCTCGCTCGGCCGCCGTCTGAGAGCCTCGACGTCGAGCCGCTGATCGAGAGCGCGCTGGCGGAAGCGACGGCGAACCGGATAACGGGTCAGGATGTGACGCCCTTCGTCCTCGCCTACATCCACCGCGAGACGCGCGGCGAGAGCATCCGCGTCAACAAGCAGCTGATCGCCGACAACGCGGGCCTGGCGGCCGAGGTCGCCGTCGCTGCTGCCTAGCCTCAGTCCAGCGCGCTTAGGAACTCGTCGATCGTCAGCGCCGTCAGCGTCTGCAGCCGGGCGCTGCCGCGCGAGCCGAGCGCGACCGAGACTCGCGCGATCGTCGCTGCATCGGGCGCCTCGACGACGTTGACGAAGTCGAACGGTCCGAGCGTCGCCCACTGGTGCAGGACCTTCGCCCCGAGCTCCTCGACGTCACGGTTCACCTCGCGTAGCCGGGCGGGATTCGCCTTCAGCGTCTGGACGCCCTGAGCGGTCAGGTTGGACAACAGGATGTACGTCGGCATCGCGCCTCCTCGGTCGGGGCGCCGAGCCTACACGCGCACGTTGATCGTAGTAGAGCAGCGCGGCACCGAGGAAGAGGAGCGGCGAGATGACCAGGTCCGCGAGGAACGCCGCCGTCCGCTCGGCCGCTCCACTGCCGCCGCGCAGCAGGAAGAAGAGCCCGAGCCGTGCGATGAAGTAGGTGATTGCGAGTGTCGCGAGGGAGCCGAGCGCGTGCACGTAGTCGGCGCGCGCGAGCTGGACGGCGCGCCGGAACGCGGCGCCGATCGAGATCCGCTCGAGCACGATCACCGGCACGACGAGGCCGACGAGCGCCAGCCAGGCGACCGCCGGAAGGATGAATGCGAACGCGAGCACGGGGAAGGGGAGGAACGCGATCGTGCCCGCGAGCCAGGCCTCGGCGAGTGTCCGCGCGGGTGGACGAGGTCGGTCGTCCGCCGCGAGCAGGCACGCGCCCACATAGGAGACCGAGAGGAGCGGCCCGGCGACGATCGCCTCGAAGATGATCGCGTTCGTCTGGCTGAAGCTGATCGCCGCGATATCGATGACCGCGACGGTGGTCCCGAGCGCGAGCGACCACCACGGCCGGCGCGCGTAGAGCCGGAGCGTCTCCGCGACGAGCTGCCCGACCGTCCGGGTCTCCGGCGGCAGCGGAGGCGGGATCGCAGTGCGCGCGCGCGCCGTCGCGCTTCGGTCGCGACCGCGTGCGCCCCGCTCGCGCGCAGCCGCCGGCTCGCGCGGCTTGCCCTTCCTCGCCACGGCGCGAACCTACCGGGCTATGGGTTCACGCGCGAGACTCCGGGTCCCACCGCCCCCACCCCACCCACAGGCTAGGAAGAACGGGTTGCCGTGTCTGTGAACGGTTTGCAAAAAAGAGCGTCACGACTCGCTACCGTGAAGACGTGACCGTCGCGCCGGCGACTCCAACGCAGAAACGGCCGCGGAGCGGCAACGGTGAGGGACTCGGCGACGCCTGGCGGGTGATCGTCCTCAACGACAACCACAACACGTTCGACGGCGTCGCCCTCGCGCTCGCGAGCGTTTTGCCGGGCATGAGCTTCGACCAGGGCATGGCGCTCGCGAACCGGATCCACAACACCGGCCAGGCGATCGTCTGGACGGGCCACCGCGAGCCGGCGGAGCTCTACTGGAGCCGGTTGAACGACCGCGGGCTCACGATGGCCCCGCTCGAGCATTGAACCGGGCGCCGTCCGGACGCCTCTAGACCGCAGCCACCTCCGCCGCCGACTCGACCTTCTCGAACGTGAGCTCGCTTCCTCTCGCGTCGACGCGCACCGTGTCGCCTTCGCCGAACTCGCCCTCGAGCAGGCGCAGCGCGAGCGGGTTCTCCACCAGCCGCTGCAGCGCCCGCTTCAGCGGCCGGGCGCCGTAGGTGGGATCCCACCCGGCCTCGGCGATGACCTCCTTCGCTTCGTCCGTCAGCTCGAGCCCGAGCCCGCGCTCCGCCAACCGCTCGCGCAGCCGGCGCAGCTGTAGCTCGACGATTTCGGCCAGCTGCTCGCGGCTCAGCGGCTCGAACTCGACGATCTCGTCGATCCGGTTGAGGAACTCCGGCCGGAAGTGCTCGGAGAGCGAGGCCGCGGAGCGAATGTTGGACGTCATGATGATGACGGTGTTCCGGAAGTCGACCGTCCGGCCCTGGCCGTCGGTGAGCCGACCGTCGTCGAGGATCTGCAGGAGCACGTCGAAGACCTCGTTGTGCGCCTTCTCGATCTCGTCCAGCAGGACGACGCAGTACGGACGCCGCCGCACCGCCTCGGTCAACTGGCCACCCTCCTCGTAGCCGACGTAACCCGGCGGGGCGCCCACGAGGCGCGCCACCGTGTGCCGCTCCTGGTACTCCGACATGTCGAGCCGCACCATCGCGCGCTCGTCGTCGAACATGAACTCGGCGAGCGCACGGGCGAGCTCCGTCTTGCCGACCCCGGTCGGCCCGAGGAAGATGAACGAGCCGATCGGCCGGTTGGGATCCTGCAGCCCCGTCCGGGAGCGCCGGAGCGCGTTCGCGACGGCCTCGACCGCCTCGTCCTGGCCGACGACCCGCTCATGCAGGCGCTCCTCCATGTGGATCAGCTTCTCCGTCTCGCCCTCGAGCAGCCGTGACACCGGGATGCCCGTCCAGCGCGCCACGACCTCAGCGACGTCGTCCTCGTCGACCTCCTCCTTGACCATCGGCTCCTCGACGGGAGCCGCGCCGTCCCGTTCGGTCAGCTCCTTCTCGAGCTCCGGCAGCTCGCCGTAGCGGATCTCGGCGACCCGCCCGAGATCGCCGGACCGCTCGGCGCGCTCGGCCTCCATCTTCAGCTCGTCGATTCGGGACATGATCTCCTTCACCCGCTCGAGCGCCTCCTTCTCACGCGCCCAGCGCGCTGCAAGCTCGCCCCGGCGCTCGCGCGCCTCGGCCAGCTCCCGCTCGACAGGCTCGCGTCGCTCCTTCGACTCCTTGCCCATCGCCGCGAGCTCGATCTCGAGCTGGCGCACGCGCCGCTCGGCCTCATCGAGCTCGAGCGGCGAGGAGTCGATCTCCATTCGCAGCCGCGAGGCGGCCTCGTCGATCAGGTCGATCGCCTTGTCCGGCAGCTGGCGGTCGGAGATGTAGCGGTCGGAGAGAACTGCTGCGGCGACGAGCGCCGCGTCGCGGATGCGCACGCCGTGGTGCGCCTCGTAGCGCTCCTTCAGCCCGCGCAGGATCGCGATCGTGTCGGCGACCGACGGCTCGCCGACGAAGATCGGCTGGAAGCGGCGCTCCAGCGCCGCGTCCTTCTCGATGTGCTTGCGGTACTCGTCGAGCGTCGTCGCGCCGATGCAGCGGAGCTCCCCGCGCGCCAGCATCGGCTTGAGCATGTTCGCGGCGTCTACTGCGCCCTCGGCGGCGCCCGCGCCGACGATCGTGTGCAGCTCGTCGATGAAGAGGATCAGCGCGCCCTCGGCGTTCTTGATCTCGGTCAGCACGGCCTTGAGCCGCTCCTCGAACTCGCCGCGGTACTTGGAGCCGGCCAGCAGTGCCCCGATGTCGAGCGCCCAGACGCGCTTGCCCTTCAGCCCCTCCGGCACGTCACCGGCGACGATCCGCTGCGCGAGCCCCTCGGCGATGGCCGTCTTGCCGACACCGGGATCGCCGATCAGGACCGGGTTGTTCTTCGTGCGCCGTGACAGGACCTGGATCACCCGGCGGATCTCCTCGTCACGGCCGATGACCGGATCGAGCTTGCCCTGCTCGGCGAGCTCGGTCAGGTCACGGCCGAACTTCTCGAGCGCCTGGTAGGTCCCCTCGGGGTCCTGCGAGGTGACGCGTTGGCCGCCGCGGACCGCGCTGATCTTCGCCTCGAGCTGGTCCCGCGGAACGACGTCGAGCGCGAGCAGCAGGTGTTCGGTCGAGACGTAATCATCCTCCAGCCGCCGCGCTTCCTCGAAGGCCTTGTCGAGGATGCGCGAGAAGGCGGCGCCGACCTGCGGCTGCTGAGTCGCGCCCTCGGTCGACGGCTTCGTTCGCAGGGTGGCGTCCGCTTCCGCGCGCAGTGCGTCGGGATCGGGTACGAGCTCGCGCGGCAGCTCCTGATCGAGGAGTGCGACGACCAGGTGCTCCGGATAGAGCTCGGGATTGCCCAGCCGCCGCGCGAGCTCCTGCGCCGTAGCGACGGCCTCCTGAGATTTGATGGTCAGCTTGTTGAAGTCCATGAACCTTTCCTAGTGCTGTCTGGTTGGGACCGGCCGCGGCGGCTCGTAGAGCACGAGCTCGCGCCGGTACTGCTTGTGGATGTTCTGAATCTCCTCGCGCCGCTCTCGCTGCAGTCGCTCGATGCGCGCGTGGGCCTTGCGCAGCTCGTCCTCGAGCCGCAGCACGACCTCGACCCCGGCCAGGTTGAGGCCGAGCTGCGTCGTCAGCCGCTGGATCAGCCGCAGCCGCTCGAGGTCGGCGTCCGAGTAGAGGCGCGTGTTCCCCCGTGTCCGCTTCGGCCTGACGAGACCCTTGTTCTCGTAGATCCGCAGCGTCTGCGGGTGCATGCCGACGAGCTCGGCGGCGATCGAGATCATGTAGCGCGGCCGGTCGTCCATCACGCATCCTCCTCCTCGGCTTGCTCCTGGCGGGGGCCCCAGATGCGCTCCATCACCGCCTCGCCGGCCTGGTAAGCGGTCAGGCCGTGCCGCTTCCGCGCGATGTAGGCGCGGATGTCGAAGTAGGCGCAGGCCGCGAGGAACACGCCCACGCTGAGCCAGAGGAACGGATGGTCCCAGCGGACGCCGGCGCCGATCATAACCACGACGAGCATCGCCGCGTTCAGCAACGTTCCGACCGGCGAGAGCGACCAGACGAGCAGGCGGGTGACGACGTCCCTCACGACGAGAGCGCCTCCCGCGGATCGTCGTGCGGCAGCTTTTGCAGCTCCTCGAGCAGCTCGCGCTCCCGCTTCTTGAGCTTCCTCGGCACGGTCACACGCACGCGCGCGAGCACGTTGCCGCGACCGGAGCCCTTGAGCTTCGGCGCGCCCTTACCCTTGACGCGCAGCAGCGTCCCGTCCTGCGTCCCGGGCTTGATCTTGAGCGAAACCGCCCCGTCGGGCGTCGGAACCTCGACGGTGGCGCCGAGCGCGGCTTCGGAGAACGTGACGGGGAGCTCGACCACCAGGTCGTCCCCCCGGCGCTCGTACAGCTTGGACGGCTCCACGCGCGTGACGACGAACAGGTCGCCCGCCTCGCCGCCGTTGAAGCCGGCCTCGCCCTTGCCCTTCAAGCGGATCCTGGTGCCGTCCCTGACGCCGGCCGGAATCTTGACCGTGTACCGCTTCGTCCGGCGCTCGCGCCCGGAGCCCTTGCAGCGCGGGCACGGGTCCTCGATCACGGTGCCGTTGCCCCGGCAGCGCGGGCATGGTTGCGAGAGCGCGAAGAAGCCCTGGCTCTCGGCGACGACGCCGCGGCCGTTGCACTCCGGGCAGATCCTCGGCGCGGTTCCCGGCCTCGCGCCCGAGCCGTTGCACTCGGAGCACACCGTGTCGAGCGTCACAGGGATCTTCGTTTCGACGCCGCGAAGCGAGTCCTCGAAGGAGAGGTTTACCTGGACCTCGAGGTCCGCCCCGCGCTGGGCCTGCGAGCGGCGCGAGCTGGCGCGGCCGCCGCGCCCGAACACGCCGCCGAAAAGATCGCCGAGATCTCCGAGATCCCCGAAGTCGAAGTTCGCGCCGAAGTTGCCGCCCTGGAATCCGCCGCCGAATCGCGCCCCGCCGTCGGCGGAGCCGAAGGCGTCGTACTGCTTCCGCCGCTCCGGGTCGGAGAGCAGGTCGTACGCGCCCTGGACCTCCTTGAATCGCTCCTCGGCCGCGTCGTCGCCCGGATTGCGATCCGGGTGGTACTGCCGCGCGAGCTTGCGGTAGGCCTTCTTGATCTCGTCGGTCGAGGCGCTCTTCGAGACGCCGAGGATCTCGTACGGGCTCTTAGCTGCGGTCGCCACGCTACGCGTCCTGGGATCGCGCAGCGGCAACCACAACGCGGGCTGGTCGCAGCACTCGGTCGCCGAGCTTGTAGCCCTTCTGCAGCACCTCGATCACGGAGCCTTCCTCCGCCTCGGACGGCTGCGCCAGCAGCGCCTCGTGGACGTGGGGATCGAACTTGCCGTCGGTCTCGATCTCTGCGAGGCCTTCCCGCTCGAGCGCCGAGGCCAGCTGGCGGTGGACGAGCCGGACGCCCTCCTCGAGCTTCGCCTCCTCGTGCTCCTCCGCAGCGACGAGCGCGCGCTCGAGGTCGTCGACGATCGGCAGCAGCTCCTTGACGAGACGCTCCGCCGCCCGCGCCGACAGGCTCGCCTGTTCGCGCGCGACCCGCTTGCGGTAGTTCTCGAATTCGGCGGCGAGCCTTTTCAGGTCAGTGAGATGCGCGTCGGCCTCAGCCTCGGCGGAGGCGAGCCGCTCTTCGAGATCGGTCGGAGCCGGGGGAACCTCGCGGTTCCCCCGGACCCTCTCCGCCTGTCCGCTGTCGCGGTCAGGCGACTCCGTCGCCTCCTGGACCTGATCCAGCTGTTCCTTCGCAGGATCTGCCATTACGACGTCTTCGCCCCCTCCTCGTCGACGATCTCGGCGTCCTCGATCACCTCGTCGTCCGAGGCGGCCGAGGCCCCGTCATCGGCGTCGCCGGCCGCGGACGCGGTGGCCTGCTGGGCCGTCGCCTGGGCATAGACCGCCTCGGCGAGCTTCTGCGAGGCCTCCTGGAGCGCCTCCGTCTTCTGACGGATCTCGTTCACGTCCGTGCTCTCCAGCACGCCGCGGAGCTCCATGACGCGCCCCTCGATCGTCGAGGCGTCGGCCTCGTCGAGCTTGTCGCGGTGCTCCTTGAGCGTTCGCTCGGTCTGGTAGGCCAGGCTCTCGCCCATGTTCCGCGCGTCGGCGAGCTCGCGCAGCCGGTGCGCCTCCTCCTGATGGGACTCGGCCTCGCGGATCATCCGCTCGACCTCCTCCTGCTTCAGGCCGGAGCCGCCCTCGATCCGGATCTTCTGCTCGTTGCCGGTGCCGAGATCCTTCGCCGACACGTGGATGATGCCGTCGGCGTCGATGTCGAACGTGACCTCGATCTGCGGCAGGCCACGCGGCGCGGGCGGGATCCCGACCAGCTGGAACTTGCCGAGCGTCTTGTTGTAGAGCGCCATCTCCGACTCGCCCTGGAGGACGTGGATCTCCACCGAGGGCTGGTTGTCCTCGGCCGTGCTGAAGATCTCCGCCTTCTTCGTCGGGATCGTCGTGTTGCGCTCGATCAGCTTCGTGAACACGCCGCCCTTCGTCTCAATGCCGAGCGAGAGCGGGGTGACGTCGAGCAGAAGCACGTCCTTGACCTCACCCTTGAGCACGCCGGCCTGGATCGCGGCGCCGACCGCGACGACCTCGTCGGGGTTGACGCCCTTGTGCGGGTCCTTGCCGATCAGCTCCTTGACCTTGTCGACCACCGCCGGCATGCGGGTCATGCCGCCCACGAGGACGACGTGGTCGATACCGGACTTGTCGATGCCGGCGTCCGCGAGCGCCTGCTTGGTCGGACCGACCGTCCGCTCGAGCAGGTCGGCGGTCAGCTCGTTCAGCTTCGCGCGGGTGAGCTGCAGGTCGAGGTGCTTCGGCCCCTCCTGGGTCGCCGTGATGAACGGCAGGTTGATCTGCGTCGCCATCGTGGACGACAGCTCGATCTTCGCCTTCTCGGCCGCCTCGTAGAGACGCTGGAGCGCCATCCGGTCCTGCGAGAGGTCGATGCCCTGCTCGCGCTTGAACTCAGCGACCATCCAGTCGACGACGGACTTGTCGAAGTTGTCGCCGCCGAGGTGGTTGTCGCCGTTCGTCGCCTTCACTTCGAAGACGCCCTCGCCGAGCTCGAGCACCGAGACGTCGAACGTCCCGCCGCCGAGGTCGAAGACGAGGATCGTCTGGTCCTCACCCTCCTTGTCGAGGCCGTACGCGAGCGAGGCCGCGGTTGGCTCGTTGATGATCCGGAGGACGTTGAGGCCGGCGATCTTGCCCGCGTCCTTCGTCGCCTCACGCTGGGCGTTGTTGAAGTACGCGGGAACGGTGATCACGGCGTCCGTGACCGTCTCGCCGAGGTACGCCTCGGAGTCCGCCTTCAGCTTCTGGAGGATCATCGCGCTGATCTCCGGCGGCGCGTACTCTTTGCCGGACGCCTTCACGCGCACGTCGCCGTTCGGGCCTTCGACGACCTCGTACGGGACGATCTTCATTTCCTCCGAGACCTCGCCGAACTTGCGCCCCATGAAGCGCTTGATCGAGAAGACCGTGTTCTGCGGATTCGTCACCTGCTGTCGCTTCGCAGGCGCGCCGACGAGCCGCTGACCGTCGTTCGTGAACGCGACGACGGACGGGGTGGTGCGCCCGCCCTCCGCGTTCGGAATCACGGTCGGCTCGCCGCCCTCGATCACGGCCATGGCGGAGTTGGTCGTGCCGAGGTCGATGCCGATGGTTTTGGCCATCTTGTCTCTCTCCTTGCTCGTTGGCTGAGAAAATCTAAGCCGAAGTGTATCAGGGCTGAGGGCGCACGACGAGGCGTCGCAACGTCGCGGCGGCGGCCGGTTCTGCGCAGACGATGCCGCCGAGAATCAGCGCGCAGCCGCCCCACCCCAGCCAGCCGAGACGCTCGTCCTTCAAGAGGTAGCCGAAGAAGCCGGCCCAGACCGTCTCGAGCGCGAAGACGAGCGCGATCCGCGCCGCGCTCAGGCGCCGCTGCGCCCAGATCTGGATCAAGTAGCCGAGCGCGCTCGCGAAGACGCCGGTGACGAGCAGCGCGCCCCAAACCGTCCACCCGCGCGGGATCGGGAAGTCGCCGAGCGCGAGCGCGATCGCGACGAACGCGACGCAGCAGGTCGCCATCTCGACCAGCGTGAGCGCCACTGCGTCGTAGCGCGTCGCGTAGCGCTCGACCATCACGATCTGCAGCGCCTGCGCCGCTGTGGAGGCCAGGACCAGCGCGTCACCGGCAGTCGAGCCGACGTCGATTCCGGTCAGCAGGGCGAGCCCGGCGACCGAGAGTGCGACGCCGAGCCAGACCTCGAGCCCGACGCGCGAACGGAAGAACGCCAGACCGAAGAGCGGAGTTAGGACGACGTAGAGGCCGGTGATGAAGCCGGTGCTTGAGACCGTCGTCCGCTGCAGGCCCGCGGTCTGCAGCGCGATCCCGCCCCGAGCAAGGCGCCGAGCACGCCGCCCGCGGCGAGCCCGGAGCGGCCGAGCGTCCGGACGCGCGCAGCACCGGCGAGGCCGAGCACACCGGTGGCGATCCCGTAGCGGACCCCAAGAAACGCAAAAAGCGGGTAGACCGCCACTGCGTCCTTCACCTGGACGAAGGTGACGCCCCAGACGGCCGTGACCACGATGAGGGCGATCAGCGCCACGCCTGAACGCTAAGACGGAGACGCGCGCAAAGCCCACGTGTCCGCTATGTCGGCACCGCGAGCGGTGCCTCAGCGGGCATGCTCAGACCAGGCCTGCCCTCCTCGCCTTCATGTGGCCGCTCCTCCTCGTCGGTTGCACGCGCGAGTTTCCGCGCCCGACTTTTCCTGAAACGCGGCTAGTCTCCCGGTATGGAGCCGCTACGGGATTCCTGGGGCCGCGAGATCCGTTCGCTGCGCGTTTCCGTCACCGACAAGTGCAACTTCCGCTGCCGCTACTGCATGCCGGCCGAAGGGCTCGACTGGCTGGACCGCGACGAGCTCCTGACCTTCGAGGAGATCGAACGGCTAGTCCGCGTGCTCGCCTCGATGGGTGTCGACGAAGTCCGGCTGACGGGCGGCGAGCCGCTCGTCAGGCGCGACCTGCCGGTGCTCGTCGGCCTGTTGGCGGCGATCCCGAGGGTCCGCGACCTCTCCCTGACGACGAACGGCGTCCTGCTCGACCGTCTTGCCCAACCGCTGGTCGAGGCGGGGCTGCGCCGCCTGAACGTCTCGCTCGACTCGCTCTCGCACGTCCGCTTCGCCGATATCACCCGGCGCGATGCCCTCGATCGCGTCCTCGCCGGGCTCGAGGAGGCGGAGCGCCATCCCGAGCTCCGTCCGATCAAGGTCAACTGCGTCGCGATCAAGGGCTTCACCGAGGAAGAGGTGCCTGCCCTCGCCGAGCTCGCACGTCGCCGGCCCTACGTCGTCCGCTTCATCGAGTTCATGCCGCTTGATGCCGACGAGGCCTGGCGCGAGGACGACGTCCTCACCGGCGGCGAGATCCGCGAGCTCATCGAGGAGCGCTGGCCGCTCGAGGAGATCCCTGCGAAGCCGTCCTCGACCGCGCGGCGCTTTCGCTTCGCCGACGGCGCCGGCGAGATCGGCTTCGTCAATCCGGTCTCCGAGCCGTTCTGCTCGAGCTGCGACCGGATCCGCCTGACCGCCGACGGGCAGCTGCGGACCTGCCTCTTCTCCAGACGCGAGTGGGATCTCAAGACGCCGCTTCGGGACGGCGCCTCGGATGAGGAGCTCGCCTCGCTGCTGCGGTTCGCCGTCCGCCACAAGGAGCTGAAGCACAAGATCAGCGATCCTGGCTTCGTCAGGGCGAGTCGCTCCATGTCGCAGATCGGCGGCTGATAGGCGCTTTCCGAGCCGGGTTGAGCGGACTCACGGGCGAAGCCCGCGACTCCTTTTCGGCCGGCGCCGCAAGCGGCGCCTCGGCGCTCCATGTGGCAGATCGGCGGCTGAACAGCGCTTTTCCAAGCCGGGTTGAGCGGAGTCACGGGCGAAGCCCGCGACTCCTTTTCGGCCGGCGCCGCAAGCGGCGCCTCGTCGCTCGATGTCGCAGATCGGCGGCTGATCGCGTCTCTAGCTCGAAAAGAGCCTGCTGAGATGCCGGTTTTCCGCGAGGGCCGCCTCGGCATTTACACTTTCACCGTCGCTCGGAGTCGCACCGGATGACCACTCTCGCTTCAGTCGGAAATCGAGTCCTCCCGCGCGGCTGGGGGGACTTTGCCCGCCAGATCCTGATCTGGTTCGGCTTCCTGCTCGTTTACCAGGCTGCCCGCGGGATCGCCGACCGCAACCCGGCGCGGGCGTTCGACAACGGGCTGAGGGTCATCGATGTCGAGCGGCACGTGCACGGGCTGGTCGAGCTGAGCTTCCAGCGGTTCGTCGACTCGTCGAGCTTCCTCGTCAGCATCGCCTCGTGGACGTACTGGAACTCCGAGTTCACCATCGTCGGGCTGGCACTCCTGTTCGTCTACCTGCGCCGGACTGAGGCGTTCATCCGGTTCCGGAACACGATCCTGCTGGCGAACGTGATCGGGCTCGTCGGCTACGTCGTCCTGCCCACGGCCCCGCCGCGGATGTTCCCCGACCTCGGCTTCGACGACACGCTCTCCCAGTTCGCGAGCCTCAATCACGGCAGCGGGCTGATCAACTTCGTCGCCAACCCCTACGCGGCGATGCCGAGCCTTCACTCCGCCGACGCGCTGATCGTCGGGGTCGTGCTCGTTGCCGTCTGCCGGAACTGGATCGCCAAGGTGATCTGGGCGGTGTGGCCCGCGTGGGTCTGGTTTTCGGTGATGGCGACCGCCAACCACTTCTGGCTCGACGTCGTCGCCGGCATCTTCGTCGCCCTGGTCGCGATCGCCGTGGTCTACGGGCGCGAGATCAGAGACCGGCTCCGCGGGGCGCCCGCCGCCGCTTAGCGACCTGGACCGACCGCCCGGCGACCGTGCACGAGCCGCGCCGCCGGGACGCTGCTAGCTTCCGAGGCGTGAACCGGTCCGCAGCGATCGTCTCGGTGAAGCAGGGCTACACCGACGGCACGCGGAGGCTCGCATCGCGCTACATCACCCGACTCGCCCGCACGCGCGTGACGCCCAATGCGCTCACGGCCGCCGGCGTCGTCCTCTGCACCGCTGCCGCGGTGCTGATCCCGTTCGCGCATCGCAACGAGTTTCTCTTCTACTGGGCCGCGGCCGCGCTCTTCATCACCGGCTCCGTGCTCGACGTCCTCGACGGCGCCCTCGCGCGCCAGAGCGATCGTGCGACCCCCATGGGGGCGTTCCTCGACTCGATCTCGGATCGGGTGAGCGAGGGGTTCGTGCTCGCAGCGATCGCGCTCGTCTTCTCGCGCGCCGGCGACGACGTCAGCGTGGTCTTCTGCGTCCTGGCGGTGGCCGGTTCATTCCTCGTCTCGTACGCGCGCGCGAAGGCCGAGCTGATCGGCCTGAAGGGGGACGTCGGGATCGGCAGCCGCGCCGAGCGCGTCGTCGTCATCTCGGCGGGGCTGATCCTCGCGCCGCTCGGGGTGCCGCTGCAGTGGTTCATCTACCTACTCGCAGCCTCGGCCTGGGTGACGGTCGCGCAACGAATCCTCTCCGTTCGCACGCAACTTCTTCGAAAGGAAACAGATGGCTTCGACCAACGGTAAGGCGCCGCGCTCCGAGGACAAGGTGCGCGTCGCGATCATCGGCGTGGGCAACTGCGCGAGCTCGCTCGTGCAGGGCGTCGAGTACTACAAGGACGCCAAGCCGGACGAGTTCGTCCCGGGGCTCATGCACGTCGACCTCGGCGGTTATCACGTCCACGACGTCGAGTTCACGGCCGCGTTCGACGTCGTCGAGGGTAAGGTCGGCAAGGACCTCGGCGAGGCGATCTGGGCCGAGCCGAACAACACGATCAAGTTCGCCGACGTGCCGAAGACCGGGGTCACCGTCTCGCGCGGGATGACCCACGACGGCCTCGGCAAGTACCTCGGGGAGAAGGTGAAGAAGGCGAAGGGCTCCACCGACGACGTCAGCGGGATCCTCGAAGCGACCGGCACCGACGTCGTCGTCAACTACCTCCCGGTCGGCTCAGAGGAGGCGACCAAGTGGTACACGGAGCAGGTCCTCAACGCGGGCTGCGCGATGGTCAACTGCATGCCGGTCTTCATCGCGCGGGAGAAGTACTGGAGCGACCGCTTCGAGAAGGCGGGGCTGCCGATCATCGGCGACGACATCAAGTCGCAGGTCGGCGCCACGATCACGCACCGCGTCCTGATGGGCATCTTCCGCGACCGCGGCGTCAAGGTCGACCGGACGTTCCAGCTCAACTTCGGCGGCAACGCGGACTTCCTGAACATGCTGGAGCGGGAGCGGCTCGAGTCGAAGAAGATCTCGAAGACGTACTCGATCCGCTCGACGGTGCCGTACGAGATCGAGGACCGGAACATCCACGTCGGGCCCTCCGACTACGTGCCCTGGCTCGAGGACCGCAAGTGGGCGTACATCCGGCTCGAGGGCACATCTTTCGGCGACGTGCCGCTGAATGCGGAGCTGAAGATCGAGGTCTGGGACTCCCCCAACTCGGCCGGCGTCGTCATCGACGCGGTCCGGCTGGCGAAGCTCGCTTTCAACAAAGGCATCTCCGGGACGCTCGAAGGGCCGTCGGCCTATCTGATGAAGTCGCCGCCGGTGCAGTACGGCGACGAGACCGCCCGCGACCTCGTCGAGGACTTCATCACGCAGAACGCCCGCGCTCAGCGCAAGGCACCCGACGCCGAGCAGGTCGAGAGCACGTCCTAGCGGATTCCGGTCGGACGGCCCCGCGCCGGCGGGGCCGTCCGCGACTCGAAGGGGATCGGCGAGCCCGGCAGGGCTAGAGTCTCCGTCGATGGGACTACGCATCTGTCTCGTCACCCCATTCGCCTGGTCTCGGCCGCACGACGTCAACGAGCACGTTGCCGGGCTCGCGGCCGAGCTGCGGGTGCTCGGGCACGAGGTGACGGTGCTGGCCCCCTCGACGCGCGCGGCCGATCTCGTCGCCGGCCGCCGCGCCCTGCTCGACGGCGCCGACGCGCATGTGATCGCTCTCGGCCCCGCTGTGCCCGTCTCGAGGCGGAGCCGGATCGGCGTCCCGGTCGGCGTCCGCGCGAACCTCGCCCTGGCCCTCTCACGCGGCCGCTTCGACATCGTGCACGGATTCGAGCCGGGGCTTCCGAGCCTCTCCTACCTAGCCCTCCGCGACTCTCACTCGCTAGGGGTCGCGACCTTCCTGTCGGCGGAGCGGCTCGGCTACCCGCCCGGAAAGCCGCAACGGGAGCGACTTCTGTCGCGAATCGACGCGCTGCTCGCGACGTCGCCTGCCGTCGCCGAGGCGGCGCACGAACGTCTCCCTGGCGACTACCGGGTCGTCTCGGTGGGCGTGGACACCGAGCTCTTCCATCCTGCGCCGAAGCAGAAGCGAACCGTGCTCGAGTGGCGGCCCGCCGAGCGGGCGCTCGCGCGCTCGGTCGTGCGCGCGCTCGCCGAGCTCCCTGACTGGGAACTCGTCCTCCTGCGCACGAAACCGCTCATGGGGCGGCCGACGATCCCGCGCGCGCTGGCGTCCCGGATCCACGTCAAGACGGCGCGCGACGGGACGACGCGTGCGGGCGTCCTCAACGAGGCCGCCGTCTTCGTCCCGGCTCTCGACGGACTTGCGCGGGTGGCCCTCGAGGCGGCCGCGGCAGGAGCTGCAATCGCGTCGCCGCCGCACGTGCTCGAGCAGCCGGAGCTCGCCGGCGCCGCGGCCGCCCGCCTCGCTGAGGACGACGAGCTTCGAGCCCGCGAGAGTGCGGCGAGCCGCCGGCGCGCTGAGCAGCAGACGTTCGGCGACGTCGCACGCGAGCACGACGAGCTCTACCGCGAGCTCGCCAAGACGCGCCGCGCGTTCGCGCGCAACGGCGACCCGCTCGCCGACCGGGAGTGGATCGTCTGCGACCTTCACATGCACACCTCGTGGTCGCACGACTGCGCGATCGAGGTCGACGAGTTGCTCACGCACGCCGAGACCGAGGGCCTGGGCGCGATCGCGATCACCGATCACAACGTTTTCGGCGGCGCGCGCGAGGCGCTGGCAGCAACGACGACCCTGACGGTGATCCCGGGCGAGGAGATCAAGACGGACCGCCAGGGCGAAGTGATCGGGCTCTTCCTCGCGGAGGAGATCCCGAAGGGGATGTCGTTCGCCGACACGGTCGCTGCCATCAAGGAGCAGGACGGCCTCGTCTACCTCCCCCACCCCTTCGACCGGCTGCACGCGATCCCGGACGCCGCGACGCTTCGCCGTCACCTGGGTGACATCGACGTCTTCGAGGTGTACAACGCCCGGCTGCTGTTCGACGCCTACAACGACGAGGCGCTGCGCTTCGCGCGCAAGTACAACCTGACGATGGGCGCCGGCTCGGACGCGCACGTGCTCCAGGGAGTCGGAACAGGCGCGCTGCGGATGCGGGCGTTCCACGACCGCGAGGAGTTCCTGGCCAGCCTCCGCGCGGCGGAGGTCCTGCGGCGGCCGAAGTCGCTGCTGTACCTCCAGTCGCTCAAGTGGGCGGCGCAGGCCAAGGAAAGGGTCCGCTAGCCGAGAAGATCACCGATGCCCTTGTCCCCCGTGCCGACCGACGAGATCTACGAGAAGTACCTGCAAAAAGCCATCACGGAGATCAACGAGCTCGGCGACGAGATCTCGAAGGCGGCAGGCGAACGCGTTCCGGTGCTCGGGTCGGGACACCCGCTCGCGGACGTCTTCCTGCTGAAGCACCGGCCGCAGCCGGCGGAGGTGCAGGAAGGCGTGGCGTTCTACGGGCGCGCCGGGCAGGCGATCCTCAAGTCGCTGCAACGCCTTCATGTCGACCCGCTGGCGATCTACGGTACGAACTGCCTCAAGTTCGCCGACCAGGAGGAGGACGAGGCGCGGCCATGGCTCCTCCGTGAACTGCACATCGTCCAGCCCAAGCTGATCGTCGTCATGGGCGACGATGCCCTGCGGATCCTGAACGAGCTTCAATTCCCGCTCGCGGATACTCTGGAAGCGCGAGAGGGACTGCAGCGCTTCACCCCGACAGTCGAAGCGCTGGTCGTTCCCGACATCGACTCCTCGCTCGACGAGCAGCCCGCCAAGACACGCTTTTGGAACGCGTTCAAGCAAGTCGGCCCGTGGTGGGCCGAGTTACCGCCCTACTGACGCGGCCGCGGCTCGTCGCGCTCGCGCTGCTCGCCGTCCTTCTCGGCCTCTACTACCGCTTCCACGCCTCGCTGCCGGACACGTCGACGTGGGGTGACGTCGCCTTCCTCGGCCTCGTTCTGATTCCATCCGTGCTCCTGATCGTCTACCTCCTGCTGCCCCTACGGGCAGCGCGGGAGGTGCAGTTGCTGCTGCTCGGCGTCGCGCTCGGCGTGCTGGCAGTCCTGCTCCATCAGGCCGACCTCGACGCGCTTTCCGACTTCGCGAAGCTCGGCGCGATGACGTTCCTCTCCTTCTGGTTCCTGAGCTTCTTCGAGGGGCTCTCGTGGGTCGTGCTCGTCGCCTGCATCGTTCCGTGGGTCGACGCTTACTCGGTCTGGCGGGGGCCAACGAACGAGATCGTGCACAAGCACGAGCAGGTGTTCACGACGCTCTCGTTCGCCTTCCCTGTGCCGGGTGAGAACAGCGCCGCCAACCTCGGGCTGCCCGACCTGCTCTTCTTCGGTCTCTTCCTCGCGGCGGCGTCGCGCTTCGGCTTGCGCGTCTTCCCGACCTGGGTCGCACTGACGGCGTCGTTCGGTGCCACGATCGCCGTCGCCGTCGCCTGGGGCAAGCCCGGCCTGCCGGCGCTGCCGCTTCTCTGCCTCGGCTTCCTGCTCGTGAACGCCGACCTGCTGTGGCGGCGTTTTCGGCCTAGGTCCGCGTGAGGAGAGAGACCGACTCCACGTGCGGCGTGTGCGGGAACATGTCGACCGGCCGCACGCGCTCGAGGCGGTAGCCCCACTCTGCTGCGAGCTCCTTCACGTTCCCGGCGAGCGTGGTCGGGTTGCAGGAGACGTAGACGATCCGCGGCGCCGCGAGCCGCCCGAGCCGACGCAGGGCCTTGCCCGACAGGCCAGCCCGGGGCGGGTCGACGACGACCACGTCCGGTTCGCCCGCGCGCTCCTGCAGCTCGGCCAGCGAATCCGCAGTCTCGCCGGCGAAGAACGCCGCATTCGTGATCCCGTTCAGGTCGGCGTTCTCGAGCGCGCAGGCGACGGACTCCTCCGAGACCTCGACACCCCAGACCGTCAGCGCGCGCGAGGCGAGGGAGAGCCCGATCGTGCCGATGCCGCAGTAGAGGTCGTAGACGGTCTCCCCGCCGGTCAAGGCCGCGTACTCGCCGGCGAGTCCGTAGAGCCGCTCGGCCATAGCGGTGTTCGTCTGCAGGAACGCGTTCGGCCGGACGCGAAAGCGTAGGCCGCAGAGCCGCTCCTCGATCGCGTCCTCGCCCCAGAGCAGCGTCGTCGGCAGGTTCGTCACCTCGGCCGGTGTCTCGTTGACGGCCCAGTGGATCGAGCGCACCTCGGGGAAGCGCTGCAGCGTCTCGACGAACTGGTCGCGGTCGAAGCGCTCGCCCGCCGCCGTCGCGAGCACGACGAGGACCTGGCCGCTGTTCCGGCCCTCACGCACGACCAGATGACGCAGGTACCCGGCCTGCTCGGCCTGGTCGTAGGGCTCCAGCCGCTCCTCGCGCGCCCAGTCGCGGACGGCATTGCGGATCGCGTTCCCAAGGTCGGTCGTCAGCCAGCACTTCTCGACCTCGAGCACCTCGTCCCAGCGGCCGGCCTTGTGGAACCCGAGCGCAGGCCCAGCCGGCATCTGCGTGAACGAATACTCGAGCTTGTTCCGGTAGAAGAACTGCGATTCGGCCGGGACGATCGGCTCGAGCGGCGGCTCGGCGAGGCCGCCGATCCGCCGCAGCGCGTCGCGTACCTGCTCCTGCTTCGCGTCCAGCTGGGCCTCGTACGCCAGGTCCTGGAAGCGGCACCCGCCGCACGCCGGATAGTGGGCGCACGGCGCGTCGACCCGCTGCGCGCTCGGCTCCACCACCTCCACGGCGAGGGCCTCGGCGTGGCTCCGTTTCACCTTCGTGATCCGCGCGCGAACGGTGTCGCCCGGCAGCCCGCGGTGCACGAAGACGACGAAGCCGTTCAGCCGCGCGACGCCGTTGCCGCCGTAGGCGAGCGAGTCGACGTGCAGCTCTAGCTCTTCGTCCTTAACGACCGGCGCGGCCACCGCGCGCCAATTTAGCGCCGTTCCCGAACCCCGGATGCGGCTTGAGAATCAGCGGCGGCTGCGGCTTCTGCTTGAAGTCGAACTCCCAGATCAGGTTGCCCAGGATCGGAGAGTTCTCGCGAACGGACGGGCGCGGGTCAGGCCGTCCGTCGGTCGTCGGGTCGAGCCGCTGGCCGCGGAGGAACCGGTCCTCGATGAACTTGAGGTAGGCGTCGAAGCTGAGGATCTGGTGGTCGATGTACCCGCGGCGCGCGTACGGCGAGATCAGAAGGCCCGGGACGCGGAGCCCGTAGCCGTTCCTGTCGACGACCGGCGGCACGACGTGGTCGTAGAAGCCGCCCCAGTCGTCCCAGGTGATGAAGATCGCCGTCGACTTCCAGTTCGGGCTGCGCATGACGGCGTTGACGAGGCCGGTTACCCAGGCCTGGCCGGCACTGACGCGGGCGGGCGGGTGCTCGCTGACCCGGTCGTTCGGGATCACCCACGAGACCGCGGGGAGCTTGCCACGCTTCGCCGCCCTGAAGAAGTTGTCGACCGAGGTGACGTTCCGCAGCTGGCGGTCCTGGCGCACCGTGGTGAAGAACGGCAGCGGGTTCCAGATCCCCGGCGTCCTGGGGCTCTGGCGGTGGCGCGCGCAGAAGATCGCCCCGTCCTCGCGGCAGTCGGGCTCGAAGCCCTTGAAGACGTAGTAGCGCCAGGAGACGTGGTGCTTGTGGAGCAGGTACGTCAGGTCGGTCCACGCGTACGACGGGACCCTTCCGTCGACGTTCTGCGGCTCCCCGGGCGGCGAGCCCGGATCCTGGACGGCGTTGACGCAGCTCATCGGGTCATTCCTCCGAGAGCAGCGCGCCGACCAGGCCGAGACGGCAAAGAGGTGCGCGGGCAGGCTCCAGGACGTGTTCGGCTGGAACATGTGGTCCTGAAGCACGAAGTTCCGCGCGTAGGCCCAGTAGTTGGGGATCTCGCGCCCGGTGTGGTAGCCCATGACGTCGATCCGGCCGCCTTTGATACAGCCGGGCTGGTTCGGATCGGGGCCGCACTGCTTGCGGAGGACCGCGCGCGCCTGGCCCACGAAGCCGTCCATCTGGCGCTGGTTGATGTCGTGGACGGCGCTCAGGTGGTTGTGCGGCCCGCCGACGTTGATGTCACGAGAGTCGTGGTACGGCTCCATGCAGACGCGCGTCCGCGGGTCGACGTTACAAACGAGCGGCTCGCCGCGATCGTGCGGGATGCCGTCCGCGCCGGGGTAGGTGCCGAAATAGCTGTCGAACGACCTGTTCTCCTGGAAGATCATCACGATGTGCTTGATCTTCTCCATCCCCTTGAGCCGGATGACCGCTGCCTTCGGGGCCCGGTGCGAGCTCGCGCCGCGCACGAGGAACGCCCCGGCCAAGGCCAGGACCAGGCTGAGCGCGATTGCGATGAGTGGGGATCGCCGCAAGTCCTTAGCCTAAATCGACATTTGTTGCCTGTCGATGAAGTCCTGGTTCAGCGCGTGTTTACGTCAGCGGCGTGACGTAGACCTTGCGCTCGCGCGGGCCGTCGAACTCGCAGAAGAAGATCCCTTGCCAGCGGCCTAGCGCCAGCTTCCCCTCGGCGAGGGGCACAAGGACGTGCGGGCTCATCAGCGAGGCACGGATGTGCGACGGCGCGTTCGGCCCGTCGGCATCGGAATGGCGCCAGCCGCCGTGGTCGTCGACGATCCGCTCCATCGCCGACTCGATGTCCTCGGCGAGCTTGGGATCGGCGTCCTCGTTGATCGTGACGCCGGCGGTCGTGTGCGGGACGTAGACGAGTGCCGCGGACGCCCCGTTCGTCGGCCCGAGCGCCTCGTGGACCTGTCCCGTGATGTCGATCAGCTGTGTCCTCCGCTCCGTTCTGAGGCTGATCTCCCGCACGCCGTTATCCTACGGCCTGTGCCGAGCGGCCCGCCCACTCCCGCCGAGCTCGATTCGTACCGCGAGGACGCCGATCGGTTCATCGCCGAGCTCGACGAGGAGTACTACCTCCACTTCGCCGGTCTGAAGGAGCGACTCGAGCTCGAGCCGATCTACGAGCGACACCAGGATCTGACGAAGCTCGAGTGGGCGCAGGCGCTCGGAGACGCCGTCGACGGTGACCGCCGGGTCCGCGAGCTGTGGCGCTTCTCGTGCGAGGGCCACCTCGGCAACCTGACGAAGGAGCACAGCGAGAGGGTCGCGGCCCTCGAGACCGAGCTCGAGGCCGACGTCGACGGCGAGAAGGTCGGCTACCGGATGCTGCGGCCGACCATCGCGAACACGGAGGACCGCGGCAAGCGGCAGCGGCTCGACGAGGCGCGGACGAGCCTCACGGAGGAGCACCTCAACCCGATCTACCTCGAGGCGGTCTCCGTCAGCCAGCAGGCGGTCCCGCAGCTCGGCGCGCCGAACTATCTGGAGCTGTACCTCCGATTCGGCTTCCGCCTGGAGGAGCTCGCCGAGCAGTGCCGGCAAGTGCTGGCCGCAACGGAGCAGATGTACGAAGACGCGACCGACAAGCTGTTCCGCGATCGCGTCGGAGTCGGCCTCGACGAGGCGCAGCGCTGGGACGTCCCGCGGGTCTTCCGGGCACAGACGTGGGACGAGTTCTTCCCGGCCGACAAGATGCTTCCGGCGCTCGAAGCGACACTGGCCGACCTCGGGATCGACCTGCGCTCGCAGGAGAACGTCCACCTCGATCTCGAGCAGCGCCCGTCGAAGTCGCCGCGCGCCTTCTGTGCGCCCATCGAGGTGCCGCAGAAGGTGATGCTCGTCATTCAGCCGATCGGCGGGGCCGACGACTGGCGCGCTCTCTTCCACGAGGCCGGCCACACGGAGCACTTCGCCCACACCTCCGCGGACCTCGCGATGGAGGAGCGGCGGCTGGGCGACAACGCGGTCACCGAGGGGTGGGCGATGCTCCTCCAGCACCTGACCGACACGCCCGCCTGGCTGACGCGGCGGCTCGACGTCGGCAGGCCGGACGAGTTCGCGCGCGAGGGAGCCACCGGCCTCCTCTACTTCGTCCGCCGCTACTGCGCGAAGCTCCTTTACGAGATCGAGTTCCAGGCCGCCGGCGACGTCACCACGCTGCGGCCGCGCTACGTCGAGCTGCTCGGCGACGCGCTGAAGATCCAGCCGAGCGACACGGACTACCTCGCCGACATCGACTCCGGCTTCTACGTGACCGAGTACCTGCGCTCCTGGGCGTTCGAGGCGCAGCTCCGCGCGCACCTGCGCGAGCGCTTCGGCAACACCTGGTTCGCAAAGCGCGAGGCGGGCTCGCTGCTACGCGAGCTCTGGGCGGAGGGCCAGCGCTACAACGCCGACGAGCTGCTGAAGGAAGTCACGGGCGCCGAGCTCGAGATGGCCGCCGTGGCCGAGCGCGTCGCCGAAGACCTGAGCTGAGCGCCGCTTCGAGCGACGTCCGGCGGCCTCTCACCCGCGTCAATTCGGGACGCGTCCGGTGCCCCGCATCAGGCAGACGGGGTCGCGTCGTCTGCATAACTGAATATCCTTTAAGCATGGAGCGGAAGCGCGTGGTGATCGCCGGGGCCGCCGGGCGTGACTTCCACAACTTCAACCTGGTGTACCGCGGCCGCGACGACGTCGAGGTCGTCGCCTTCACCGCGACGCAGATCCCGAACATCGACGGGCGCGTCTACCCGGCCGCGCTCGCGGGGGAGCAGTACCCGGACGGGATCCCGATCGTGGCCGAGGACGAGCTCGAGGCGGTGATCGTCGAGCACGAGGCCGAGGAGGTCGTCTTCTCGTACTCGGACGTGACGCACGAGCACGTGATGCACATCGGGTCGCGGGCGCTCGCCGCCGGGGCGTCCTTCCAGCTGTTGTCGCCGCGCGAGACGATGCTGACCTCGGCGAAGCCGGTCGTCGCCGTCTGCGCCGTGCGCACGGGCTCGGGGAAGAGTCAGACGACGCGGTACGTCGCGGGGCTGCTGCGCACGGCCGGGAAGCGCGTCGCCGTCCTTCGGCATCCGATGCCCTACGGCGATCTGTCGAAGCAGGTGGTGCAGCGGTTCGCGTCCTACGAGGATCTCGACGCCGCCGACTGCACGATCGAGGAGCGCGAGGAATACGAGCCGCACCTGAACGAAGGCAATCTCGTCTTCGCCGGCATCGACTACGCCGCCATCCTCGACGCCGCCGAGCAGGAGGCGGACGTGATCCTCTGGGACGGCGGCAACAACGACACGCCCTTCGTCAAGCCGGACCTCCACCTCGTCGTCGTCGATCCCCACCGGCCGGGGCACGAGCTGCGCTACCACCCGGGCGAGACGAACCTGCGGATGGCAGACGTCTGCGTCGTCAACAAGGTCGATTCGGCACCACCCGAGGGAGTCGAGGCGGTGCTCGCATCGATTCGCGAGCACAACCCCCTCGCGCGGGTCGTGCTCGCGGCTTCGCCGTTCCAGGTCGACGGCGACGCCGGCGAGATCGCCGGCAAGCGCGTCCTCGCGATCGAGGACGGCCCGACACTGACGCACGGCGAGATGACCTACGGCGCGGCGGTGCTCGCGGCGAAGGAGCACGGCGCCGCGTCGCTCGTCGATCCACGCCCGTTCGCCGTCGGCTCGATCGCGGAGACGTTCGCGACGTACCCGCACGTCGGCGCGCTGCTGCCGGCGATGGGCTACGGGCGCGAGCAGATGCAGGAGCTCCGCGAGACGATCGCCCGGTCCGACGCCGAGCTCGTCCTGATCGGCACCCCGATCGATCTGCGCCGCCTGATCGAGCTGGACAAGCCGGCGCTGCGCGTGACGTACCGCCTCCAGGAGCTCGAGCAGCCCGGCCTCGCCGAGATCCTCAAGGAGCGCGGGATCATCGAACCCCTCGGGCCCCTGGCCGGCGACCCCTCCCGGCCGGCAGAGCCGGCCTCCGGGGCCGCCTCGGCCCGCTGACGGCACTGGGCTCTCCGGAGCCGTGTTGGCAACACTGTCCCCTCCGGCCCAGCACCGCCAACGGGCCACTAAGAGCCCGAGGAGGCTCGTGTGACTAGTGTCATAGCGCTGGGCGGCAACGCGCTCATGCGCCCTGGCGAGCGCGGGACGGCGGCCGAGCAGCGCGCGAACCTGCGCGACACCGCCGCGGCGCTGCGGCCGCTGCTTGCTGCCGGCGACGTCGTCGTCACGCACGGAAACGGCCCGCAGGTCGGCAACGAGCTCGTCCGCCAGGAACGCGCGGCCGACGAGGTGCCGCCGCTGCCGCTTTACCTTGCGGTCGCACAGACGCAGGCCGAGATCGGTGCTCTGATCGAATCGGAGCTCACGCGCGTGGCGGCGCGCCCGGTCGTCTGCCTGCTCACGCACGTCCGCGTCGACGCCGGCGATCCTGCCTTCGAGACCCCCGCCAAGCCGGTCGGGCCGTTCTATTCGGAGGAGCAGGCCCGCGCCCTCGAGGCCGAGCGTGGCTGGACGGTGAAGCACGACGCGGGTCGCGGCTGGCGCCGCGTCGTCCCGTCTCCCGAGCCGCTCGAGGTGGTCGAGGTGGACGCGATCCGGATGCTGCTCGCGTCGGGGACGATCGCGGTCGCCTGCGGCGGCGGCGGGATTCCGGTTGCGTCGCGAAACGGGACGCTCAGCGGGATCGACGCCGTGATCGACAAGGACCGTGCGTCGGCGCTGCTCGCGGTCGCGCTCGAGGCCGAGCGGCTGCTGATCCTTACGGACGTCGACTCGGTGCGCCGAGGCTGGGGCACGGACGCCGAGGAGGAGCTCCGCGAGTTGTCCGTCGACGACGCCGCCGCGCTGCTGCCGGAGCTGGCAGCCGGCTCGATGGCGCCCAAGGTCGAGGCCTCGCTGGCGTTCGCGAGGGCCACCGGTCACGAGACGTTGATCACCTCGGCTGCCGCGCTCGACGAAGCCCTGGCCGGCCGCGCGGGCACCCGCATCCGCGCCTGACCGAACCGACCGCGGTCGCCGGGCGAATCACGCGCGGACAACCGACCGGGGTCAGGAAGGAAGGGCACATGAGAACCGCCGTCCTCTCACGTGAGAGGCTCAAGCTCGCCGCGTTGGCAGTCGCCGGCGCCGTCGTCGCGCTCCTGCTCGTGATCGGGCCGGGGCCGCAGGCGGCCAAGGCGTCGAGCCACCGCGAAGCGCCGCTGATCGCCGCCGATCCGACAGCTGACAACACGGACGTGTACGCGTTCGTCAGCCCGGACCGGCCGAACAGCGTCACGCTCGTCGCCAACTACATCCCGTTCGAGGAGCCGGCCGGAGGGCCGAACTTCTCCAATTTCGACGACAACGCCCTCTACGAGCTGCACGTCGACAACGACGGGAACGGCCGCGACGACGTCACCTACCAGTTCCGCTTCGACACGCAGACGCGGAACCCGAACACGTTCCTCTACAACACCGGGCAGATCGGCTCGCTGGACGATCCTGACTGGAACGTCCGGCAGTTCTACTCGGTGACCCGCGTCGAGGGCCGCCACCACCGGACGGTGCTCGGCTCGAGCCTGCCCGTGCCGCCGGACAACATCGGCCCGCGCTCGACGCCGAACTACGACAGCCTCGCGAACGCCGCGGTAAAGACGCTGCCGGGCGGGATCAAGGTCTTCGCCGGACAGCGCGACGACCCGTTCTTCGTCGATCTCGGCTCGATCTTCGACCTCGGCGGCCTGAGGCCGTTCAACGCATTCCACCTGCTGCCGCTGCCGACCGCGGCAGGCGTGGACGACGTCGCCAACTACAACGTCCACTCGATCGTGATCCAGGTGCCGATCTCGCAGCTCGTCGACGCGAGCCCGACGATCGGCGTCTACGCGAGCGCCAGCAGGCCCGCGCTGCGGATCCTCAAGGCGGACGGGCGGACGAAGAACGTCGGTCCGGAGGTCCAGATCTCGAGGCTCGGCAACCCGTTGGTGAACGAGGTCCTTATCCCGCTCGGGCAGAAGGACTTCTGGAACCGGCAGGACCCGGCCGACGACAGCCAGTTCGTCGATCGGTACCTGAGCCCGGAGCTCGCGGGACTGGTGAATCTGCTCTACCCGGCGCTCCCGGACGCGCCGACGACGAATCGTCAGGACCTCGTCGCGGTGCTACTGACCGGCGTGCCGACGCTCAACTTCACCGGCCCCACGCTCGCCGACGAGCTTCGCCTGAACACGTCGATCCCACCGACCGCGAGCCCGAACCGGCTCGGCGTGCTCGCAGGTGACTTTGCGGGCTTCCCGAACGGGCGTCGGCTCGGCGACGACGTAGTGGACATCGAGCTGCGCGCGGTCGCGTGCGGCTACGGCCCGATCCTGAAGTCCGCGCTGGGGCTCTGCGACCTGCAGCCGAACGACCAGATCGGCGACGGTGTCGACGCGAACGAGCGGCCGTTCCTGTCGACGTTCCCGTACGTCGCTCCGCCGCACCAGGGCTACGACTCGCACACCGCGACTCCCTAGCCCGATGCGTCGGCGACTCTCCCTCCTCGGGGCAGCGGCGGTTCTCGCCGCCGCTGCCCTGCTCTTCGGCGGGCTGCGTCAGACCGGCTCGCATGCCGCCGCGCCCGTCGCAGCCGCGCCTCACGCCTCGCCGGACAGCGTCGCCGAGCTCCAGGCGAGACTCGGCGCCGATCCGCGCGACGCCGCGGCGTGGGCCCAGCTTGGGCTCGCATACGAGCAGAAGGCGCGGGAGACGGCCGATCCCGCCTACTACACGAAGGCCGGCGGCGCCCTCCGCCGCGCGCGGCGCCTCCGTCCGCACGACCTCGTCGCGACGACCGGCCTCGGCTCGCTCGCGCTCTCG
>JBKOYZ010000052.1:0-8383 GCA_046725655.1 Actinomycetota bacterium | reverse complement strand
TGGGCCCGGTCGAATGCAGGCGGCAACGACGGCACTGCAGGCCGCAGGGGTTCCGGCTTGCCGACGCTAAAAGCCGCGATGAGCAGCGGAATTCCCACGAGAAGCCAGGTGCCCCGATAGAGGCGACCGTTGACAGGGCGCTCGAGGGAACCGCGTCGTGCCCGGATGCGCGCAGGTGGCGGGTGCACCGCCATGCGGGGGCTATAGTAGGTTCGAGAGCACCTAGACGCGTGCAGGCCTATCGCCACGCGATGCCCGACTCCTCGACCATCCTCCTCGTCGACGACGAGGACTCAGTCCAAAAACTTCTCGCCTATCCGCTCGAGCGCGACGGATTTCGCGTCCTTCAGGCTCGTGACGGCGAGGAGGCGCTGACGCTGTTCGACGGCGAGCGGGTCGACCTCGTCGTGCTCGACCTGATGCTGCCGAAGGTCGACGGGCTCGAGGTCTGCCGGAGACTACGCGCCGAGAGCGACGTGCCGATCATCATGCTGACCGCCCGCGGCGACGAGCTGGACAAGGTGCTCGGGCTCGAGCTCGGGGCCGACGACTACATCACGAAGCCGTTTTCGATCCGCGAGTTCCGCAGCCGAGTGCGTGCCCTTCTACGTCGCGCGGCCGCGCCGCGGCGGCAGGCGGTGGACGGCGAGGTGGTCGAGGCCGGCGACCTCCGGATGGATCCCGCGCGGCGACTGGTCGAGCTCCGCGGCGAGCCGGTGCAGCTGACGTACGTCGAGTTCGAGCTCCTGCGCGCGCTCGCGGCGAATCCGGGCCGCGTGTACACCCGCGACATGCTGCTCCGCGCCCTCTGGGGCGACTCGGCGTACCGGGAGCCGAGGACGATCGACGTGCATGTACGCCATCTGCGGGAGAAGCTAGAGCGCGACGCGCGCGATCCTGAGTACATCTTCACGGTGCGCGGCGTCGGCTACCGGTTCCGGGATCAATGAGGCTGTTCCGCTCTGTCGGCGCTCGCCTAAGCCTGGCCCTGCTGGCCGTGGTGGCGATCGTGCTCGTGCTCGTGTACCTCGTCGTGGTCCCGTCGCTAAAGAGTCGGCTCGTGAACTCCAAGTTGAACGAACTCGCGCGCGTCGCCCCTGGAATCGCGAAGGATTTCGCGGCGGCCCCGATTCCGAACGACTTCGCCGGCGAAGCGGCGACGCGGGCCGACGCTCGAGCCGTCATCCTCAATGTCTTGTCCCCTCCTGGGCCGCCGCTGCTCGTCGTCGCAGATTCTCGGCAGGGTGCACCGTCGGGTGACACGAACGCGATCGAGACCGACAAGATCGCCGTTCATGCCGCCCAGACGCGGTCGCTCCAACGTGGGACCGTCGACCGCCTGGGCGACGAGTACGCCGAGGTAGCTGTTCCGGCTCCGCGGTCGAGCGCGACGATCCTGTTCTCCGCGCCGCTCCGGGCAACGCTCGACGACGTCGACCTTGTCGAGCGACGCCTCCTGCTTGCGGGCGGAATCGGCCTCATCGTCGCACTTGCAATCGGCTACGGAGCCGCGCGTGTCTTCGCGCGCCGTATCCGGCGGCTCGAGCGCGCGGCGGACCGGATCGCTCGTGGACAGTTCGATCAACCGGTCGCCGAAAGCAGCGCAGACGAGCTCGGCGAGCTGTCTCGCGCCTTCGACCGCATGCGGGTGCAGCTCGCGGGGCTCGAACACGCCCGGCGAGAGTTCGTCGCGAATGCCTCGCACGAGCTGCGCACGCCGCTGTTCTCGCTCGCCGGGTTCCTCGAGCTGCTCGAGGACGAGGAGCTCGACGAGCCGACGCGGCGCGAATTCCTCGAGACCATGGGGGGCCAGGTGCGGCGGCTGACCAAGCTCGCGGAGGACCTGCTCGACCTCTCGCGGCTCGATGCAGGACGCCTGCACATCGAGGACGACGAGCTCGATCTCGCCGATCTGGCCGCGACGACGATCGAGGAGTTCGCCGGGGTCGCGAGGTCGTCCGGCCACAACTTGGAGCTCGCGGCGAACGGCGCCGCCCCCGCGCGTGGCGACGAGCAGCGCGTCCGTCAGATTGCGCGGATCCTGGTCGAGAACGCGCTCGTGCACACGCCGCCCGACACGGATGTGCGCGTCTCGGTGGCGCGAAGGAACGGCAGCGTCGTGCTTAGCGTGGAGGACGAGGGCCCGGGGATCGCGGCCGAAGATCGCGAGCAGCTGTTCGACCGCTTCTATCGCGGCGCGAGCACGAAAGCCTCGGGCAGCGGCCTGGGTCTCGCGATCGCACGCCAGCTCGCCGAGCTGATGGGAGGTCGGATCGAGCTCGAATCGGAGCGTGGCCGCACGGTCTTCCTGCTTCGGCTCCCCGCCGCCTGAGCCGCGCCTATTTCACGTGTAATCGGGCAAGAACGGCCGTATCCATGGATTTGTCCGCGAGTCCGGTCGAACGAAAGCCCTAGCTACAGTGCCCCGGTGAACGCTCGCTCCGGGACTCTGGCTGTCATCGCCGTCATTGCAGCTGCGATCGGCGCCGTCGCCGTCCTCGTGATCGGGAAAGCGGCGGGCTGGGTCTCCACCGGTGGCGAGAAGACCGTCGTCGTCCAGACCCTGGGGCCGGCCGAGGCCGTCGCGAACCAGAAGCCCGTCGCGCCGAGCGCGAAGCCGCTCGCCGGCAACGGGTTCGACCCGAGCCGCATCTACGCGGCGCGCGCACCCGGGGTCGTGACGATCTTCGCGATCTCCGGCAAGGACGAGCTGTCCGCGCAGGAGGCCCAGGGCTCTGGCTTCGTCGTGTCGCCGAAGGGATACGTGCTCACGAACTCGCACGTGATCACGAACGCCGGTGAAGGCGCGAACAGGATCAAGGCCGCCGACAAGCTGTTCGTCGAGTTCCGCGACCGCGACCGCGTGCCCGCGAAGGTCGTCGGCTGGGATATCTACGACGACGTCGGGCTTCTGAAGGTGAACCCCGCCGACCACTCGTTGCGTCCGGTCCCGCTCGGGGACTCGTCGCGGGTGCGCGTCGGAGAGCCGGTGGCGGCGATCGGCAGCCCGTTCGGCAACATCAGCTCACTCAGCGTCGGCGTCGTGTCCGCCACTGAGCGGTCGATTGCGTCGCTGACCTCGGATTACAGCCTGGTCGACGCGATTCAGACCGACGCTCCCATCAATCACGGCAACTCGGGCGGCCCGTTGTTCGACGCGAAGGGCCGCGTGATCGGGATCAACGCCCAAATCCGAAGCGACACCGGCAACGCGGAGGGCGTCGGCTTCGCGGTTCCGATCGACTCCGCCAAACGCTCGATGGCGCAGTTGACGGCCGCAGGCCGGGTCTCCTACGCGTACATCGGGATCGAGACCGAGGATCTGATCCCGGCGGCCGCACGAAGATTCGGCTACTCCGTCCAGCACGGCGCCGCGATCAAGACGGTGCGGAGCGGGTCACCGGCAGCGGCGGCGGGTCTACGCGCCGGCACGGACACCCAGGAGGTACTGGGCACCGACTTCACCGGCGGCGGAGACGTGATCGTCGCGATCGCAGGCCGCAAGGTCGAGAGCGCCGAGGACGTGGTCCGCGTCGTGACCGAGCAGCTTTCGCCGGGGCAATCGGTGCCGGTGACGATCGTTCGCGGAAACGAGCGGCGACGTGTCACCGTGAAGCTCGCCGAGCGCCCGGCGAACCCGGACTGAGCCACGCTCCCGCGGTTAGAGGCGGAACTCGGCGGGAAAGAGCGTCTCGATGGACGCCGACGATCGCTCGGTTCGCCTCACCATCCCGGCGAAGGCCGAGTACATCGCGCTGGGCCGGCTCGCCCTGACGGCGATCGTGCGCGTCCGCCCGGTCTCGGAGGAGACGCTCACCGACCTCAAGCTCGCCTTGACCGAGGCGTGCACGAACTCGGTGCGCCACGCGTACCAGGAGGGGCGGAAGGGCGTCGTCGAGATCGTCTACCACCTCGAGCCGGACAGGCTGGTCGTCGAGGTGACGGACGACGGCGCGGGGTTCAGTCCGGACGAGATCGAGGGCCGTGGCAACGGCGACCTGAGCGAAGGCGGGCTCGGGATCGCGATCATCCGCGCGGTCGCCGACGAGGTGGAGATCGGCGGGCGTGAGTCGGGAGGATCGCGGCTGCGTTTCGTGAAGTTCCTGCGGGACTAATCGTTGTCTATTCTCGCGGCCTCGCTACCGCGAGAAACGGATCCGGGAACCAGGCCATGCTCCAGCTCGTCAACGTCGGAACGAAGTCGCTGCTCGACTACGGCACGATCGCGACGCGCGGGCTGATGGAAGAGATCCGGCGGCTCGCAAGCCAGCTGGAGGGCAAGCGCGTCCTCCACCTCTCGGCGACGGCGTTCGGCGGCGGGGTCGCCGAGATCAACTACGCGCTCGTGCCGCTGATGCGCGACGCGGGGCTCGACGTCGAGTGGCGGATCATTCGTGGGGCGGACGAGTTCTTCGGCGCCACGAAGACGATTCACAACGCGCTCCAGGGCGCACCGGAGTCCCTCACGCCCGAGCAGGAACGGGTCTACCTCGAGTACAACGAGCTGAACGCCCAGGAGCTCGAGGACGAGTACGACTTCGTGATCGTCCACGACCCGCAGCCGGCGTTCGTGATCGAGCATTTCACCTCGTCGCACGCGGACTGGATCTGGCGGTGCCACATCGACCTCTCGACCCCGAACGAGCAGGTGCTCAACTTTCTGCTGCCGGCCCTGAGCCGCTACGACGCGGCGATCTTCCACATGGAGGCGTATGTGCCGAAGGCGCCCGGCCTGCCGCGGTCGTACATCTGGCCCCCGGCGATCGATCCGCTCACGCCGAAGAACATGGCGCTGTCGCCCGAGGACGCCGCCTACATCGTCGACCAGTTCGGGATCGACGTCGAGCGGCCGCTCCTGACACAGGTCTCCCGGTTCGATCCGTGGAAGGACCCGCTCGGCGTGATCGACGCGTACCGCAAGGTCAAGGAGAGCTTCGCGGACGTCCAGCTCGCGCTCGTCGGGTCGATGGCGCACGACGATCCGGAGGGCTGGGACTTCTACAACCAGACGGTGGCCTACGCGGACGGCGACCCTGACATCTACATCCTCTCGAACCTGAACAACATCGGCGGCGTCGAGGTCAACGCCTTCCAGGTGCACTCGAACGCCGTCATCCAGAAGTCGATCCGGGAGGGCTTCGGCCTGACGATCACGGAGGCGCTCTGGAAGACGCGCCCGACCGTGGCGGGTCGTGTCGGCGGGATCGTCCGGCAGATCCAGGACGGGGAGACCGGCTGGCTCGTCGATTCCGCAGAGGAGTGCGCGGAAGCGTGCGTCGAGATCCTGCGCGCGCCGCAGGACGCGCGTGTCCGGGCGCTCAAGGGCAAGGAGTACGTGCGGAGGAACTTCCTGATGCCGCGGCTCCTGCGCGACTGGTTGGTGCTCTTGAACACGCTGCTCGGCAACGACACTGCCGGCGCCGAGCTCGCGGTCGTCGGCGCGGCGTAGGCCTCGCGCCCGCTGCGGGGCGCACCGGGTCGGCTACCCTCGCCGCGTGGCAGGCGACCGACGCAAGCTGATCGTCGTCTCGAATCGCGGGCCGATCTCGTTCACGCGCGGCGATGACGGGGAGCGCGTCGCCAAGCGCGGCGGCGGCGGCCTCGTCACCGCCCTCCGGAGCTTCGTATCGCATCACGATGTAACGTGGATCGCGAGCGCGATGACAGCGGAGGACCGCGCGGCCGCGCAGGAGGCCGGCGGCGAGGCGCTCGACGAGCTCGCCGAGGACGGCTCGCCGTTCCGCCTGCGGCTGATCGATGAGGACGCGGCGGCGTACGACGGCTTCTACAACGTTTTCTCAAACCCGCTCCTCTGGTTCCTGCAGCACTACCTGTGGGAGCTCGCCTACACGCCCGTGGTCGATCACGGCGTCTACCACGCGTGGAACGAGGGCTACGTCCGCGTCAACCGCTCTTTCGCCGAAGCGGCGCTCGCCGAGCTCGAGCGCGAGCCCGACGCCGTCGTCTTCTTCCAGGACTACCACCTCTATCTCGCCCCGCGGTTCGTGCGGGCGGCGGCGCCCGACGCGACTCTCGTGCACTTCATCCATATTCCCTGGCCGCAGCGGGACTACTGGAACGTATTGCCGGAGCCGATCCGGGCCGCGATCCACGACGGGCTGCTCGCCAACGACATCGTCGGCGTCCACACGCACCGGTGGCGGCTGAACCTGCTCCGCTGCGTCAGCGACATCGTCGGTGCGGTCTCGGACTTCGGCGACGCGATCGCCTCCTATCGCGGGCGGCGGACCCTCGTGACACACCATCCCATTTCGGTCGACGCGCTCGAGTTCGAGCAGCTCGCCGAAAGCGACGCCGTGCTCGAGGCCGAGCGGCAGCTCGTCGAGCGGCGGCCCGAGAAGCTGATCGTGCGCGTCGACAGGACCGACCCGTCGAAGAACGTCGTGCGCGGCTTTCGGGCGTTCGAGCTCTACCTCGAGGCGCACACGGAGATGCACGAACGGATCGGCATGCTGGCCCTCCTCGATCCGTCGCGCCAGGACATCCCCGAGTACTCGGAGTACCTGGGCGCGATCCAGCGCGAGGCGCGGCGCGTCAACTACCGCTTCCAGCGCGAGGGGTGGACGCCGATCGACCTGCGCATCGAGGACAACCTGGCGCAGTCGATCGCCGCGTACAAGCAGTTCGACGTCCTCCTCGTGAACGCGATCTTCGACGGCATGAACCTCGTCGCGAAGGAGGCGCCGCTCGTCAACACCCGCGCGGGCGTCCTGCTCCTGTCCGAGAACGCCGGTGCCTTCGAGGAGCTCGGCGAGTGGGCTCTGGAGGTGAACCCGTTCGACGTGCACGGGCAGGCCGAGGCGATCCATCAGGCGCTCGAGATGCCGGAGGAAGAGCGGGTCGCACGCCTCGAGGCGATTCGCGCTCACGTGCAGGAGCACGATCAGGCCGAGTGGATCGGGGCGCAGCTCGCAGACCTCGATCGCTGGGTCGCGCCGGTCGCGTCGCGGTAGCGTTCGCGGCATGAGCGGGTTCTCGCACGTGGATTCTGCGGGCACGGTGCGGATGGTCGACGTGGGCGAGAAGCCACTCTCGCGACGGCGCGCGGTCGCGCGCAGCGAGGTGCGGATGGCCGCGGAGACGGCTCGCCGCCTGCGTGAGCTGCCGAAGGGAGACGCTCTCGCGACCGCGCAGGTGGCCGGGATCATGGCGGCGAAGCGAACGGCGGAGCTGATCCCGCTCTGCCATCCGCTGCCGCTGTCTCACGTTGCCGTCGAGCTCGAGGTGGGCGACGACCGGGTCTCGGTCGAGGCGACGGCGGAGACAACCGCGCAAACCGGTGTGGAGATGGAGGCGCTGACGGCCGCGGCAGTGGCGGCTTTGACTGTGTACGACATGGCCAAAGCCGTCGACGAGGAGCTGACCGTGTCGGAGATCCGGCTGGTCGAGAAGACGAAGTCGGCGGTGTGAAGGCCGCCGTTCTGACGATCTCGGACGGTGTCGCCGCCGGCGAGCGGCAGGACGACAGCGGCGACCTGCTCGGGGACCTGCTCGGAAGCGAGGGGTACGAGGTCGAGCGCCGCGCGGTCGCGGACGATCGGGAGGCGATCGCCGACGCGATCGTCGAGCTCGCGGCGGAAACCGCCCTGGTGCTGACGACCGGCGGAACGGGGCTTGGACCGCGAGACGTCACCCCGGAAGCGACGGCCGAGGTCATCGATCGACCAGCGCCGGGGATCGCCGAGGCCATCCGGGCCGATTCGATCGCAAAGACGCCGCACGGGCTGCTCTCGCGCGGGCTCGCCGGCGTGCGTGACCGGACGCTCGTCGTCAACCTGCCCGGCTCGCCGGGCGGCTGTCGCGACGGCTTCGCCGTGCTGAGGCCCGCTCTTGCCCACGCGCTCGAGCTCCTTGCCGGCGAGAAGACCGTCCATCGCCAGACGTGACGGCGACGGTCATCTCCTATCCGCGCCGGTTCGCGTCGCTCGTCAAGATCGAGCACACGGTCTTCGCGCTGCCGTTCGCGTACGTCGGCGCGCTGCTCTGCATCAACCGCATCCCGTCGGCGCACGACCTGGTGTGGATCACGCTGGCGATGGTCGGCGCCCGCTCGCTCGCGATGGGGCTGAACCGCCTGATCGACCGCGCGATCGACGCGCGCAACCCGCGGACGGCGACACGGGAGCTGCCGAGCGGGCTGCTCTCGGTGCCTCAGGTGGTCGCGTTCTGCGCCGCGTCGCTCGCCCTCTTCCTCGTCGCGGTTTTCCAGCTCGACCCGGTCGTCCGCTGGCTGTGGCCGATCCCGGTTGCCGCGTTCGTGATCTACCCGTACCTGAAGCGCTGGACCTGGCTCAGCCACCTCTGGCTCGGCGCGGTCGACGGGCTTGCACCGGTCGGCGCGTGGGTCGCCATCACGGGGCAC
>JBKOYZ010000119.1:0-5446 GCA_046725655.1 Actinomycetota bacterium | reverse complement strand
GAGCAGCGCGATGGTCTTTCCGCGCAGACGCCCGAGGTGCTTCTGGAGCTTGTTGATCACGCGCCGCTTCTGCAGCTCGTTGACCTCGATCACGGCCGAGAGCAGCTGAAAGTGGTAGCCCGAGTTCGATGCGAGCTGCTTGAGAGCCGAGGTGTCCTTCGGGAAGCAGCTTCCACCGTAGCCCACGCCTGCTCGGAGGAAGTGCGGGCCGAGGCGATGGTCGAGGCCCACGCCCTCTGCGACCTGGACGACGTCCGCTCCCGTGACCTCGCAGACGTTCGCAATCTCGTTGATGAAGCTGATCCGTGTCGCCAGGGCGGCGTTCGCCGCCAGCTTGATCATCTCCGCCGAGGCCACGTCCGTACGCACGATCGGCGCGTCCATGTCCTCGTAGAGAGCCGCGACGCGGTCGCCGTCGGCGTCGGCGAAGGCCCCGACGACGACGCGATCCGGCTGCATGAAGTCGTGCACGGCCGTTCCCTCGGCCAGAAACTCCGGGTTGGAGACGTAGCCGATGTGGCTCAGCCCCCGTGCTTCGAGCGCGGCACGAACCTTCTCCCCCGTCCCGACCGGCACCGTGCTCTTCATCACGAGGATGCAACGACGATCGAGCCCAGGCAGCTCGTCGATCACCGTCCACACGCGCGAGAGGTCGGCGTCTCCGGAGTACGTGGGCGGCGTATCCACGCAGACGAAGAGCAGCTCAGCCGCCTCCACCGCCTCGGCCGCGTCGAGCGTGAAGCGCAGGCGCTTATCGTTTCGCTCGACGAGATCGGCGAGGCCGGGCTCGTGGAACGGAAGCTCGCGGGCGTTGAGCCGGTCGACCTTCTCCGGAACGATGTCCCGGACTATCACCTCGTGGCCGAGGTCGGCGAACGACGCGCCGGTGACGAGACCGACCCAACCGGCGCCGAAGATCGCAATCGGCTCTTTCGCAGCCATCGTCAGAGCTTAGTCCAGAGGGGTCGAAACGCCGGCGGCGCGCAGCTAGCGGCGCGGCAGCGGCGTCAGCCCACGCGCGATCGCGATCATCGTCTCGTTCGACAGCGCGTCGTTGAGCGTGTTGACGACCCAGTACGTCGTGCCGAACTGCCTGAGCACGATCATGTGCAGGTGCGAGCCGGAGTAGTAGAAGTCGAATGTGCGCTTGCCGAAGTGGCGGTGGAAGTTCTTCTCGGACAGCACGGGCGCATCGGCCCAGTTCGTCTCCTCGATCCCCCAGAACTCGCCCGGGACGCCGGTGGTGAAGACGAGGCGCGCGGCCTTGTGGCCCGAGATGGAGTAGACGCGCGGGTTCGGCGGCTCGGGGTCGACGCGCGAGCTGCGGTCGATGACGGCGGGGTACTGGAGCCGGAAGGGCACCTGTCGCCTGATCGAGCGCATCAGCGACAGCGAGACGCTCGGGTCGCGCGTGGTGTGGGGCGGCTGGTGCTTCGGCACCGGCGTCGACGGCGCCGCGCCAAGGAGCGAGCCGGTGTACGTCTTGCCGACGACGGCGACGAGCGTCGCGCCGTTCGCGTAGGGGCGGAAACGCGGTGTCAGCGGTCCGACCGACGAGTTCGAGAAGAGCTTTGCGACCTGCTCCGCGGCGGCCTTCGCGCGCGGGAGCGTCCTGTCGTAGAAGATGCGCGTCCGCGCGTGGTTCCAGCCGTCCGGCGAGTCGGCCTGCAGCGAGTCCGGCGGCTGGAGGATCTGGTAGCGCCGCTCGCGCAGCTGCTGACCCGCCAGTGCAGCGGAGCCGGTGACGCCGTTCCCGTTCAGCACTGTCACGAAGATCGACCTCGGGTTGATCCCCCTCACCTTCGGCCGGTACTTCTCGCGCAATGCGGCCGCGTTCGCCTTCTCGGGCGCCTCGACGTCGGGGTTCATGAACTCCTGGATGGCGGTCGTGATGTTCTGCGGCGCCGTGGTCAGGTTCGAGTAGCCCTCGAGCCCCTGGATCCGCACCTGGATGAAGTGCCCGCCCGGAAGGCCGTGGAAGAAGAGCGCGTAGTTGATCATCGTCGAGAAGTCGACGCCCTTTCCACCGGCCCGCCCGATCTCGACGTTCTTCTTGATCGACTTCAAGAGGCTGAAGACGTGGAGCCTGGAGAACCGCGCCATTTGCTCCTTCGCGGCGCGGACGAACATCTGCTGGCGCGCGACGCGGAAGAGGTCGTTGTCGGTGTGCCGGTAGCGGACGAAGTCGAGCGCCTGCTTGCCGTTCAGCTTCTGGTAACCGGCCTGGAGGTTGATCGCGGCGTATCCGGTCGGCCCGGTGTGGTTGTTGAAGTAGCGGCGGTCGACGTCCATGTAGACGCCGCCGAGCTTGTTCACGACCTCTATGAATCCGATGAAGTTGACGTTGATCAGGTAGTTGATCGGGATGTTCGTCAGCGCCTTCACAGTCTCGAGCGCGCCGCCCGGGCCGCAGGTCCCGTAGGCGGCGTTGATCTTGTCGACCCAGGTCCCCCGTCCCGGGCAATGGATCTGCGCCTGGAGGTCGCGGGGGAACGACAGCAGCGAGACCGTGTGGTTTGCCGGGTCGGTCCTGACCAGCATCAGCGTGTCGGAGCGGCCAGGCTCCTTCCCGTCGACGAAACGGTGATCGGAGCCGATGACGAGCGCAACGGCCGGCTTGTCCGGCGAGACGAAGGCGAGCCGCTTCGAGGCCCGCTTCATCGCGGCCGAGTGCGGTGCCGTCGCGGCCGCGAAGTCGTGGCCGTAGAGGTAGAGCCCGCCGGCGGCGCCGCCGGCGACCATCAGCACCAGCGCGAGGAGAATGAAGAAGAACTTGCCGAGACGGCGAGCGATGCTCGGCCGCGGGCGCGGCGGCTGCTGGTACCGCACCATCGGCGTGAGGACGCCGGGCGGCAGCGTCACGTGCCCGTTGCCGTTCAGGTCGGCGCCGCGCCCGATTCCTCTCTTGAGCGTTGTTCGCATCAGTCGCTAGACGTGCGAAAGCGCCTCGAGGGCGCCCGCCGCGGCCCGAGGATAGCCGTTCGTCCTAGGTCGTCGCGCCTGCGGTCGCGCCGGTGAGCGCCTGCTCGGCGAGCTTCGTTCCTTCGACCATGTTCCTGAGCTTCTCGTACGCAACCTCCCAACTGCGGGTGCGGAGGCCGCAGTCCGGACAGACGTGGATTCGCGTGGGATCGCCGAACACCTGCGACGCGTAGAGGATCCGATCGCGAACGAGCTCCGGCGACTCGATGAAGTCGGTGTGGATGTCGAGCACGCCGAGCCCGAGGATCGGCTCGTACGGCAGGTCGCGGAACTTCGAGATCACCTCGTAGCCGGGGCGCACCGCGCCGGAGGTGCCGAGATCGCGTGTGTCGTAGTTCGCGAAGCCCACGCAGAATTGCTTGCAGCCGTGCATCTCCTCGATCGCCGGGAAGAAGAGGTCGTAGTCCGAGAAGCAGAGGTGCGTGGAGAAGAAGCAGTCGAGGCCCTCGACGCTCGCGTTGAAGCTCTCGACGAAGATGTCGAGCTCGTCCGGCTCGGTCGACGCGCCCGGCTCGTCGATCTGGATCCACTTCGCGCCGAGCTCGATCAGCGACTCCAGGTTCGGGCGGATGACGTCGCGGGCGAGCGCAAGCGCAAACTCCCGGCGGGCCCCCAGCTCCTCCGCGCGCGCATGACCCGCGCCGATGCGGCCGGTCTGCGGCGCGTAGTGCTCGTCGTACGACCAGACCGCGAGCGTGTACGCCCCCGTCACCGGGATCTTCAGGTCGTGGTTGGCGACCGATTGCAGGAACCGGAACTCGTCGTTGTGGTACGGCTCGCGCAGCGACGGCGCGTCGACGACGGCCGACTTGGAGTAGTACTTGTTGTCGAAGCTCCGGACCGTGCCGCGCGGCTCGAACCCCTCGGAGTGCGCCACGGCCCAGGCGTACATCTCCGTCCGCTGCTGCTCGCCGTCGTAGACGATCTCGAGGCCGGCGCTCTCGAGCAGGCGTAGCGCGTAGCGGCTAGCCCAGCGCCCGAGCTCGTTCGTGTCGAGCGAGCCGGCTCCGTCCGCCTTGCGAAGCGTCTCGACCAGCTCCTCGTGGTCGTCGACCGCGAGCTTCTCGCCCCAGCTCCGCGCGTGCTCGACGTCGCTTTGCTCGAGCGGGTGCCCCGCGCTCGGCTTCACCAGCCACGGTGGCTTGGCGAGGGATCCGATCTCGTGCGTCAAGAGATTCATGCGGCCTTCTCTACGGTAGCCGTCTTCGCCTTCCCCAGCCGGAGCAGCTTCTCGCGCGCGATCCGCTCCGAGACGAACTGCAGGTCGCCGTTCGGGACGAGCGCGAGCTGCGCCACCTCACGCTCGTTCTGGAGCCGTTCGGCGAACTCGGCCAGCTCCCGCGGCTCTTCGAGCGTCGAGCTGCGTGCGTCGACGACCCCCGCGAGGAGGAGCTTGTCGAGTCCCTTCGGCACGTCGACCAGATGCGTCGCGTAAAAGTCGATTCCGATCGCGTCGACAGGGAGCTCGGCGGCGCCCCCCTCGAGCAGCTTCCGTGCGTCGCCGAACGTGAGCCAGAGGGCGAGCTTCGGACCACCCGCGAGCGGTCCCAGCGCGGAGGCGAGCTGCGGGATGGCGGCCGACTCGTCACGCGGCAGGAACGGTTCGGCGAGGACGACGAGATCGGCTTCGAGCGCGTCGAGCTGCGGCTTGAGCACCTCGGTCGCGATCGTCGCGGCTTCGACGCCCGTGCCCTTTGACAGCGCGAGCGGCGACGGAAGCGTGACGACCCGCGGGCCTCCGACCGGCGAGACGTACCGCTGGTCGAGCGGTGCGGACAGCTTCGGGGTGGCGGTCGTCGCGTGCGGAGCGCGGTAGAAGGTGTTGGTGTCGAGGAAGCGGGTCAGCGCGGCTGGCTCCAAGCCCTCGGCGGTTTCGAGGATCGGCCTGAACAGGTCCTGCCAGGTGAGCATCCCGTCCGAGAGCAGGTCGAGTCCGGCCTGCCTTTGCACCGCGAGGAGCTCCGCACGGTCGCGTTCGATCTGCTCGTCGACCGCCTCGTGCGTCGTCCGGCCACGGTCCAGATCGCGCGTCGCCTGGACGAGCGCCTCTGACCGCGGATAGACCCCTGGAACAAAGGCCTTCATCGGGTCTCCCGAGCGGAGCGAAGGGCGTTACCAGTGCGGATGCAACGAAAAATGTGCAGCATTTTCGCGATTAACGGCCCGCGGCCGTCAGCTCGTTCTCCGCGGCCTTGATCCGCTGCTCCACCTGCCAGCGGTCGGCCTCGGACTCGCCTCGCTCGATCCGCTCCAGCTCGGCCTGCGCCTCCTCGAGCTGCGCCTGGGCGGCGTCCGGATCGATCTCGCGCACGTTGACGGCCGTGTTGACCAGCGCGAGCGCGCGGTCCTGCTCGACGCTGAAGAAGCCGGGGCCCGTCGCGAACTCCTGGACCTGTTCGTTGTCGACGTCCGTGTAGACCCGCGTCGAGCCCGCGTTGAGCATCGCTATCAGCGGAGCGTGTCG
>JBKOYZ010000120.1:0-11274 GCA_046725655.1 Actinomycetota bacterium | reverse complement strand
GGCGCTCTTCTTCGACCCGAAGCGCTACGACCTGACCAAGGTCGGACGCTACAAGCTGAACCAGCGGCTCGAGATCGACGTCCCGGATGACACGCGCGTCTTGACGACGCAGGACATCTTCGCGCTCGTCAAGAAGCTCGTTGACCTGCCGACGAAGCTCGGCGTCGACCCGGAGTCGAAGGACTTTGCTGCCGACGCGATCGTGCTCTCGCGCGATCCGATTCGCGGTGAGCTCGACGAGTACGAGCACTTCGGCAACCGGCGCCTGCGCACGGTCGGAGAGCTGATCCAGGAGGCGTTCCGGGTCGGCCTCTACCGGATGGAGCGCGTCGTCCGCGAGCGGATGACCACCGAGGACGTCGACACGATCACGCCGCAGACGATCATCAACATCCGTCCGGTCGTGGCGGCGCTGAAGGAGTTCTTCGGCTCCTCGCAGCTGTCACAGTTCATGGACCAGACGAACTCGCTCGCTGGGCTGACGCACCGGCGGCGTCTGTCGGCGCTCGGCGCCGGCGGGCTGACGCGCGAGCGCGCGCCGATCGAGGTGCGCGACGTACACGCCACCCACTACGGTCGCATGTGCCCGATCGAGACGCCGGAAGGCCCCAACATCGGCCTGATGGGCTCGCTCGCCTCGATGGCGACGGTGTCCGAGTTCGGCTTCATCCAGACGCCGTACCGCGTCGTCAAGAACGGCAAGGTGACGGACGAGATCATCTACCTCGACGCCGCCGAGGAGGCGCAGTTCACGATCGCGCAGGCCTCGGCGCCGATCGACGAGAAGACCGGCAGGTTCCTTGACGAGCAGGTGCTCTGCCGCTCGCGTGAGGGCGAGGCTGTGACGGCGCGCCCGCAGGACGTGGACTACATGGACGTCTCGCCCGCGCAGATCGTCTCGGTCGCCACGGCGCTGATCCCGTTCCTCGAGCACAACGACGCGAACCGCGCGCTGATGGGCGCGAACATGCAGCGGCAGGCGGTGCCGCTGATGGTCCCGCAGGCGCCGCTGATCGGCACGGGCCTCGAGTACCGCGCCGCCGTCGACACGGGCGACGTCGTCGTGGCCGACAAGGCCGGGACCGTCGCCGACGTGGACGCCGAGAAGATCGTCGTCGAGACGAGGGACGGCAAGGAGACGTACGACCTGACCAAGTTCATGCGCTCGAACCAGGGCACGCTGATCCATCAGAAGCCGATTGTCGGCCTCGCCGACCGCGTGCAGGCGGGGCAGGTGCTGGCCGACGGCAGCTCCACCGACAGCGGCGAGCTCGCGCTCGGCGCCAACCTGCTCGTCGCCTTCATGCCGTTCGAGGGCTTCAACTTCGAGGACGCGATCGTGATCTCCGAGCGGTGCGTCAAGGAGGACGTGCTCTCGTCGATCCACATCCACGAGTACGAGATCGACGCCCGCTCGACGAAGCTCGGCGACGAGGAGATCACACGTGACATCCCGAACCGCTCCGAGGAGTCGCTCAAGGACCTCGACGAGCGGGGTGTCGTCCGCATCGGCGCCGAGGTCGGCTCCGGTGACCTGCTGGTCGGCAAGGTGACGCCCAAGGGCGAGACCGAGCTGACGGCCGAGGAGAAGCTGATCCGCGCGATCTTCAAGGAGAAGGCGCGCGAGGTCCGCGACACGTCGCTGAAGGTCCCACACGGCGAGGGCGGCAAGGTGATCGACGTCAAGACGTTCTCGCGCGACGCGGGCGACGACCTCTCACCGGGCGTCAACGAGCTCGTACGCGTTTACGTGGCCAAGAAGCGAAAGATTGCCGAGGGCGACAAGCTTGCCGGCCGGCACGGCAACAAGGGCGTGATCGCCAAGATTGTGCCGGAGGAGGACATGCCGTTCCTCGAGGACGGCACGCCCGTCGACGTCGTGCTCAACCCGCTCGGCGTCCCGAGCCGGATGAACATCGGCCAGATCCTCGAGACCCATCTCGGCTGGGCTGCGGCGAACGGAGTCTTCAGCGAGAACGGCGACGGCGAGCCGCGGCCGATCGCGACGCCGGTGTTCGACGGCGCAACCGAGGCGGACGTCGACGAGGCGCTGCTCACGTGGGTCGAGCAGAACCCGGACTCGCCGATCAAGTTCGTGGTCGACCCGAAGCAGCCCACCGGGCGCCGCTGCACCGGGAAGGTGCGTCTCTTCAACGGCAAGACCGGCGACACGTACGAGCAGCCGATCACGATCGGCTTCATGTACATCCTCAAGCTGCTCCACCTCGTGGACGACAAGATCCACGCTCGCTCGACCGGGCCGTACTCGCTGGTCACCCAGCAGCCGCTGGGCGGCAAGGCGCAGTTCGGCGGCCAGCGGTTCGGCGAGATGGAGGTGTGGGCGCTCGAGGCCTACGGCGCGGCGTACACACTCCAGGAGATGCTGACGATCAAGTCCGACGACACCGTCGGCCGTGTGAAGGCATACGAGGCGATTGTGAAGGGCGAGAACATCGCCGAGCCGTCGATTCCGGAGTCGTTCAAGGTGCTGCTGAAGGAGATGCAGTCGCTCGCGCTGGACGTCCACGTCCTCTCCGACGAGGGCAAGGAGGTCGAGGTGCGCGAGGAGGACGACGAGCTGCTGCGCGCCGCCGAGGAGCTGGGGATCGATCTCTCACCGGGCTCGCTGCGCGCGGCGGCCCGCCAGCCGACCGCCGAGGAGGTCGAGGAGGGTGCGGAACGGGTCGACGAGGACGGCGAGCTGAAGCTGCCGGCCGACGAGGTGCTGGGCGACCTCGCCGACGTCGAGGTCGCGCCCGAGGCAGCGGCTACCGAGGAGGCCGAGGAACAAGCCGGACCGTTGGGCGAGCCGGCGGACGTGGAGGAGTGAGAACGACGGCGAGTGTTGGGTTTAGGAGCGTGAAGGCCTCGCGCGCGCAGCGCGCGAGGGTCTGCGCGGGCTGGAATTCAGTGGCAAAGCCGCTAGGAGAGGAACTGAGAATTGATTGACATCAACGACTTCGACGCCATTCGCATCGGTCTGGCGTCGTCGAAGCAGATTCGGGACTGGTCGTCCGGAGAGGTCACGAAGCCGGAGACGATCAACTACCGCACGCTCAAGCCTGAGCGTGACGGGCTCTTCTGCGAGCGCATCTTCGGTCCGACGAAGGACTGGGAGTGCTACTGCGGCAAGTACAAGCGCGTCCGCTACAAGGGCATCATCTGCGAGCGCTGCGGCGTCGAGGTGACCCGCCAGAAGGTCCGCCGCGAGCGGATGGGGCACATCGACCTCGCCGCGCCGGTCTCGCACATCTGGTTCTTCAAGGGCGTCCCCAGCAGGATCGGCTACCTGCTCGACATCGCGCCCCGCGAGCTCGAGAAGGTCCTCTACTTCGCTGCGTCGATCGTTACCTCGGTCGACGGCGAGGCGCGCCAGAAGGACCTGAACGACCTCGAGGACAAGGTCAAGGCGGAGTCCGAGCAGATCATGGTCGACCGCGACGAGCAGCTCGCCGCGCTCGAGGACAGGCTCAAGCGGCGCCGCGAGTACTTCGCGAAGGGCAGGGAGCGCAACTTCGACGAGGACGACGACTTCTGGGCGCGCGGTCTCTCCAACTGGGCCGAGGAGCAGGCGGTCCCGACCCTCGAGGAGGCGCGCGAGCTCGTGGGCGGCCTGTTCGTCGAGGTCGCGCCCGAGATCACGACCGAGGACTCGAAGAAGATCCGCGAGCTCGTCCGCAACGCGGCGATCCGCGACGACCGCCGGCTGACGCCGAAGGAGCTGGAGACGGTCGGTAACGTCGCGATCCAGATCCGCGAGGCGGTGGCGCCGCTGAACAAGCAGCTGGCGAAGGCGAGCGGCTCGAAGAAGGGCGCTCTCACAAAGCACATCAACCGTGTGCTCGACGGCCTCCTCGATAAGAAGGCGTCGGTGCACGAGGACGATCAGGAGCTCGTCGCGTCGGTCGACGAGAAGCAGCTCGAGAAGGCGCGCGACCTCGGCAAGGGGCTCTTGCGCGAGGTCCTCGAGACGGCTGACTCGACCGCGAGCGACGACGAGGTGCGCGAGCTGGTCGGCGACCTTTGCCTGCGCACGGACGGGAAGATCCAGAAGGAAGACTTCGACTCGCTGGTGCAGTGGCTCGTGAAGGTGCGCGAGATGTACCAGGACATCGAGTCGCGGCGCGAGGACACGCGCGAGGCGGCGGTCGACTCCGTCCGCCGGCTCGAGGAGACGTGGCAGCTCTTCAAGGAGCTCGAGCCGAAGCAGATCGTCAACGACGAGCAGCTGTTCCGTGAGCTGAAGGACCGCTTCGGCTCGCCGTACGGCTTCGGCGTCTACTTCGCGGGCGGCATGGGCGCGGAGGCGATCCGCGAGCTGCTCAAGGACCTCGACCTGAAGGCCGAGGCGAAGTCCCTGCGCGAGACGATCAAGACCTCGAAGGGCCAGAAGCAGCAGCGCGCGATCAAGCGCCTCAAGGTCGTGAGCGCCTTCGTCACCTCGGAGAACAAGCCCGAGTGGATGATCCTCGAGGCGGTGCCGGTGATCCCGCCGGAGCTCCGCCCGATGGTCCAGCTCGACGGCGGCCGCTTCGCGACGAGCGACCTCAACGACCTCTATCGCCGAGTGATCAACCGGAACAACCGCCTCAAGCGGCTGCTCGACCTCGGCGCCCCCGAGATCATCGTCAACAACGAGAAGCGGATGCTGCAGGAGGCCGTCGACGCGCTGTTCGACAACGGCAGGCGCGGCCGTGCCGTCACGGGCCCGGGCAACCGCCCGCTGAAGTCACTGAGCGACATGCTCAAGGGCAAGCAGGGCCGTTTCCGCCAGAACCTGCTCGGGAAGCGGGTCGACTACTCGGGCCGCTCGGTGATCGTCGCCGGGCCGAACCTGAAGCTACACCAGTGCGGCCTGCCGAAGCTGATGGCGCTCGAGCTCTTCAAGCCATTCATCATGAGCCGGCTCGTCGAGCGCAAGTCCGTCCAGAACATCAAGGCGGCGAAAAAGCACGTCGACTCGATGGTCCCGGAGGTCTGGGACGTGCTCGAGGAGGTCATCGCCGAGCACCCGGTGCTCCTGAACCGGGCGCCGACGCTCCACCGCCTCGGCATCCAGGCGTTCGAGCCGGTGCTGGTCGAGGGCAAGGCGATCCAGGTGCACCCGCTCGTCTGCCACGCGTTCAACGCCGACTTCGACGGCGATCAGATGGCGGTCCACCTGCCTCTCAGCGCGGAGGCGCAGGCCGAGGCGCGGATCCTCATGCTCTCGTCGAACAACATCCTCTCGCCGGCGCACGGGCGGCCGCTCGCGACGCCGACGCAGGACATGGTCCTGGGCGAGTACTTCCTCACCTACGCGGAGCAGAACCTGAACGAGGTGAACGCTGAGGACCTCGATCCTCGGCCGAAGCGGTTCGCCTCCGAGGAGGAGGTCGAGCGCGCGATCGAGGCCAAGCAGGTCGACCTCCAGCAGCCGATCGAGTATCGCCGCGGCGAGGAGGTCATCCTGACCACGCCAGGCCGCGTGATCTTCAATGCCGAGGTCGAGCGGTCGCTGGCCGACGCGCTGCCCGAGGAGCGAGTCGACGAGGCGATCGCCGAGCTGCCGTACGTGAACTTGACGCTGTCAAAGAAGGAGATGGACGTTTTCATCTCCGACCTCGCCGAGCGGTACGGCGCCCACGTGATTGCGGGCGTGCTCGACAAGGTGAAGACGCTCGGGTTCAAGTACGCCACCGACGCCGGCGTCACGATCTCGAAGAACGACATCGACATCCCCGAGGCGAAGGACGAGATTCTCGCCGGCTACGAGGCGCGTGTCAGTGAGGTCGAGGCGTTGTACGAGCGCGGCCTCATCACCGAGGAGGAGCGGCACGAGTCGATCGTCAACCTCTGGACCGAGGCAACGGAAGACGTCGCCGAGGCGATGGAGAAGAACCTCAACGAGCTGAACCCGATCTACATGATGGCCAACTCCGGCGCTCGCGGCTCCTTCAAGCAGATCCGCCAGCTGGCTGGCATGCGCGGCCTGATGGCGAATCCGAAGGGCGAGATCATCGAGCGCCCGATCAAGGCGAACTTCATGGAGGGCCTGTCCGTGCTCGAGTACTTCATCTCGACGCACGGCGCCCGCAAGGGCCTCGCGGACACGGCGCTTCGCACGGCCGACTCGGGCTACCTGACGCGGCGTCTCGTCGACGTCTCGCAGGACGTGATCATCCGGGACGAGAACTGCAAGACGAAGGAGTTCATCGAGCTCCCGATCCAGGTCCCCGAGGGGCTGAACAAGAGCCTGCTCGGCCGCACGCTCGCGGAGGACGTCCACAAGCCGCTTGCCAGCGGCAAGCCGGGCAAGACCGTGCTGGCCGAGAAGGGCCAGATCGTGACGATGCCGCTGCTGCGGGAGGTGCTCGACGGCCTCGCCGACGATGCCGAGGGTGCGACGCTGCCCGTCCGCTCGGTGCTCAAGTGCAAGAGCGAGTTCGGCGTCTGCCAGGCCTGCTACGGCACCTTCCTCGCCACCGGCGGGATGTGCGAGATCGGCGACGCGGTCGGGATCATCGCCGCACAGTCGATCGGCGAGCCGGGCACGCAGCTGACGATGCGGACGTTCCACACCGGCGGAGTCGCCGGCGCCGACATCACGCACGGCCTCCCGCGCGTCGTCGAGATCTTCGAGGCGCGGAATCCGAAGGGAGCCGCGAACCTCGCCGAGGTCGCCGGCACCGCGAGGGTGGAGGACACCGACCGCGGGCCGAAGATCTCGATCCTCGTCGAGGGAGAGGAGGAGCCGGTCGAGTACCAGCTCCCGCGACGGACGCGCGTGCTCGTCCGCGACCGCCAGGTCGTCGAGCCGGGCGACGCCCTCCACGAGGGCTCGCTCAATCCGGCCGACCTCCTGCGGCTCAAGGGCGCCACCGCCACCGAGCTGTACCTCGTCTCCGAGGTGCAGAAGGTCTACAACTCGCAGGGCGTCGACATCCACGACAAGCACATCGAGCTGATCGTCCGCCAGATGCTCAAGAAGGTGCGTGTCGAGAGCGCCGGCGACACGGATCTGCTCCCGGGCCAGCTCGTGGACAAGGTCGTGCTCGATCGCGAGAACGCGCGCGTGAAGAAGGAGAAGAAGGAGCAGGCGACGTTCGAGCCGCTGATCCTCGGGATCACGAAGGCGTCGCTCGCCACGGAGTCCTTCCTCTCCGCGGCCTCCTTCCAGGAGACGACGAAGGTGCTGACCGACGCCTCGATCGAGGGGAAGATCGACCGCCTGCTCGGCCTGAAGGAGAACGTGATCATCGGCAAGCTGATCCCCGCCGCAACCGGGCTCAAGCGCTATCGCACGATCGACATCAGCCCGTCCGAGAAGGTGCCCGCCGACACCTACGAGCGCGAGGCACTGCTCGCGGCGCTGCAGGAGATCGGTGGCGACGGCGGCGACGGCGCCAGCCTCGCCGCCCTCGGCCTGGACTTCGGCGGCACTCCCGACTTCGGCGAGGAGAACCCGCCGAAGGAGGCGGAGGAGGCCGAGGAAGTGCCCGAGGTCGACTCGCCGCTGGATGAGTCGTAGGGCTAGGGCTGCTGGGGGAACCTCCCGGTTCCCCCAGACCCCTTCCACCGGTCTGCCTTCGGCGGACAAGCCGCGTCGCGGCCCTACGTAAAACACGAGCGCGGCCTCGGCCGCGCTCCTTCGTTCTTGCTACTTAGTTGCAGGGCGTGAAGCGGGCTTCCCTTCTTCTGTTGCTGCTGGCTGTTGCGGGCATCACGGCGTCGGCGCGGCCGCCGGCGCCGGCGGCGGCCACTACGGATGCTTGCGCGCTGCCGGCGAAGCAGCCGGTCTGGATCGACTTCGCGGACGGGTCGGTGCCTTTCTGGCAGCAGTTCGCGCAGCCGGGCGTGGTCGCCGCGGCCGCGAACTTCATCTTCCCGCCGCAGATTCGGGCGCGTGGCGCCAAGACCGTCTACTTCGACCTGAACTTCACGCGCCGGACCGGCACGCCGACCGAGCCGGCCGATGCGGCGTCCGTGATCGACCGCGCGAACCGCCTCTACACCTACGCCTCGAACTCGATGGCGTGTCCGACCCCAGTGATGACCGAGAACGAGCTCCAGGGCGCGGGCACCCTCACGCCGTGGAGCCCGACGAACGCGCAGTACCGCCAGAACGTGCTCCTCTTCCTGCGCACGCTCGCGGCCCGGGGGGCGCGGCCGGTGCTGCTCGTCTCGAGCACCCCCTACACCGGCGGCGAGGCGGCGGACTGGTGGCGCCAGGTGGCGCAGGTCGCCTCGCTCGTTCGCGAGGTCTACTTCCCGGCGCCGAAGATCTACAAGCTCGGCGTCATCCAGGCCAGCCGCACGATCCGGCAGATGTTTCGGGCCGGCGCCGAAGACTTCATCTCGATCGGAATCCCGCCGTCGAAGCTCGGGATCATGCTCGGCTTCCACACGACGCCGGGCTCCGGCGGCCGCGAAGGGTTGCGACCCGCCTCGAAGTGGTTCGAGCTGACGAAGCTGCAGGCACTTGCCGCGAAGGAGGTCGCACGCGACCTTCACCTCGCGTCGGTCTGGTCGTGGGGCTGGGCCACGTGGACGAAGGCCGAGCAAGACCCCGACAAGCCCGCCGCCGCCTGCGTCTATCTCTGGACGCGTGATCCGAAGCTCTGCAACGGGCCGGCGATGGCCGGGCCGGGCTTCAACCCCGATCGCACCGAGGGCCAACTCATCTTCCCGCGCGGCGTGCGGTGCACCGTCAAGGGGCGTGCAGTCCGTTGGGACGTTGCCGCCGCCCTCTCGCGGATAACCGGGGACACCCAGGCGGCGTTCACCGCGGCGTACTCGCGCGCGGTCGCCGGCGCGTATGCCAGTGTCACCACCAAGGAGATCCTCGCCGCGGAGAAGGCGGTCATCGTGCAGCACTTCGGAGGCAGCCGCGCCGCCTACGTCGCTGCGCTCAGACGGGGAAGGGCGTCGGTGACAACCGCACGCGGCGTGATCGCCGACGAGCTCCGCCGTTCCAAGATCCAGAAGCGTCTCAGTGTTCCGGCCCCGGCGAGCTCGGCGATCAAGTCGTACTACGACACGTACGCATCAGCCCCGGCGCGGCTGGTTCAGGTGAATCCCACGGCCCCGTGGCTTGGGAACTCGAGTAGGGGGTTTGCGCTCGGTACCGTCGCCCCGCCGCGGATCTTCACGCTGCCGGAGCGCCGGGAGGTGACGCTGCGCTCGATGACGGGGGCGTTCAAGGTGAAGCCGCTCGGGCCGACGGTCTCCCTCGCCGAGCTGCCGATCGCGAAGGCGCGGAAGCCGATCGCAACTGCGCTCGTCTCGCTCGCCCGCGACGCGGCGTACCAGAACTGGCTGCTCTACAGGGAGAAGACCGCCCTCGATTCGACCCTGTGCTGGCGCGACCAGCTTCCGGCCGTCGAAGTCGTGCCACTGACGGACTACCTGAAGTACCTCGCGCTCGATTCGGGCGCCGCTTCGGCGTCGGGGATCGTCAAGCAGTCGCGTTAGACGAGACGACCTGCGCCTTGCCGCGCTCCTTCGCGCGGTAGAGGGCTTGGTCGGCACGCTCGAAGAACACAGTCGGGTTGTCGTCCGACCCGAGCTCGGTGACGCCTGCCGAGAACGAAAGCCGTCCAGCCTGGCCGATCGGCCGCGCGGTGACCGCCTCCTGGAGCCGCCCGAAGAGCTGGTCGGCATCGGCGAGGGTCGACTCCGGCAGGATCACGGCGAACTCGTCGCCGCCGACGCGGCAGGCGACATCTGCCGAGCGGACGACATCGCGAACCCGATCGGCTGCCTCCGCGAGCACCGCGTCGCCGGCGAGGTGGCCGATCCGGTCGTTGATCGCCTTGAAGTCGTCCACATCGAAGACGACCAGCGCCAGCCGGCGGTCGTAGCGATGGGCACGCGCGACCTCGCGCGCCAGCGTCTCGTGGAAGTAGCGCCGGTTGTGAAGGCCGGTAAGCGCGTCGAGATCGGCGAGCTGGCGCGCCTCGCGGAAGCGCTTGGCGTTCTCGATCGCTGGGCCGGCGCGGAGCGCGAGCTCCTCCAGTTCGCGGACCTCGTCCTCCGTCCAGGTGTGGGCGCGCGAGCGTGAGTAGACGGCTATGAAGCCGATCGTGCCGGCGTCGGTCTGGATCGGTACGGCGAGCCCGGAATGGATCAGGTTCGAGGGCCCGTTCGTCGTGGAGGCCGTCTCGGACGGGTACTGGTAGACGAGCGAGATCGACCGTGCCTCGGTGGCGCCGGGCGGTCCGGCGATCGCCTGGCGCTGGGCCTCCTCGGTCGAGAGGCCGAGCATGGCGACCACCGGCGAGTCGCCGCCGCGCTCGTCGAGCCTCGCCAGCGCCGCGTCGACGCCCGGCATCGCGCCGGCGGCGTCGAGCGTTCGCGTCAGGACCTCGTCGAGGTCGATCGTCCCCGCGAGCTCCCCGAGCATCCGGTTACGGCGTCCCTCGGCCTGCGCCCGCTCGAGCGCCTCCGAGAGCTCCGCGACCATCGACTCCATCCGCGCGTTCATGTCCGCCACGAGCGCGGCGAGACGCTCGTCGCTCTGCGCGCTCTGGCCGCCGCGGCGCACGAGCCACACCACGAGCAGCGAGAGCACGATCACCGCGACCGCGGCGGCGATCGACACGACGACGGTCGTCACTCCAAGCGGCTCCGACGATCCATTTCCTCCTGCCAGTATCGCGGTCGGCCCTGAAGTCGCAGGCCGGGCGGCAGCTGGACTCACTGTAGTCGGCTCGGCGCGTGCTGACTATGGTTTCAAAGCCGTAATCTGGCCTCCAGGAGGCCTCTCAGCGCGCGCCGAAGGCGCTCCGGAAGCGGGTTTCCGGCGTTTGACGATGCCGGGAGCCTTTGGCTACCATGCACCTCTGGTTGGCGGGGGTCTAAGCCCCTGGCCAGCCTTTGTTGTGTCGGAAGCCCTTCTCCTGGAGTAGCCGCAAGCCGCAATGCCAACCGTCAATCAACTCGTGCGCAAGGGTCGAGTCGCCCCCAAGGCGAAGGTGAAGACCCCTGCCCTGCGCGGCGCGCCCCAGAAGCGGGGCGTGTGCACGCGCGTGATGACACAGACGCCGAAGAAGCCGAACTCGGCGCTGCGGAAGGTGGCGCGTGTCCGGCTCACCAACGGCATGGAGGTCGGCGCGTACATCCCGGGCGAGGGCCACAACCTCCAGGAGCACTCGGTCGTGCTCGTCCGAGGCGGACGCGTCAAGGACCTGCCGGGGTACCGGTACAAGGTGATTCGCGGCGGCCTGGATGCCTCGGGCGTGGGCGATCGCCGGCAGGCGCGGTCGAAGTACGGCGCCAAGCGAGGGTCGTAAG
>JBKOYZ010000061.1:0-1598 GCA_046725655.1 Actinomycetota bacterium | reverse complement strand
GGCGGGCTATGGACCCGCGAACTGGGTGCTCAACACCCGCGCGCACGGACAGGTCACGCTCAGCCGCGGTCGCCACTCCGAGACGTACAAGGTCGCGGAGGTCGGAGCCGAGGCTGCCATCCCGGTATTGCGCAAGTACATGCCGAGATCCGCGTCACACGTGCCTACTTCGACGCGACCCCGAACTCATCCGACGAGGTCGTTGCAGCCGAGCTGGCGAGACATGCGGTCTTCCGTTTGATCCCGTCAACGCAGAACCGCCACGAGAACGGATGAGAAAGGACGTGCGCGAGTTCATCCGGCGGCTCGAAGCCGTCGGCCTCACGGTCGAGCCCACCCCGGGCCACTACCGCGTCCTGCGCGACGGCAAGCCGCTCCGCAGAGCGAACGGGATGCCGTTCATGTTGCCGTTCTCGCCCGACACGATCCGCTGGCGCCGAGCGGCGATCGTCGAACTGCGCAAGCTCGGCATCGACGTGTAGCAGGGCGGTCAGAAACGCCGAAGCCCGCCGACCTTTCGGTCACCGGGCCTCGACAGCCACACGTTCTCACCCCGCACCTTCACCTGTCAAGCTGCGGCTGGGGCTCTTCTACTAGTAGGTCTGACGAGAGGACGGCTCGGGCGAGAGCACGCTGGCCCAGCGGAGCGGTCAGCCCTCAGAAGGTGACGACGGTTCCGACCGCGGGTTGGACGAAGGCGTCGGGTAGCGCGCGCGCGAGCTGGTGAACGGCCTTCCAGCCGGTGCAGTGCGCTGGCAGGAGACGGCCGACACCAGCGACGACGAAGGCATCGACTGTGGGCTGGATGCTCGCCTCGAAAATTCCGCCGGTGAGATGCAGGCCGCCGATTAAGCCGGCGACCCGCTCCTCGCCGGTAAGCCGTTGCGCGTTGCGTAAGACGTTGACAGCTCCCGCGTGCGAGCAGCCGGAGACGACGACGAGACCCTTGCCCTGCACGTTGACGATCAGGTTCTGGTCGTCCCAGATCATTGGGTCGGGCTCCCACCCTGCCTCCGAGCGCGCGTGGTGGATCGGGAAGCCCTGCTCGAACGCGGTCAGCCGCTCCACCTGACCGGAGACAAGAACGGTCGAGTCGAGCAGCAGCGTCTGTCGTGGCTCCTCGATGACCTCGACTCCCTCGGCTTCGAGATCGCGCCGGTTCGGCGGCGGAAGCCGCAACTCACTCCCGGTCGGGAAGACGATCTTCCGCTCCTTCCAGGCCTCGGGATGGATGACGAGTGGGAGCCGCCGCCGCCCATGCCGCTGGAACAGCGCCTCGAGCCCGCCGTGATGGTCTGCGTGACCGTGTGAGACGACCAGCGCGCGCAGGTCTCTGACCGGAATCTGCAGGACGTCCAGGTTGCGGCCGAGAGCGGTCGGCGTTAGGCCGCCGTCGTAGAGCACCGAGCTCCGCCGACCATGCGACTCGACCGTGATCAGCGCGGAGAAGCCGTGCTCGGCGATCAGCTGGTCGCGGCCGCCGAAGTCGGTAGCGAGGTACCTGCGTACGCCCTCGGAGCCTGCCATCAACACGTCAACGAAGTTGTCGACGACGATCGTGACTTCGGCACGATCGACCGGCTCAAGCCGAATCGGCC
>JBKOYZ010000175.1:0-8187 GCA_046725655.1 Actinomycetota bacterium | reverse complement strand
GGCTTCGCGCCTAGCCTTCGCCGTACTCGTCGCGGCGGCGGAACCAGGGCCCGGTCTCGTTGCGTCCCTTCGGTGCCCGATCGAGCCACTGGTACATGCCCCAGAGGCCATCGATGCCGCGCGCATAAGCCGAGTAGGTGTGGTAGACGACTCCGTCCTCGAGCGCGAAGGCGCTCATCCCTGGCGTTTCGCGGGCGTACGTGGCCGCGTCCGTGCCGGTCATGGCCGCGACCTCGGCGACGGGACTCTCCCCGCCGGCTTCCAGAACCGGCGTCACGTCCATCGGCCGGAAGTTGTATTCGACCGTGCCCTCGCGCTGCTGGTCCTCGGTGAAGGAGACGTCGAAGTCGTAGTTGAAGTCCGTGCCGGACGATGACGCCCAGGGGAAGCTCCACCCCATCCGCCGTTTGTAGGCCTGGATGGCGGCGAGGGGAGCGCGCGAGACGGCCATCATCGAAACGTCGTGATTCTCGAGGTGGACGACGAAGCCGTTGAAGCCGTCCGCGATCGTCGAGCAGACCGGACACCCTGCCGTGTACTCGGGCCCGAACATGAAGTGGTAGACCAGGAGTTGCGAGCGTCTCTTGAACAGATCCGCCAAGGATGCGCTGCCTTCATCCGTCTCGAAGCGATAGTCCTTCTCGATCCGGACCCAGGGAAGCTTCTGCCGCTCCCGGGCCAGCTCGTCGCTCCGCCTGGTCAGCTCCTTCTCGGCCTCGAGCAGCTCGAGTCGCGCCGTAAGCCATTCCTCGCGTGAGCCGGTGCTGTGCTCTGTCATCTCTTCCCTCTCTTTCGGATCGCGACATCAGCGTTACGGGACTCTGGCGAAGCGCGCGGCTGCGTGCGCGGCGCCGGATAGCCTGCCGCATGGCTGAGTCCGATGGCGTGCGAGAGCAGCCTCTTCGATCTGCTCGGCCCGGAGCCGTCGGAACGCGCTACCGCTGGCTGGTTCTCGCAGCGGGTACGGCTGCGCAGACGTCTTTCTCGGCGGTGACGATCGGCCTCCCCGTGCTCGCACCTGCGCTCCGCGACTCCTACGGTCTGAGCCTGCTTCGAGTCGCCATCGTCCTGGACAGCGTCTGGATCGGAACCATGCTGACGCTGCTTCCGTGGGGTCTTCTCGCGGACAAGTTCGGCGAGCGGCGCGTGCTCACGATCGGGCTCGCAGGGTGTGCCGCCGCACTCGTCGGCGCCGCCGACGCCGGGAGCTTCGCATCGCTCGTCGTCTTGTTGGGCGTGGCCGGGGCGGCCGGGGCGAGCGTCAACTCTGCGAGCGGGCGGGCCGTGATGCAATGGTTCTCGGCCCACGAGCGGGGCCTCGCTCTCGGCCTCCGGCAGACGGCGATCCCACTCGGAGGGCTCGTCGCTGCCGTCGCGCTTCCTCTCCTCGCGCTGAACCACGCGCTGCTCTTCCTGGCCGGGCTTTGCCTCGCCGGCGCGATCCTGGGCGCGGCCGTCCTGCGCGAGCGTCCCGCGCCGGAGGAGCTCGAGGCGGCCGAGCTCGGGAGCGCCCTTCGCGAGCGACGGCTCTGGCGTCTCTGCGGCGGCAGCTGCTTCTACCTCGTCGCGCAGATGGCCGTCACCGGGTTCGTCGTCCTCTTCCTCCACGACGAGCGTGGGCTCTCGCCGGGCGAGGCTGCGGCAGTGCTGGGAGGGGTGCAAGTGGTAGCGGCTGCCTTCCGGATCGGAGCCGGCCGCTGGTCGGACCTCATCGGTTCCCGGTTGGTGCCGCTCCTGCTCGTCGGGATCGCCAGCAGCCTGACGCTTGCGACCGCCGCCGCCGTGCTCGAAGCTCCGCTGGGCGTGCTCGTGCCGGCATTCGTCCTTGCGGGCGGCTTCGCGATGGCGTGGAACGGCCTCTCGTTCACAGCGGCGGCAGAGATCGCCGGCGCACGACAGAGCGGTGCGGCGATCGGCCTGCAGCAGACGGCGCTGGCGGCCGCCGGAGCGGCCTTGCCCCCGGCCTTCGCGGCGGTCGTGGCCGCGACGTCGTGGCGAACCGGCTTCGCGCTCGCGGCGGTATTCCCGCTGGCGGGAGTGCAGCTTCTACGACCGCTTCGCTCCGGCTGATCGCGGCCGGCCGCAGCTGTCGCGCCCGGCCGGCGAGAGGTTGCCCGCGCGTGCCCCCAGGATGGCTGTCCCCGTCCGCGGCGCGCGCCACACGATTTGGTAGTGGCGGCGAAGGATCGGCTCGATCCGGCGCCCGAGAAGTGGGCTCGCCGGGCACTGGAAGACGACGACAAGCTTCGGTCGCCGCGGTCCGGCGAGCGTCCGTTCGAGCGATGCGATCGCACCGGGAATCTCCTTCAGCGGGTTCGCCCAGAGATAGGGCGAGGCCGCCTCCCGGTCGGCGAGGAAGTAGAAATCCGCCCGCGAGACGAAGGCATAGACGGTATCCGTCGCAGTGGTGTGCGCGCGCACGTAGCGCGCGAGCCGCCGATCGTTCTCGAACGCGATCGCGTACTTGACCATGGCGTCGCTACGGCGGTCGGAGGCGCCTGCCAGCTGCACGACGAAGAAGAGGACCGGCGCCATGACCACCGCGGCGGCAAGCAGACGCGCTGATCGCCGCTCGATCCGCGCAATCCCGATGCCGGCCAGCAGTGCCAGCGGCGGCACCAGCTGGGCGTAGTAATGCGGCCAATACGAGCCGCCGAGGTTGAAGCCGGCGAAGGCGGCGGCAAGCCACACGACGGCGAGTGTGGGCGGTCGGCGCCAAACGGCCAGCGCGGCAACGATGACCAACGGCGCCAGGTCCCGCGCTGCGCCGGGCAGGCTCTGCGCCAAATGATCCGCCCGGCCGGCGGCTGAAACCTCACGAAGTCGATACCCGGCCACCGCGGACCAGTAGGCATGCCACCCATCCAGCCAGCCTGCGGCCAGCGACGCGAGCAGCGGTGCGGCGGCGCCCACGACGACGAGGACGAGGCCGCGGAGTCGCCCGCGGCGCGACGGCGGGACCGCGACCGCCGCAAAGCATGCAACTGCAAGCCCGTCGAAGCCCGACTGCTTCATCAGGATCGCGCAGCCGCCCAGCGCCCCGGCAAGCACCAGCCATCGGCCATTTCGGCGGCTCGAGGCCGCCATTGCGGCCGCGGCGACTGCGGCCGTCGCCGGCGCCGCGGCCGCAAGCTCGCCGTTGAACGTGTATCCCTCGATGTGCGGGCCGACGCCGACGACCGCGTAGACGAGCGCCGCCGCCAAACCCGCCACGGGCGACTCGAGCAGCCGCCCGATCACGACGAGCAGGAGCGTGATCACGACACCGGCGACGACCGCGGCCAGCCGAATCGTCGCCGCGGTATGACCGATGCTCACGAGGAGGCGGTACACGAGCACGAGCCCTTGCGGCCGGTCGACCCAGGCGCCTCGGTAGAGGTGGTCACCCCGCGCCCACTCGCGGGCGACGTACGCATAGCCGCCCTCGTCGGGGCCGATCGTCCCGAGAAACGGCAAACGGATCGTGGCAGCGACGGCGCCGAGCACTGCGACCGGAACCGCGACGCCGAACGCGCTCGTCCGAGATAGCCGGCTTGCTGCGTTCACCTCCTCAGTGAGTTAGCACGTCGAGCAGCCTGGTGTTCGTGCAACCGACAACCGACAGCGGCTCGGCTGCTCGGCGAGCCGATCAGGGCGAGCGCGACGAAGCTCTCGGGTTTGCATCTCGTAGCGCTATCGCACACCACCCAAGACGTCGTGGCCCGAGATGATCAGATAGCGCTGCGGGTCCGATCGCACCTCCGCATACTCCTCGAGCGAGAGAAAGAGGTGCACGAAGCAGCGTTCGTCACTGCACTCGCATAGGAAGGGGATCGGCGGCTGCAGTTTGAGCTCGTCCGCCTTCCGGGCGATCCGTTCGTTCGCCTCGCGGAAGACGTCCTCTGTCTGCACCGTCCCAAACCCCCAGACGTATCTGTTTCGAACCGCCTGCCCATTCCAGTGAGATCGAACCCTTGCGAGGGGAGAGGAACCGGCAATCTTTATCCGGTTCTCTGCTCCTCGATTCGGCTGGCGAGGACGTGAAACGAGCGCTGTGCCGCGACGGCCAGCCCCATCAGCAGCTGATTCATCTCGTCGACAGGCGGCGCCACTCCAGAGCCGGCCGCCGCCTGCGCCTTTGCGTAAGCGGGCAGGGACTTCACCTCGCGTCGAAAGATCTCGTCGATTTCATCACCTAGTGCCATTGCCGTCTCCCTTTTCGATTCGGAGCAACACTAGACATCGTTCAGTGACGCCTTTCCTGTTCGGCCATCTCGACTACGCGACACCCGCGCTGTAGCCTCAGGCTCGGCCGGTCGCCGAGCGCCCGTGACCTTAAGTCGCGAGTTTCCAGCGATCCTGGCCGAGCAGGTCGTGCAACCGGACGCTGAGCGTGGCCAGTTCCTCGCCGAGCCCGTCAATAACAACCTCGGATTGATCCAGGTCTAGGCGTGCCTGCTCGCACGCCGCGAGTAGAAGGATCAGCGCTCGGACAACTGTGCCGTCGGAGGCGATGTTTGCCTCCTTCCCCGAGGTTGGAGCCTCGTTTGAGGGTCGAGCGGGAGCAGGGTGAATCAGGGCGTAGCCGTTTCGACCCGGTTCGCGCTCTAGTGCCGTCATATTCGCCCTTCCCGAGTGCGAGTCGGTGGCCGCTGCTCGACAACCGATCTAGATCTCGCTCTGGAGCCAGTGGGATACGGCAGGCTGGCTGAAGCGCGTTGGAGACCGTTCAGTCTGCATCGCTCTCCCCACTTCGACAAGAGCGAAACCGAGAGTCGACCGCCGCCAACGACGCGGTGATGCTGCGCGCCGCGCCGTGGGAAGCGCCGAGGCGTTCAGCTCGCCGCCTGGCTTACCTAGTTCAGGGCGGGGCGAGTTCGCCCGGTCCCGAGCTGCCTAGCCACTCGGCTTCGATGATGCCATCGAAGGGTCCGTGGCCGGGCTGGATGGTCAGTACGCGATAGGAATTGGAGTCCTGCTCGAAGATGTCACCGTCAGACAACGGCGCGTCCCGCTCGATCGCAAACCGCTCGCCTCCGCCGCCATCTGAGACGACCAACACCTCGTAGACCATCGTGTTACACGGTAGCGTCGGGGGCGTTCGGCTTTCCGCCCGCGACCACGCTCCGCGGCGCCGCAGCACGAAGCGAAGCGTTCTACTCGGCGCATAAAATCCGGCGACATTGACAGCCGGTAAAGACATAGCCACCGTTGCCGGCCAGCTGGCTGATCTCACACGAACCGTGGAGGAGATGGGGAGCCAGCTTGCAGAGATGCGCGAACGGGCTGCCAGCCAGCAAGAGCGCTCCGACGTCCAACAAGAGCGCATTGACCTTGCGGCACGGGAGCTAGCCGAGGTCAGCGACCGTCTGCAAGCTGCGGCGAACGCACTCCGAGCATCAATCTGAGTGCCACGAAGAGCTGGCCCTGCAAGTCGAACTCTGTGTGCCTAGGCTCATCGCCTCGTGCGCAGAACCGCGTTGGCGCCGTTCTGGGCTTTCGACCGGGCTCTGGCCGCAGGGCCAGTGCAGCCAGCCTATACCACTGTGCCGTCTGCCGCGCGTCGTTCGCCAGACCCGCTGGGGCTAGACCTTCCCGCCGGGCCACGCAGAGATAGACTCGCCGCCTCGTGTTCACCGTTGAGGAGCGGGATGCTCTCCGTGAGCGCCTGCTACGGCTCGCGGACGAGGATGAGCACGTGGTTGCCGGAGCCGTCGTGGGCTCGCTCGCCGTGGACGGCGGCGACCGCTTCTCCGACTTGGACCTCACCTTCGGCATCGCCGACCATGTGCCGGTCGCTGACGTGCTCGAGGACTGGACGCGCACGCTCATCGACGAGCTCGATGCGGTGCACCTTGCCGACCTCGAGCGCGGTGCGACCAGCTACCGCGTGTTCCTCCTACCGGACGCCCTCCAGTTCGACCTCTCGATGACGCCGGCGGCTCAATTTCGTCCCGCCGGGCCACGATTCCGGCTTCTCTTCGGTGAGACGGCGGCGGACGAGGTCGAGGTTTCCACACCGCCCGTCGCGGGGGAGCTCTTCATTCCCACGCCGCCGGTCGCGGAGGACCTCTTCGGGTGGGGCGTCATCTATGCGCTCCACGCGCGCGCGTGCATCGAGCGCGGGCGTGTCTGGCAGGCGGAGCATTACGTCGGCGCCGTCCGCGACCACGCGCTCTCGCTTGCCTGCGTCCGCGAGGGACTGCCCGCAGTGCAGGCGCGCGGCTACGACGACCTCTCAGCAGAGACCCTGGCTCGATTCGAGGCCGCCCACGTTGGCGCGCTCGAACCTGGGGCGCTCCGGGCGGCCCTCGCCGCCGCCGTTCTGGCGCTCATGCACGAGGGCGCGGAAGTGCGTCTACCCCACGCGGATACCGTCGCCCAGCGCCTCGCCGAGCTTCGCTGACGGGCCGCAGCTTCTGCTCAACCTTCGCCCTGAACATTCGCTCGTTGACGAGCTCCAGAGCGACCGCAGGCGCAAACTAGGACGCCTCGGACAAGAAAATGGGCCGGCTGGCCCATTCGCGCCAGCGGGCACCGACCTAGCATCCGGCCGTGTCCGCCGGGCTCGTGCGCGAGAGGCGGCAAGCCGATCGCAACCGAGAACAGGAGTAGAAATCATACGGCTACGGGTGGGTGCCCTGAAGTTGGCAGGGGCTGCGCTGCTGACGACGCTAGCCGTGGCCGGCACCGCGCAGGCAGGAACAACGCGTCTCCAAACCAACGTCGCGGGACACGGACGCTCGAACGCGACGATGGCCGCGCGCGTTCAGGCCCGGCTCTCCACGAGGAGCTTTCATCCTTTTTCGCTCTCCACGAGCTCGTTCGTGACGAGCGTGGTCGACGGAATCTCGGGCTGGCCGCTCACCGTCTCGCTCGAGGACGATCCCGCGGAGTGGGCCGATCCGTTCGGGATGGACACGAACGTCCTCGGCTTCGTCTGCATCTACGTAGCCGATCCGAACGACTGGTGCTACCGGAGGGTTTTCGTAGGGCCAGTGCCAACGCACACCTTCACGTCGTGGTCCAGCGGCCAGTTGCCGACGTACTGGGACGCCGCCGTCGCGGTCATGACCGTGACGCACGAGTCGAACCACTACAAGCTCTTTTCCGGCGACGAGGGTCGCGTCAACACCTGCGCGCTGCAGCAATTCCCGAACGTCATCGACACCTACTTCAACATTCACCCGACCATCACTAGGACCGTCGCTGTCAGGACGACCGTCTGGGTGAAGAAGAGAATTTGGGTGCGCCGCCATGGGCGGCGCGTGCGCGTCACGAGACGGGTTCGTTCGTTCAGAGTGCTCTACCGGCAACAGACGGTGCCGAATCCGGACTACGTCCTCCTGGTGCAGGCGGCACAGCAGTTCTACGCTTCGCAGCCGCCTCCGTACAACTCCGGCACCTGCTGGTAGGTCGCATCCGCCTTTTGCCTTGCGGCCGGCGCACCGCCGCGAGCTGCAGGACTGTCGTGCGCTCACTTCGGGCATGCTGCCAACGGCGCCGTTCGTGGTCCACGCACTTGACCGCGACCCACGAGCGATGGTTCAGTCGCCCAAACTGAAGGAGGAGGGAGCGCATGAGCACGTCCAGCAATACAGGCCCCCTCGGGCAGTCCCGTGGGATCGGCTTCGGAATCCTCATCTTCATCGTCACGCTCGGCTTCTACGGCTGGTACTGGGCGTTTAAGACCCAGGAGGAGATCAAGCAGCATTCAGGCGAGGGGTTGGGCGGCGTGCTCGGCCTCGTCATCTGGATCCTGCTCCACCCCGTCGAGGCTTTCGTAATCCCCTCGGAGATCGGGAGGATGTACGCGAAGGACGGGCAGCAGCGGCCGATGACGGGCTGGACCGGCCTCTGGCTGTACCCCGGCGGGATCCTGATCGTCCCGGCGATCGTCTGGTTCGTGAAGGTGCAGGGAGCGCTCAACCGCTACTGGGACGCAAAGGCTCCCCAAGCGGCACCCTCGGCTGCTCCGGCTTGAGCTACCTGCCGCGCCGAGATCTGTGGGCGCGGCTCCGCCAGCGGCGTCGAAACGAAACCGTCGGCGTCGTCATGACCGCACGGCGGGATGGCTTCCGACGGGAACGTGAGCCTGAACCCCGGTTAGACGCGAGCATCGCGGTGCCGCGATCACCGAGAGGGCGTCAACTCCCTCGGCCTGGTCGGTCAGGCGCTGAAGTTAGCCACAGCGGTTCTCCCCCCGGT
>JBKOYZ010000006.1:0-7365 GCA_046725655.1 Actinomycetota bacterium | reverse complement strand
GAGCAGCGCTACGCCGACACGATCGAACAGCTTTACCGGTGAAGGTGCCTTACCGGTGAAAGTGCTGACGCACTTTCACCGGGGTTGGTTTCTCCTAAATGCGCCGCGCGCCCACCTAAGGCATCGCTTGCGATGCCGCCCCAAAGGCCGTGCCGGCTTCGCCGGTGCGGCCGTCTAAACCCGGGCTGCAAAGCGACGAACGTCCTAAATGCGCTGCGCGCTGACCTAAGGCATCGCTTGCGATGCCGCCCGAAAGGCCGTGCCGGCTCTGCCGGTGCGGCCGTCTAAACCCGGTCCGGCAACACAGCGGACGCCGCTAAATGCGGCGCGCACCCACATACGTCGAGGCGTACCAGCCGGTCATGCTGGAGATCTTGACAACGTCGCCTGTGTGCGGCGCGTGGATGAAGCTGCCGCCGCCGACGTAGATGCCGACGTGGCCGAGCCCGTTGAAGAAGACGAGGTCACCGGCCTGGAGCTGGTCGCGGGACACTGGCGAGCCCGCGCCGTACTGGGCGTACGAGCTGTGCGGCAGCGACACGCCGACCTGCGCATAGACGTACATGACGAAACCGGAGCAGTCGAATCCGGACGGAGAGGCGCCGCCCCAGACATACGGAGTTCCGAGGTACTGCATCGCGATTCCGACAACGCCGCCGTGGGTCGAAGGCGCCGCAGGCGCGGCAGGCGAAGACGTGGGCGCGGACGATGACGAGGACGACGACGAAGACGAGGATGAAGGCGAGACCGCCGGTGCGGCGGCGGCTGTCAGCGCGTGAGCCGCCGACGACTGCTCGGCGACCTGCTGCGCGAGCTGTCGCTTGAGCGCCGCCTGGCGTGCCGCTTCCTGCGCCTGCAGCCGGACGATCTCGCTGCGGATCGACGAGAGCATCGACCGTCGCGCGGAGAGCTGACTCTCGATCGAGGATCGTGCGGCCGCGCGCTCACGGACGAGGTCCGCCGCCTCCGCCTTGTCGTGCCTCAGCCGCGCCTCCTGCGCCTTCACGCGCCGGTTGTAGGTCACCACCTGGCCGAGGACGTTCGCGTCTTGCGCCGAGATCCGGTTGACCGTGTCGAAGCGGTTGACGAGATCGTCGAGACTCGTCGCGCCGAGCAGCACCTCGAGCCCGTTCGCCTGGCCGTCCGACGTGTACAGCGACACCACGCGCGCCGAGAGCGTCGCCTGGGCGCGCCGGAGGGTCCGCTTCGCGATCTTGAGCTCGGCGTGCTTCGCCTTCAGCTGCGTGCGAACGCGCTCGAGCTTCGTGGTCGCGAGGTTGTAGGCCTCCACTGCACGCTCGAGGCTGGCGTCGAGCTGCTGCACCTGGGCCAGCACGCTCTGGGCCTCGGCCTGCTTGGCGGCGATCGACGGGTCGCCGAGAGCCGGGGTCGCTGCTAGCGCGGCCGCGAAGCACGAGAGAATGACTGCCGGCGCCGTACGACTGATCAAGCGGCGAACAACTCCGGTCGCTGGGCTCGATCGGCGCCCCGGGAGGGGCCGGTTCGTCACAGGTGCGGCACCCTAGCAATCGACTCGGATGGCTGCAAGCGCCTAATACAGCCGATAAGCACGCGTTGCGAGGAGCTGCAGCAAGCCGGCAAGCAAGTTGCTAGGTTGCCGCGTCGTGCGGGGGGAGGCCACAGTCCTGCGAGTCCGCGTGCTCGCTCTCGCCGCGTGCTTGGCCGCCGCAGTTGCGCTGCCCGCAAGCGGCGTCGGTTCTTCGGGTTCGCTCCGGCAGCAGGCACAGCAGCTGACGCACGAGAACAGCGTGTTGGCATCGCGGTCGCGGGCCGCGGTCCTGACGCTCTACGGGCTCGACAGCCAGCTTGCGCGCGCGCAGGCACACCTTTCAGCACTGCGGTCGAAGGCGGCGGAGGTGAGCCGCCGGCGGGCGCAGACGCGGGTAGACCTGCGGATTGCGCGCCGGACGTTCACGACGGCGCAGCGTCATCTGGCTGAGCGTCTGCGCTCTCTCTACGAGCACGGCGACACGGATCCGGTGTCGATCGTGCTCGGAGCAAGGACGCTCGACGACGCCGTCTCCGGCCTCGAGACGGTGAACGCGGCGGCCGCGACGGACCGGAGCGTCGTCGGCCAGGCGCGCGCGAGCCGCACGGCGTTCCTGCGACTGACGCACAAGCTCGCCGCGCGGGCCGCGCAGCTGAGCAGGCTCCAGGCGAGCGTCGAGGGGTCCGTGCGCTCGCTCGCAGCCGCACGCGCGGAGCGCGTCGCGTACATGCAGCAGATCGCTGCGCAGCGCCGTCTCAACGCCTCGCAGATCGGCTCCCTCGAATCGCAGGCTGCTGCAATCGAAGCGAGGGCGAGTCAGCTGGCAGTCCAACAGACCGCGTCCCCCGTTTCCACAAGCCTGCCGGCGCCCGTCGCGGCCGGAGGCGGCACCATCACCGTCGTTGCGACCGCCTATACCCTCAGCGGCACGACGGCCACCGGCGCCCCCGTCGGCTACGGCGTGGTGGCTGTCGACCCGAGTGTGATCCCGCTCGGGACGCGCCTGACGATTCCGGGATACGGAGACGGCGTCGCCGCAGACACCGGCGGCGCGATCCAGGGCGCCAGGATCGACCTCTGGTTCCCGAGCGCCGCTGCCGCCGCCGGCTGGGGCGCCCGCGCCGTCACGATCTCACTGCACTAGACTTTTCCATCCGGTCCCGTGCAGTGATAAGGGGGTGGTGGTGACCGATTCCCTCACCGACGTGCCCCAGAAGCTGGTGCATCCGCGCGTCCTCCTCGTCGACGATCACGACCTGTTCCGCACCGGTCTCCGCAACCTCCTCGAGGAGGAGGGCGTCGACGTCGTCGGTGAGGCGGCTGCCGGCGAGGACGCGCTGAGGTTCGTCCGCGAGCTACAGCCGGACGTCGTCGTGATGGACCTCAACATGCCGGGGATGAACGGCGTCGAGGCGACGAAGCGGATCATCTCGTACGCGCCGCTGACGCGGGTCGTGGTGCTGACGATCTCCGACCAGGACGCCGACGTCATGGACGCGATCTTCGCGGGGGCGTGCGGTTATCTGTTGAAGGACGCCTCGATCGAGGACGTCATTCGCGGGATCAGCGCCGCCGCGATCGGCGAGTCGCTGATCTCGCCGACGATCGCCGGCAAAGTGCTCGAGCGCGTCCGCTCCTCGTCAACGGCACCGGACGCAGCCGAGACGATTCGCGCGGAGCTCTCGGAACGCGAGATCGAGGTGCTGAAGCTGATCGCGAACGGCAAGGACAACTCGCAGATCGCAGCCGACCTCCACATCAGCCCCAAGACGGTCAAGAACCACATCTCGAACATCCTGATGAAGCTGCAGATCGGCAACCGCATTCAGGCGGCTGTGTATGCCGTCCGCAGCGGCATCGTCTGACACGGGCGACCTCTCAGCCGGGTTTAGCGGCCGCACTGGCGAAGCCGGCCCGGCCTTTTCGTCGGCATCGCAAGCGACGCCTCGGTGCGGTGCGCAGCGGCATCGTCTGACACGGGCGACCTCTCAGCCGGGTTTAGCGGCCGCACCGGCGAAGCCGGCCCGGCCTTTTCGTCGGCATCGCAAGCGACGCCTCGGTGCGGTGCGCAGCGGCATCGTCTGACGCGGTCGACGCGACGCCTCGGGACGGTCAGGAGCGGGATCGTCTAAGCGTCAGGCTGCGGCCGAGACGCGCTGCCGGAGCTGGACGAGCCGTTCGCGGAGTCGCCTGAGGTCGCTCGACGCCTGGCTGAGCCGCAGCGAGAGGTCGGCGAGCTCCTCTGCCTCTCGCTCCTTGTCCGGGCGACCGAGCCCCGCGGCCACCTCGCCGATCCGGCGCTCGAGCCGCAGGCGCTCGGCCTCGAGCGTCAGGGCGCTCGCGTAGCCGTCGGTAAGCGTCCGCTCGAGCTCCGCCCGCTTCGCCGCGTCACCTACCGGCGGCGCCGAGATCAGGGCATCGAGCTCGTTGCAGAGGGTGCCGAAGTCGATCGCTGCCGGCGGAGCCATCGCTCCGTGATTATCCCGCCCCCCGTTTGCCGCTTCATGGGCCGCTCGGCCCATCTTCGGCCGACGCCCGGCCCATCGCCCGCCCTCGACGCTTGACGCCGCGGACGGCGGCTCGAACAATGGCGCGATGCGTCGAGGTCTCGCCGTCGTGATCGCAGTCGCCGCGCTCGTCGCCCTCCCGGCTCGGAACGCGGTCGGATCGGCGAGCTCGAAGCCGCTGTCGGAGCGGCTCGCACGCGCACTCGCCGTCCCCCACGTTGCGAGTTCCAGCTCGGCAGCGTTCGCCCTCGACCTCACCACCGGAGCGGCGGTGTTCGTCCGCCACGGCAACCTCTCGCTCGCGCCGGCGTCGAACGAGAAGCTCCCGATCACCTACGCAGCGCTTCAGGCGCTCGGCCCCGATTTCCGGATCGAGACGGACGTCCTCGGCCAGGGAGTTCAGGCCGGCACGACCTTGCGAGGAGCGGTGGTCGTTCAGGGGCACGGCGATCCGACGCTGAGCGGGACCGACCTCACTTGGCTCGCGCGGCAAGTGCGAGCGGCCGGGATCCGGAAGGTGGTCGGACCCGTCATCGGCGACGAGTCCTTCTTCGATTCCCGCCGAACCGGGTTCGGCTGGAAACCGTCCTTCTACATCAACGAATCGGCGCCGCTTTCCGCGTTGACGGTCGACCGGACGTGGTTCCACCGCCGCCACTCCCCCGTCCCGGCGCTCGCCGCGGCGGCGCTGTTCAAGGACGCCCTGCGGAAGGCGGGCGTCTCCGTGACCGGGCGCGCGGTGGTGGGCAAGGCGACGGTCGACGCGCTGCCGCTCGGGGAGGTGCTGTCACCGCCGCTGGCTCAGATCGTCCGGTTCATGGATCGCGAGAGCGACAACTTCACGGCGGAGCTGCTGCTCAAGCAGCTCGGGACGCTCGACGGAGGCGTCGGCACGAGTGCGCGCGGCGCGGCGGAGGTGCGTGCCACGCTCGCAGCGGCCGGAGTGCCGCTCGCCGGTGTCCGGATCGTCGACGGATCCGGGCTCTCGCCGTACGACAGGCTGACGACGCGCGCGATCGTGGCGATCCTCCGGGCCGCCTGGCAGGACCCACAGATCAGGCCGACTTTCGTCGCCGCGCTACCGGTCGCCGGCCGCAGCGGCACGCTCAGGCACCGACTCGGAGCGCTTCCGGCGCGCGGCGTCGTGCTGGCGAAGACCGGGACGACGTCCCTGGCGTCGGCCCTCTCGGGCTTCGTCCGCGGGCGCTACGTCTTCTCCGTGCTGCAGAACGGACATCCGGTCTCGCTCTGGTGGGCGCGGCGCGCGCAGGACCGATTCGCGACGGCGCTAGCTGCGCAGTAGCTGAGTCAGGTCCGGTTCGGACAAGACCGGCACGCCGGCCTTCTGAGCCTTGGCGAGCTTCGACCCCGGCTCCTCGCCGACGATGACGCCCGCGGTCTTCTTCGAGACCGAGTCGCCGACCTTTGCGCCGAGCGCCTCGAGTGCGGCCTTCGCCTCCTCGCGCGTGTAGCCCTCGAGCGTCCCCGTGATCACATACGTCTGGCCCGTCAGCGGGCCTTCGAGGGGCCGCTCCTCCTCGCCCGCCTTCATGCGGAGGCCGAGCTCGCGGAGCTCCTCGACGAGGGCACGGTTCTGTTCGTCCGCGAACCATTCGGCGATCGACTCCGCCCTGTCGGGCCCGATGCCGTCGATCGCCTCCAGCTCCTCGATCGTCGCTCCGAGCAGCCCGTCGATCGTGCCGAGCTCGCGGGCAAGGACGCCGGCGGTGACGCCGCCGACATCCGGGATGTTGAGGCCGTAGAGCACGCGCCTGAACGGGATCTCCTTCGACCGCTCGATCGAGCCGATCACGTTGCTCGCACTCTTCTCCTGGAAGCCGTCGAGGTCGAGGAGCTGCTCCTTCGTCAGCCGGTAGAGGTCGGGGACCGAGCGAACGAGCCCGAGGTCCCACAGGCGCCGCACGAGCTGCTCGCCCACACCTTCGATGTCCGCGGCCGCCATCACCCAGTTGTTCAACGTCTCGATCCCGCGTGAGGGGCAGTCCCGGTTCGGGCACCGGTGCATCGCCTCGCCCTCGGGCCGGACGATGTTTGTCCCGCAAAGAGGGCACTTTTTCGGCATCCGGAACTTCTTGGTCCCGGGTTGGTGCGCGCCGGCGGGACCGACGACCTGAGGGATGACGTCGCCGGCGCGCTGGACGATGACGATGTCGCCCTCACGGATCTGCTTCCGGTTGATGTCTTCCTCGTTGTGCAGCGTCGCCCTCGAGACAGTGACGCCGCCGACCTCGACCGGCTCGAGCATCGCCCACGGGTTGAGCGCGCCGGTGCGGCCGACGCGGATGGCGATCTTGAGCAGCTTCGTCTGCGCGGTCATCGGCGCCCACTTGAAGGCCCGGGCCCAGCGCGGCCGCTCGTGCAGCGCCCCGAGCCGCGCCTGCTGGTCGAGCGAGTCGACCTTGATCACGATCCCGTCGATCTCGTAGTCGAGCTCGGCGCGCCGCCGCTCCCACTCCCGGCACGCCTTCGCGACATCGTCGATCGAGTCCAGCCGCTCGGCGAAGGGGTTCGTCCGGAGCCCGTGCTCGCGGAGCCATTCGAGCGTCTCCCAGTGCGTCGCCGGCTCGAGGCCGTCCCGGCGGCCGACGCCATAGACCCAGATCGACAGCTCACGCTCGGCCGTGATTTTCGGGTTCAGCTGCCGGAGCGAGCCTGCGGCCGCGTTCCGCGGGTTCGGCGACGGCTTCTTGTCCTGCGCGAGCTGGCTCTCGGTCAGGCGGCGCCAAGCCTCGAGGGACATGTAGACCTCGCCGCGCACCTCGAGCGTCGCCGGAGGGGGTTCGCCGTCCGAGCTTCTCATCGTCAGCGGAATCGACTTGATCGTGCGCAGATTGGGGGTCACGTCCTCGCCCTCGAAGCCGTCGCCGCGCGTCGCGCCGCGGACGAGGGCGCCGTTCTCGTACGTGAGGCTGACCGCCGAGCCGTCGATCTTCGGCTCGACGACGTACGCGACCGGCTCGTCCGAGTCGAGCCGCTTGCGGACGTCCTCGGCCCATTTCCGCAGACCCTCCTCGTCGGTGACCTTGTCCAGCGACCCCATCGGCTGGAGGTGACGCACCTTGCCGAACTTCTCCGACGGCGGCGCACCGACGCGCTGCGTCGGCGAGTCGGGCGTGATCAGGTCCGGATACTCCTCCTCGAGCACCTTCAGCTCGTCGTAGAGCCGGTCGTACTCTGCGTCGGGGATCTCAGGGGCGTCGAGGACGTGGTACCGGTAGAGATGATGGTTCAACTCGGCGCGAAGCCCGTCGAGCCGCGCCTGGACGTCTTTCAGCGCTGGAGCCGCCACTGTCGATGATCCTAGCCGCGCCCTACGATCTCGCTGTG
>JBKOYZ010000172.1:0-15270 GCA_046725655.1 Actinomycetota bacterium | reverse complement strand
CCGATGGCCGTCCTCATGAAGCCGGAGGGCCGCTATCTCGGGATCCTGCTCGGGACGTTGATGGTGGCGGCGCTCGGCCTGATCGACGACATCCGCGGCATCAACGCGAGCATCAAGATGCTCGGGATCGTCGGCGCGGCGCTGATCCCCGTCGTCGGCTTCGGGATGACCTGGGAGACGGTGGGACTGCCGCTCGTCGGCAACTTCGACCTCGGCTGGGCGGCCTACCCGCTGACCGTCTTCTGGATCGCCGCGCTCGCGAACCTCGTCAACCTCATCGACGGCATGGATGCGCTCGCCTCCGGGATCGTCGCTATCGCCGCGGGCTCGTTTGCGATCCTCGCCGCGTCGTTCCAGCGCATGGACGCGGCGGCGCTCGCCGCGATCATCTGCGGCGCGACCCTCGCCTTCCTGTGGCACAACTACCACCCGGCGAAGATCTTCATGGGCGACACCGGCGCTCTTGCACTGGGCTTCCTGCTCGCGGCCGTCGCGGTCCAGGGTGTCCTGAAGACGGCGGCGACGATCGCCCTCGTAGGGCCGCTGCTCGTCCTCGCTGTGCCAATCCTTGACACGTCCTTCGTGGTGCTGAAGCGCGTGAAGTACAAACGCTCGCCCTTCGCGCCCGACCAGAACCACTTCTACCACCGGTTCATGCGGATCGGCTTCACGCAGCGGCGGACGGCGGCGTACCTGCACCTGTGGGCGCTGCTGCTCGCCGCCTACGCGATCCTGCTCCGGTTCGAGCCGCCCCGGCCGCTCGGCCACTGGCAACTCGACAACACGCTGATCGCGATCGGCGTCGGCCTGGTCGTCCTCGCCGCGTCGGTCTGGATGGTCTACACGCTGGAGATCATCAAGTCGCGTCACCTGCAGGTGCTGCGGCGGGGGAAGCCGGAGGAGCCCGAGCGCGAGGAAGCGGTCGAGCGCGCCCTCAGCGCCGGCGGGCGACGCTAGCTCCCGGGCACCGCCAGCCGGAGCAGGTCGGCCGGATCGCGGCTCGCCCGCCGCTCCTTCGCGGGCGCCTTCTCGACGACCAGCTCGGCGGGGTCGTCGAGGAACCGGACCCGACCCTCGCGTTCGAGCTGCTCGTCGACGGCGCCCCTCCGTCCTTCGAAGATCGACCAAACCGGCGTCCCGAGCACGGCCGCCTCCCGAATCATCGTCCCGCCGGCGGACACGACGACATCCGCGAGCGCGACGAGGCTGCGCCCGTCCACGACGCGGTCGGGAACGATCAGACGCTCGTCCACCGTGCGGAGGACGGTGCGCTGCTCGTCGGTACGCGCGAGGACGACGACCTGCGCGCTCGCGTCGAGCAGGCGGCTGAGAACTCGTGGCACCAACTCGTTCTCGGAGCCGCCGAGGTACAGGGCGTAGGATGGCGCCGTCCGCACGACGCCGATGACGCGCTTCGGGTCGAGTCCGAGCTGGCCGAGGACCGAGTCGTCGGGTTCGAAGTCGCCTAGGTAATACTCCTCCTTCAGGCCCGGGTAGCGGACGAGCTTCGGCGGCCGTGCCCCATACGGCGCCAGCCGGTCGAGCGGGATCGCGTCGGGCACGAGCACGCGAGTCGCGAGGCGGCAGTTGAGGCTGTGCTGCAGCCGCGCCCACTCGTAGTCGAACATGGTCGTGTTCGGGATCCGCAACACGCGCCCGACTGCCGGCAGGTCGGTCGACCCGTGTGCGAGGCCGTAGTCGAAGCGCTTACCGCGCGCGAACCTGAAGACCTGCGTCACGCGCGCCGACTCGGCGAGCGCCTTGCCGAGTCGGCTTGCGCCGCCGTGGTGGCCGATGACCGCGTAGGGATGCCCCCAGTGGTCGAGCAGCTCGGTCGTGTGCGAGAGCGGCCGCGCCGTCAGCGTCACGTCGTGCCCTCCGCGCTCGAGCAGCTGGACGAGCGGTCGCAGCACGACGACGTGCGCGGAGTTCGTCAGATCGACCCAGACCCGCACCGACTACGAAAGTGTGGCCGGCCGCTCGATCACGTACCGGACGGCGTCGATCTTGCGGTAGCGGACCCGGCCCTCGTACGCCATGCCGAGCTTCTCCATCACGCGCCGCGACGCGCGATTGGCGGCCAGCGCGACCGCAACCACGTGGTCGAGGTCGGTCTCACGCCAGGCCGCGTCCAGCAGCGCCACGCCGGCCTCGGTCGCGTAGCCGCGGCCCCAGACCGACGGGACGACGTGGTACGCGAGCTCGATCTCGGGCCCTTCCCATGCGAGCGGGAAGAGTCCCGCGCCGCCGACGGCCCGCCCACCCGCGCGGTCCTCGAGCGCCCAGAAGCCCCAGCCGCCGCGGGTGTCGTCGCGCGCTGCCTGCAGACGCTCGCGCGTCTCCTCGACGCTCGCCTTGGCGCCACCGGGTATGAACCGCATCGCCTCTGGATCGCCCCACAGCTCGTGCAGCGGCTCCGCATCGCGGGCCGGCTCGAAGAGCCGGATCCGCAAGCGATCGGTCTCGCGCGGGAGCTCGATCACGCCGCCTCCAGAAATCGAGCGAGGACGTCGTTGAACTGCGGCAGGCGCTGGATCGTGTGGCCGCTCCCGGGCAGCACGACCCGCTGGGCCCGCAGACGCTCCTCGAGCACGTCCGCGACGGAGTCCAACGCCGGGTTGTGCGCACCCGAGACGACGAGCTTGGGAAACGGCGCCTCCACGAGCTCGTCGAGCGGCGGCTCCGCCTCGTGCGGAGGCCGCTCGGCCATCGCCGCTCGCGCCCCCGCCTCGAGCGACGGCGGCAGCGGATCCGGCAGGGTCAGCGCGCTGCCGACGAGGGGCAGGAAGTAGTCGAGGTACTCGCGCGGGTCTGACGGTGCCGTCTCCATCTTCGCGAGGAGCTCCTCCACGGCTGGATTGCCGCGCGCGACGCCGAATGCCGGCGGCTCCACCACCGTGAGGGAGCGGACCCGGTCGCTCGCCCGCGCGGCCGCCAGCATCGAGACGACGCCGCCGTACGAGTGGCCGACGAGGTGGTCGCCCGGGGCGAGGAGCGCGGCGATCTCGTCCGCCTGTGTTTCGAAGTCGATTCGCGGCAGCGGTGGGTTCGGGGGGTAGCCGGAGCGATCCACGACCACGAGCGTGAACTTCTCGCCGAGCGGCCGCTGCTGCTGCCACGCCACCCCGCCCGCGCGGACGCTGCCGTGCACGAGAACGACGCGTGGCCCGCTGCCGATCGTCTCCACGTGGAGGCCGGGCACGTCGGCACGATAACCAGTGCAACAAAGTCGGTCGAAAATGGCCGTTTCTTATGGAGAAATGGCGGTCTGTGAATGTCACAAAGTCTGATATGCTCGGCCAATATGGAGCGTCCCAATTCCCGTCCGACGTTTCAGCCGGCGGGAGCGGGCATGCTCCTCGCAGCGACCACCGTTGCTTCGATCGGCGCGGGCGCCCTCGTCGGTTGGGCGGCCGGCTCGGTCGGCTACGGAATTCTCGGCGGGGCGATCATCGGCGTGCCCGCCGGAGTCACGGCCGTCTACTTCCGCTACCGGGACGCGCTCTCGTGAGGGCGACCGTGCTCGGAGCTCCGCGTCCGGTTCCGAGTCGGACGATCCCCGTCGCCGCCGGCGGCCTCGTGATCGCGCTGGCGCTGCCCCTGTTCGTGCTCGCGGGCTGGCGGGTCGCGGGTTGGGCGATCGCAGCGGTGCTCTGGGTCGGCGTGCAGGCCTTCGGCCTGCTGCTTGCGCGCATTCGCCCCTCCACCGATAACCTCGCCGCCTCAGGCGTGCTGGCATTCGGGATGATGGGGAGGGCACTCGCCGTGCTGTTCGTGCTCGTCGCGGTGGCGGCGTCGGACGGCCGGCTCGCGCTCGCCGCTGCGCTGGTCTACGCGCTGGCCTACACGGCCGAGCTCGTCGTCTCCGTCGCGAGCTACTACGTGCAGGAGCCGTCGAGATGAGGCGGCTGTGGGTCGTCTCGTTCACCGCGCTCGTGGGAGCCGCGTTGCTTCCCGCGCCGGCGCTCGCCCGCGGCAAGTTCGATCCGTCGACCGAGTTCGAGCAGCACGAGTGGATTCCGATTCACCTCGGACCCCTCAACCTCTCGATCACGAAAGCGGTCGTCTACCTGTTCATCGGCGCGGTCGTGACGATCCTGCTCGGGCTCTTCCTGATGCGTGGAAAGACGCTGAATCGCCGCCGCACGATCGGCGAGCAGATCTACGAGATCGCCCAGGTGCAGGTCGCGGAGCAGGGGCTGCCGTCGAAGGCGATCGGCCGCTGGTTTCCATACGTCGCGTCGCTGATGCTCTTCATCTGGGTCGTGAACATGCTCGGCTTCATCCCGCTGCCGCTCACCGGCGAGACGTGGCACGGGATTCCGGTGTGGGGCATCTATGCCGCGACCTCGTCGCTCTCGGTCACGCTCGCCCTCGCCCTGCTGACCTTCTTCTTCACCCACTACGAGGGCATCCGCTGGAACGGGCCCGTGCGCTATTTCAAGAGCTGGATTCCCGAGGTCCCGAAGGCGATCCTCCCGCTGATCATCCCGCTCGAGATTCTCGGGCAGTTCATGCGGCTGATCTCGCTGAGCGTCCGACTCTTCGCCAACATGCTCGCCGGGCACATGCTGATCCTCACCTTCATCGGCCTGATCTTCGTGCTCCAGTCCTTCGCGGTCGCAGTGCTCGCGGTGCCCGCCGCCACCGTCTTCTATCTGTTCGAAGTCATCATCGTCGTCTCGATCCAGGCGTTCATCTTCGCCGCCCTGTCCGCCATCTACATCGGCTCCGCGATCGAGCCCGAACACTAGGAGGAACCCATGTCCACGCTTCTCGCCGCCACCTCGGGCGACGTCACCAAAGCAGGCAAGGCGATCGCCCTGGCACTCGGCATCGGCCTCGGCGCGCTCGGAGCCGGAGTCGGCATCGGAAACATCTTCGGCTCGATGATCCAGTCGGTCGCGCGCCAGCCGGAGCTCCGCGGCGAGCTGCAGGGCATCCAGTGGCTCGGCTTCGCGCTGACCGAGGCCGTCGTCTTCTACGGCCTGATCGGCGGCCTGCTCGCCTACGTCCTGATCTAGAAATGCATCCAGTCCTCGCCAGCAACGCCCTCATCAAGGTCACCCCGGGGCTGATGATCTGGACGATCGTCTGCTTCCTGATCGTCCTCTTCGTCCTCAAGCGCTGGGCCTTCGGGCCGATCCAGTCGATGATCGACGAGCGGCGGGAGCGGATCCGCCGCGCGCTCGAAGAGGCGGACCACGCGCGCGCCGAGGCCCGCGAGCTGCTCGAGGAGCACCGGAAGCTGATCGGGCAGGCGCGCGGCGAGGCCGAGGAGATCCTCGCCGAGGCGCGCCAGGTCTCGCGGGCGATGCAGCAGCGCGTGAGGGAGGAGACGGAGGCCGACCGGCAGCGTCGCCTCGAGGAGACGAAGCGCCAGATCGAAGCCGAGACGCGGCGCGCGCTCGAGGAGATCCGTGCCGAGGTGGCGGATCTCAGCCTGATCGCGGCCGAAAAGGTGACGCGCGGGGCGCTCGACGACAAGGACCAGCGCCGGCTGATCGACGACGCGATCAGCGAGCTCGACTTCAGCGTCCTGGAGCGCAACGACTAGCGATGGCGCTCGCCCACCGCATGTACGCGCGCGCGCTGTACGAGGCCGCGAAGGACAAGGGCCGCCTCGACCCCGTGCGCGAGGAGCTCGCGGACTTCGTCGAGGCGCAGCGCCAGGTGCCCGAGCTGCGTGAGCTGCTTCGCAACCCGCAGCTGGACAAGCGCGTGAAGGCCTCGGCGCTCGAGGAGCTGCTCGGCGGCGAGGAGGTGCTCGTCCGTAACTTCCTGCTGCTGCTCACGGAGAAGAACCGCGCCGGGGAAATCGACGAGATCGCGCGCGAGTTCGAGCGGCTCGTCGCCGTGGAAGAGGGGATCCTCGACGTCGAGGTGACGACTGCGGTCGAGCTCTCTGACGAGGAGGCCCGCGAGGTGATGAAGCAGATCGAGAAAGCTTCCGGCCGGAAGGTCGAGGCGACGCGCCGCATCGACCCCGACCTGATCGGCGGCATCGTCCTCCAGGCAGGCTCGCTGCGCCTCGACGCGAGCGTGCGCGGCCGGCTCGACCGACTTCGACGCGAACTAGCCCAAAGGAGATAGATGAAGCTTCGGCCGGCGGCCAAGCCGCCTGTCCGCGAAGCGGACCAGTGGAAGGGTCTGGGAAACCGGAAGGTTTCCCAGGAGCTGAGAAGGGAGTTCACTTGAAGTTGCGCCCAGAAGAGATCACCTCGATCCTCAAGCAGCGGATCGAGCAGTACGACGTCGAGACCGATCTCGCCGAGGTCGGCAGCGTGCTCGAGATCGGTGACGGGATCGCGCGCGTCTACGGCCTCGAGAACGCGCTCGCCGGCGAGCTGCTCGAGTTCGAGCATGGCGTCAGCGGCCTCGCGTTCAACCTCGAGGAGGACAACGTCGGCGCGGCGCTCTTCGGCGAGTGGGAGCACGTGAAGGAGGGCCAGCCCGTCAAGCGGACGGGCCGCGTCACGAGCATCCCGGTTGGAGATGCGCTGATCGGCCGGATCGTCAATCCGCTCGGCCAGCCGTTGGACGGCCAGGGGCCGATCGAGACGAGCGAGACGCGCCCGATGGAGTTCAAGGCCCCCGGTGTCGTCGACCGCCAGCCCGTGAAGGAGCCGCTCCAGACGGGCCTGAAGGCGATCGACTCGATAATCCCGATCGGCCGCGGCCAGCGCGAGCTGATCATCGGCGACCGCGGTACCGGCAAGACGGCGATCCTCGTCGACACGATTCTCAACCAGCGCGACCAGGACCTGATCTGCATCTACGTCGCCATCGGTCAGAAGTCCTCGACCGTCGTGCAGGTCTACGACCGGCTGAAGGACGCCGGCGCGATGGACTACACGATCATCGTCACGGCGCCCGCGGCCGAGGCGGCGCCGATCAAGTGGATGGCGCCCTACGCCGGCTGCGCCATGGGTGAGCACTTCCTCTACAACGGCGGCCATGCGCTGTGTATGTACGACGACCTGTCGAAGCACGCCGATGCGTATCGGCAGATGTCGCTGCTGCTCCGGCGCCCACCCGGCCGCGAGGCGTACCCGGGGGACGTCTTCTACCTCCACTCGCGCCTGCTGGAGCGGGCGGTCAAGCTCTCCGACGAGCTCGGCGGCGGCTCGCTGACTGCGCTGCCGGTGGTCGAGACGCAGGCGGGCGACGTGTCCGCCTACATCCCGACGAACGTGATCTCGATCACGGACGGGCAGATCTTCCTCGAGTCCGAGCTCTTCTACTCGGGCGTGCGGCCGGCCATCAACGTCGGCATCTCCGTCTCCCGCGTCGGCGGCAACGCGCAGACGAAGGCGATGCGGGCAGTCGCGGGGCGCCTGAAGCTCGACCTGGCCCAGTACCGCGAGCTCGAGGCCTTCGCGCAGTTCGGCTCCGAGCTCGACCCGGCGACCCAGAAGACGCTGGCTCGCGGCGAGCGGATGGTCGCGACGCTGAACCAGCCGCAGTACCAGCCGTGGGCGCTGGAGGAACAGGTCGCGGCGATCTTCGCCGGCAACGAGGGCTTCCTCGACGAGATCCCGACCGACCAGGTGCAGCGCTTCCAGGAGGAGCTGCGAGAGCACCTGCGCACCGAAGGGTCGGTCTACGAGGAGATCCGTGAGCAGAAGGAGCTTCCGGACGAGTTGCAGGAGAAGCTCCGCGCCGAGATCGAGAAGTTCGCGAAGACGTTCGCGGTCAAGGAGGAGTCTCTCGTTGCCTAGCCGCCGGCGCGATTACCCGACGCTCCCGACCGGCGAGCTCAGACGGAAGCACGGGCAACGCCCGTACTTCCTGATGACGGCGCCGTAGTCCAATGGCCACCGTCCAGGACCTGAAGCGGCGGATCCGCTCCGTCAACAACACGCAGAAGATCACGAAGGCGTTCGAGCTGGTCGCCTCGGCGCGGCTGCGGCGGGCCCAGTCGCGGATCGAGGCGATGCGGCCGTACGCCGACCGGATGCTCGAGCTGATGGGCATCACGGCGCGCGCGAGCGGCTCGGTGCGGCTGCCGCTGCTCGAGCGGCGCGAGCAGGTGCGGAAGGTCGCGGTGCTGCCGGTCACGGCCGACCGGGGGCTCGCCGGCGCGTTCAACGCCCAGATCCTCCGCCGCGCGTTCGCGCTCGAGCGGGAGCTGCGGCGGGACGGCGTCGAGGTGGTCTGGCTCGTCGCCGGGCGCAAGGGGCGCTCCACGCTGCGCTTTCGCCGCTACGAGGTCGAGCAGGCGTGGACCGGGTTCAGCGAGCGTCCGACGTACTCCGACGCCCAGGCGCTCGCCCGCCGCGCGGCAGAGCTGTACGCGAACGAGGAGGTCGACCGCGTGGTCGTGGTCTACAACCGCTTCCGGTCGGCCCTGAATCAGGAGGTGACGGTCCAGGACCTGCTGCCACTGCCGGAGAAGCTCGTCGAAGGCGAAGAGGAGGACGCGCGCGCGTCGGCGTTGCGCGGCGACTTCATCTACGAGCCCGAGCCCGAGCAGATCCTGGAGCGGCTGCTGCCGGTCTACGTCGAGACGGAGCTCTATCGGGCGCTGCTCGAGTCCGCCGCCTCCGAGCAGGGCGCGCGGATGACCGCGATGCGAAACGCCTCGAGCAACGCCGGCGAGCTGATCGGGAGCCTGACCCTCGCGATGAACCGCGCCCGGCAGGCCGAGATCACCCAGGAGATTCTGGAAGTGGTCGCCGGCGCGGACGCGCTAACCGGCTAACCGCTGGGGAAACCTCCCGGTTTCCCCCGCGCGAGCCTAACCAAGGGCGGTTTACAAGCGTCTAACAACAACGGAGCGCTTCCACTCCGTTTATATTTCGCGAGCCTGTGGCGACTAAGCAGCAAGATCGTGAAGTCCTCGGCGCAGCAGTCGGGCTCGCGGGCGCGGTCGTAGCGGAGACGGGCGGCGAGCTCGGCGAGCACGAGGAGATCGTCGCACGCGGCTACTGGGAGCAGGTCTGGCTGCGGTTCAGACGCGACAAGGTCGCGATCGGCGGCGGGGTCTTCATCATCCTGCTGTTTTTCTTCGCGTTCGCCGGCGCGCCGATCGCCAAGCGCGCGCTCGGGCACGGGCCGAACGACGTCTTCCCGGGTACGGCGCTCGATCCCACGACGCAGCTTCCGGTCGGTCCGTTGTCGCACTTCAAGACGGGCCCCGGCGGGCTGCCGTGCGCGACCGGGCTGCCGTGCAAGAACGTGCTCTTCATCCTCGGCGCCGACTCGCAGCTCGGCCGTGACGAGTTCCTGCGGCTGGTGTACGGGGCGCAGACGTCGCTCGAAGTGGCGATCGGCGCGACGTTACTCGCGATGATTCTCGGGGTCTTAATGGGAGCGATCGCCGGCTACTACGGCGGCGCGACCGACATCCTTATCTCGCGCCTGACCGAGATCGTGATGGCGTTCCCGATCCTGCTTTTCATCGTCGCGCTCGCCAGTACCGTCGGCCCACGACTCGACGACATCACCTTCGGGGGCGTCCTTGGAAAGGGCGTCTTCACCCTGGTCCTCGTCATAGGCCTCTTCACCTGGTACTACCCGGCCCGGATCATCCGCGCCCAGGTCCTTTCGCTGCGCGAGAAGGAGTTCGTCGAGGCTGCCCGCATGGTCGGAGCCGGCGACTGGCGGATCATCCGCTCACATCTGCTCCCGCACCTGGTCGCGCCGATCATCGTCTACTCGACGCTGATCGTCGCGCAGAACATCCTCCTCGAGGCGGGCCTCTCGTTCCTCGGCATCGGCATCCCGCTGCCGACGGCGAGCTGGGGCAACCTGCTCTCGGTGGCGCCCGACTACTACCTGACGCAGCCGTGGTTGATGCTCTGGCCCGGCCTCGCCGTCCTGCTCGCGACTCTCGCCTTCAACCTCCTCGGCGACGGCCTCCGCGACGCCTTCGATCCCCGAAGCTCGCACTAGCTTCGCCCCGTTATCGCTCTCTCAACCCGGGGTAAAACGGCCGCACGGGCGAAGCCCGCACGGCCTTTCAGGCGGCGCCGCCGAGTCGGCGCCTCAGCGAGAAGCTCGCACTAGCTTCGCCCCGTTATCGCTCTCTCAACCCAGGGGTAAAACGGCCGCACGGGCGAAGCCCGCACGGCCTTTCAGGCGGCGCCGCCGAGTCGGCGCCTCAGCGAGAAGCTCGCACCAACGTAGCGTCGCCGCGAACGCATTTGGCGCACCCGGGGCCAAAACGGGCGTAGCCCGCACAACCAAGCGGTTTTCGGGCGCCACCAGGCCGCTAACCAAATTCTCTTAGACGCGTCTTAGGGAAGGGCGCAGAGTTCGCGTCCAGGGCCTTGCGACCAGCGGGCTCGATGGCTGTTACGAAAGGAGTGGCATGCATAAGAGGCTGTGGCTTTCGATCGCCGGTTTGGCGATCGGTGCAGCCCTGCTGATTGCGGCGGGTTTTGCCTCCCCGGCGCAGTCCAGCATCAGCGGCGCCACCAGCTCCTTCGCGGGTGCGAAGAAGGGTGGAACGCTGAAGCTCAACATGTCGAGCTCGGATGTCGACTACATCGACCCCGCGCTCGCGTACTACCAGTTGAGCTGGGACATCCTCTACATCACATGTCGGCCGCTGCTCAACTATCCGGATAAGCCGAAGCCTGCGGGCTCGCGGCTCGCCCCGGATGGCGCGGCAGCGTTCCCGAAGGTCTCCGGCCGCGGAAAGGTCTACACCTTCAAGGTCCGGCGTGGGATGAAGTTCTCGAACGGCGTTCCGATTACGGCCAAGAACTACAAGGCCGCGATCGACCGTGACGCGAATCCGAAGATGGAGTCGCCCTCGGTGCCGTTCTTCAGCGACATCGTCGGTGCAACCGACGCAGCGGGCAATCCCAAGACGCCGGTGAGCGGCGTCACGGCGAAGGGGTACACGCTGACGATCCGGCTCAAGAAGGCGGGCCCGGACATCCTCTCGCGGATGGCCATGCTCTTCTTCTGCCCGGTGCCGGCTCCCGGCCAGAAGGGTGCCCTCGCAATCACGGCGCAGGGCGTCAACACGTTCCCGGGCTCCGGTCCGTACTACGTTGCTGCCCGCACGCCGAACGGCCCGATCTTGATCAAGCGCAACAAGTTCTACAACGGATCGCGGCCGCACAACGCGAGCGCGATCAGCGTCGTCGCCGTGAACACCAACCCGGACACGAGCTACAACCAGGTCCGGAACGGCGACATCAACTACGACATGGGTGGCCTCCCGCCGACGGTTCACGCCGGCCTGGCCAAGAAGTACGGCATCAACAAGAGCCGCTACTTCGTCCATCCGGTGATCGCAACGCGGTACCTCGGGTTGAACACCCAGCGGCTGTTCAAGAGCCTCAAGCTCCGGAAGGCCGCGAACTACGCACTCGACCGGAAGGGCATGATCAACCTGCGCGGCGCCTACGCGGGCCACGCGACCGATCAGCTGCTCCCGGCGAACCTGCGGGGTTACACGAACGCCAACATCTATCCGTTCCGGCCCAACTTCAAGCAGGCGAAGAAGCTGGCCGGCGGTGGTGGCCACAAGGCGACCATGTACACGACGACGAGCCCGATCGGTGTCAACCAGGGCGCGCTCGTCCAGGCGGACTTCAAGCAGATCGGCATCGACGTCAGCGTCCAGAAGTACGGCACCGCCACGATGTACAAGAAGTGCGGTACGAAGACCGAGGCGTTCGACATCTGCAACGTCGGCTGGATCGCGGACTACCCCGATCCGTACGACTTCATGAACGTTCTCCTCAGTGGAGAGTCGATTCATGACTCGAACAACAACAACTACTCGTACTTCAACAACGCCGTCTACAACAAGAAGATGGATGCAGCGGCGAGGCTCTTCGGTCCGAAGCGCTTTAGCACCTACGGGTCGCTGGACGTCACGATCCAGAAGACCGCTGCCCCCATCGCTGCGTGGGACAACGACAACGACCGCGAGTTCATCTCGGCCAAGACCGGCTGCTACATGAACCAGCCCGTCTACGGCCTCGCTGATCTCGGCGTCCTCTGTCTCAAGTAGGAGCGGTTGAAGTCGGTAGTGAGGGTCAACTGCGAGGCGCCGGCGAAAGCCGGCGCCTCGCGCATTCGCGGCAATCGCCGTAGCGCGTTCGTTTCGGCGCGTACTGGGGTAGAGTCAACCCGCTCTTGGCGGATTCGGTGATTCCTCGGTGATTCGCTACATCATCCGGCGGCTTCTCTGGGCGGTGGTGCTGTTCGTCGCCATCACCGTCATCACCTACATCATCTTCTTCATGATCCCGACGGATCCCGCGCGCAAGGCGTGCGGGCAGCTCGTGACGCAGGCGTGCGTCAAGAGGGCGCGTCACGACCTCGGGCTCGACAAGCCCGTTTACGTCCAGTACGGGAAGTTCCTCGAGCGCATCGTCGTCAAGAGGTCGCTCGGGCGGTCGTTCGCGAACCGTCAGGACATCAACACGATCGTCGCGCGCGCAGCGCCGGTGACCGCCTCGCTCGTCTTCGGCGGAGCCATCACCTGGCTGCTCATCTCGATCCCGATCGGGATCCTCTCCGCGCTGCGACCACGCTCGCTCTTAGACAGAGGGGCGATGGTCTTCGTCCTGGTCGGGATCTCGGCTCACCCGGTCTGGCTCGGACTGATCTTCTCCTGGTTCTTCGGCTACAAGCTGGGGGTGACGCCGATCGCCGGCTACTGCGAGGCGATCAGCCCACCTGAGGGCGCGCAGTGCGGGGGCGTCGTGCAGTGGTTCTACCACATGATCCTGCCGTGGCTGACGTACGCGATCCTGTTCGCCGCCCTGTACGTGCGAATGATCCGTGCCAACGTCCTCGAGACGTTGAACGAGGACTACGTACGGACCGCGCGCGCGAAGGGCGCGCCCGAGTCGCGCGTGATGATCAAGCACGTCCTGCGGAACGCAATGCTGCCCGTGGTGACGATGCTCGGGATGGACATCGCGCTCGGGCTCGGCGGCGCGGTCTTCACCGAGTCGATCTACGGGCTGCCCGGGCTGGGGCGGACGCTGATCGTGAGCCTGACGGGAGACGACTTACCGACGACGCAGGGGATTGTCGTCTTCGCCACCCTGGCGATCATCGTCCTCAACCTCGTCATCGACCTGCTCTACGCGGTCATCGACCCGCGGATCAGGTTGACCTAAGCTAGGCGCTCCAAAGTGCCGCTGCTCGAAGTCAACGACCTCAAGACGTACTTCAGGACCGACGACGGCGTCGTCAAGGCCGTGGACGGGGTCACGTTCTCGGTCGACAAGGGGGAGACGCTCGGGATCGTCGGGGAGTCGGGCTCGGGCAAGAGCGTCACCTGCCTGACCATCATGGGGCTCAACTCGAAGAAGAACACGATCTCGAGCGGCGAGGCGCTCTTCAACGGCGAGAACTTGCTTCACATGAGCTCGAAGCGTCTGCGGCAGATCCGCGGCAACGACATTGCGATGATCTTCCAGGACCCGATGACCTCGCTGAATCCCGTCCACCGGATCGGCGACCAGCTCCTCGAGGCGATCCTGCTCCACCAGGATGTGACGAAGAAGGCGGCGAAGGTGCGTGCGCTCGAGTCGCTGAAGGCGGTCGGGATCCCGCGCGCCGAGCGGCGGATGGACGACTACCCGCATCAGTTCTCCGGCGGCATGCGCCAGCGCGTGATGATCGCGATGGCGCTCGTCAACGATCCCGACCTGCTGATCGCCGACGAGCCGACGACGGCGCTGGACGTGACGACGCAGGCGCAGATCCTGAACCTGATGAACAAGCTCCAGCAGGAGTTCGGGAGCGCGATCGTCATCATCACCCACGACCTCGGCGTCGTCGCCGAGACCGCCGACGACGTCGTCGTCATGTACGCGGCCGAGGTGGTCGAGCACGCCAAGGTCGACTCCATCTTCAAGCGGCCGCACATGCCGTACACGTGGGGCCTGCTCGGCTCGCTGCCGCGGCTCGACACCGACCTCGAGCGACTGGTCCAGATCAAGGGGCAGCCGCCGTCACTCCTGAATCCGCCACGCGGCTGCCGCTTCCATCCGCGCTGCCCCTACGTGATGGACATCTGCAAGGAGCAGAATCCGCCGCTCCGGCCGATCAGCGACGATCCCGACCACCTTCAGGCCTGCCACCTCGACGAGGAGACGAAGGACCGCGAGGCGCAGAAGCTGCTGGAGGGGACGCTGGCGGAGGCGTCGTAGTGGCTCAGACCGAGACCGCACCTGCGGCCGCGGACGGCCTGCGCGGCGACGAGCTCCTCGTCGTCGAGGATCTGAAGAAGCACTTCCCGGTCACGCGCGGGATCATCTTCCAGAAGCAGATCGCCGCCGTGAAGGCGGTCGACGGGGTCAGCTTCACGGTCCGCGAGGGCGAGACGCTCGGCGTCGTGGGCGAGTCCGGCTGCGGCAAGTCGACCATGGCTCGTTGCATCATGCGGCTGCTCGATCCGACCGGGGGTCGGGTCGTCTTCGAGGGCCGCGACATCACCCATCTCTCGCGCGCGGACATGCGACCCCTGCGCCGCGAGATGATGATGATCTTCCAGGACCCGTACGCGTCGCTGAACCCGCGCAAGCGGGTCGGCTTCATCGTCGCCGAGGCGCTCGAGGTGCACAAGCTCGGGACCGAGGCGGAGACGAAGCGGCGCGTCCAGGAGCTGCTCGAGGTGGTCGGCCTCAACCCGGAGCACTACAACCGCTTCCCGCACGAATTCTCCGGCGGTCAGCGCCAGCGCATCGGCGTCGCCCGCGCGCTCGCCGTCAACCCGAAGCTGATCGTCTGCGACGAGCCGGTCTCCGCGCTCGATGTCTCCGTCCAGGCACAGATCCTCAACCTGCTCAAGGACCTCCAGCGCGACTTCGGCCTCACGTACGTCTTCATCGCGCACGACCTCAACGTCGTCCGCCACATCTCCGACCGCGTCATGGTCATGTACCTCGGCCACGCGGTCGAGATCGCGACGCGACAGCAGCTCTACGCCGAGCCCAAGCATCCGTACACCGGCGCGCTGCTGTCCGCCGTCCCGATCCCCGATCCGGAGGCAGGCCGTCGGCGGCAGCCGGTCGTGCTCGAGGGCGACGTGCCGAATCCGATCAACCCGCCGAGTGCCTGCTGGTTCCATCCCCGCTGCCCGCGCTTCCGCGAGGGTCATTGCGACGTCGAGACGCCGCCGCTCTACCCGTTCGGGGACGGTCACGTCGCCGCCTGTCATTACCCGCTGGAGCGCTGGCCCATGAGCGCCGAAGAGATGCGCAGGGCCGAGCAGCCGGCGGTCGCCTCCTAGCGAGCTTCAGTGGAGCGCGCGGTGCTCGTCGCCGGGGTGCGGCGGTTCCTGAC
>JBKOYZ010000042.1:0-12753 GCA_046725655.1 Actinomycetota bacterium | reverse complement strand
CCGCAGCTCATGCGACGCGGAAGCTCCCGTGCATGAACCCGGCGTGCGGATCGCAGAAGAAGCGGTAGGTGCCCTTCTTCAGCGTGAGGGTGTAGCTCTTCGTACCCTGGAAGGCGACGCTCGTGAGGACGCGGTCGATCCCGGGGCCACGGAGGTGGAAGTCGTGGATCGTCGCGCGGTCCCGGATAACGAACCGGTACGGCGTGCGGGCCTTCAGCTTCGTGACCGTGTGGCCGGTCTTCGTCAGCACGATCGTGAACCCAGGGCCGACCATTCCGGTGATGGACTGCGCCGGGGCGGCCGACGTCGGAGCCGTCGCTGCGAGCGCCCCTGCGATGAACGCGCCTAGCAGCCAAGCGCGGATGGCGGAGATTGTTCTCATTGCTGTGCCTCCTCGAGAGGTCGAATAGATGTCGCCACCAGGATCGAGACGGCGGCGGGCGGCCGCCTCACGGAGTGACGGTGAGGTATTCCGTGAAGAGCGGGTGGCGGAGGTGCTACAGGGCGCGAGCGAGCTGCGAGCGCGAATGGATCTCGAGCTTCCGGAAGACGCTGCGGAGGTGAGTCTCGATCGTGTTCTCGGTAACGAACAGCGCCTGCGCAATCTCGCGGTTCGTCATTCCTTCGGCGGCCAGACGCGCGACGCGCAGTTCCGAGGCGGTAAGGTTGCTGCGGCTCTCGGTGGGGTCTCGGCGAGGGCGGGCACCGGCGGTGACGAGCTCATCGTGGGCGCGCGCGGCGACCGCGTCCGCGCCGCAGAGACGCGCCAGTTCGAGCGCCTTGCGGAGTGGCTCGCGCGCCTGGGCGCGGCGACCGGCGCGGCGGGTCGCGGCGCCCAGCTCAACGAGCGCGAGCGCGTGCTCGAGCCGAGCCGGCGAACGCTCCAGATGCGCGACCGCTTCCTCGACCAGCTCGATTCCCGCGTCACCTTGCTCGACAAGGCCAAGCGTTCGCAGGGACGCGCCGAGCGGAGCTTGCGCGCCGAAGGCGCGGCAACGCTCGAGCTCCTCGCGCGCGAGCGCACGAGCCTCGTCGAGGCGGCCGAGTGATGCCAGGAGCGGCGCCGCGTCCGTGCGCCAGGTGGCAAACGCGGGCGTGCGGATTTCCCACTCCCGCTCGAGCCGCCCGCACGCGAAGAGATCTTCGAGCGCATCCTCTGGGCGGTGGCAGGCTGCTCGGATGCGCGCGCGCGTCTGCAGGTAGCGCATCTGGCCGGTCGCGGCGGGCTCAGGCCGAACCTGCGCAAAGACGTCACCGGCTTCATTCGCCTCGCCTCGCGCGAGCAGGACGGTGACGAGCGCCAGGTGGGCGTAAAGGGTCTGGGGAGCGGGTTGCTCGAGCGTGCTCGCCGCATCCGCCTCAGCCTCTGCCAATAGGCCGCGACGCACATTTGCGTACGCGCGGAGCTGAGCGGCCATCGAGAACGCCGGCAGCGACCCGTGCTGCTTCGCCCACTCGATCACGTCGGTGCTGACGCGTGCGACATCGTCGTCGGCGTAGGCGAAAAAGAGCACGGACGGCGCGATCCAAAACGCGCCCGACTCCGGTCCCGGATCATCTAGCAGCCGCCCGTCCGCGAGCGCCTGCAGAGCCAGCTCGCGTGCCTCGTCGGCGGTGCCCATTCGCGCGACCTCGTACGCCGCGACAGCGACGTGCAGGCGCTCCCCGATCGTTCGCGGTGTGCCGGAGGTGACGACGAACCGCTCCCCTGTTTCCTGGAGACGACGCCAGACCGCGACGCTGCCGCCCCTTACGGCCGCCCAACGCGTCGCCTGCAACCGCAATCCCTGTTCGCGCTCGCTCTCTGGTAATGCGCTGATGAGGGCGGTGAGGTCGATCATCGCCTCCTCCGGCCGGTCCGCGAGGAACAGCGCCGCCCCCAAAGCGCTCGCCGCTTCCGCGCGCAGCCGCCCGTCGGCAAGGTTCTGCGTTGCCTGCCGGAGGTTTTCGATCGCCAGCGCGAGCTCGCCGGCACTGAGCGCGGCCGTGCCCAACTCGTGGACGAGCACCGGTTCTAGCTCCACGGACGGCGGCTCGGCGAGCGCTCTCTGCAGGTACGTGACGGCGGCGTCGGGGGCGCCGCGATTCCGTGCGCCATGAGCCGCCTCTCGCAGGATCTGCACCGTCTCCGCGTCTCCGCGGGGATGGGTCGCCAACAGGTGAGCTGCGATCCGATCCGTTGTCTCCTCTGCACTCGTAAGCAGCCGGGCGGCGCGCTCGTGGTGTCGAGCACGCTCCTGGGCGCTCAACTCGAAGTAGATACTCGAGCGCACGAGCGGGTGGACGAACGCAAGCCGCCGGCCGTGCCCGAAGATCACCGCGTCGGCCAGGGCCTCGGCGGCCGCGGACGCCTCCTCGTTGTCGAGCCCGGCCAGCCGGGCTGCGAGGGTCGGCTCCACCGGGTCGCCGAGCACGGCGACGGCGCGAGCAAGCGAGGCGCATTCCTCGGGCAGGCGCCTCAGACGAGCGCGCACTGCTCGGCCCACGCCCTGCGAGCTCAGTTGACCCGTTAGGCCCGCGTTCGCGTGAATCGGCGTGACTCCTCGCCGTTTGAGCTCGGCGAAGAGCTCGAAGAGCAGGAACGGGTTGCCGCCGGTCGCCTGACGGCAAGCAGCGACAAAGCTCGGATCGGGCTCCGAGGCGAGCGCCTGCGCTGCAAGCATCGCAGTCGCCTCCTCGCTGAACCCGGCCGGCTGAAGCACTGCGACCTCAGGAATGACGAGCAGCTCATCGAGCAGCTCCTGCACTGGGCCGGGCTCGCCCGTCCTTGTCGCCAGCACGAGCGCCAGCGGCATGCCCGTCAGCCGGCGCGCGAGGTAGATGAGCCAGCGCAACGAGGCGACATCCGCCGAATGCGCGTCGTCCACCGTCACGAGCAGCGGTTGCGTGTCGGCCAGGTTGCTCGTGAGCCAGTACAGACCGTGCAAAGAGGAAAACGACGGCTCTGCACCGGATTCCGGATCGGCGGCGAAGAGGACCGGGTTCGCCAGCGCCGCCGCCCCGGCGAGGAGAGCTTCACGCTCCTCGACGTCGTACGCGACCACCACCGGTTCCAGCAGCTGCCGGACGATCCCGAAAGGCAAATCACGTTCCAGCTCGCCACCGCGTGCCGACAGAACGCGCAGTTCTGACCCTGCCGCCGTCCGAGTGGCAGCGAGTAGGCTCGATTTGCCGATCCCTGCCGGCCCTTCGAAGACCAATCCACCGCCTGAACCGGCACGGGCGCCGGCGAGCAACCGCTCGACCGTTTCGAGCTCGAGCTCGCGCTCGACGAGCGGAGCCAGCTGCACACTCACGAGACAATTCTAGAGCGGTGCCGGCCGCGCTCCGGCGTCGCTGCGCCGCTCAGACGATGAGCTTGAGCGGGTTGCCGTCGGGGTCGAGGACGACGCTCTCGTAGCGGCCGAGCTCGCTGGCGCGGTGTGGCGGCTCCAGCACCCGGTGACCGGCCGCGGCGAGTACCCGACTGAGCTCGTCGACGGCGTCGGCGGATCCGAGCGCGAAGCCGAGGTGCAGAAGCCGCGGCGACTGCCCATCTCCGGCCGCAGGGTGGCGGCTGCGCGGCCGCTCGAACAGTTCCAACCGGACGCTACAGAAATCGAGGACGCAGCCACGAACACCGTCGCCGGGCTCCGGACAAAGCGGCAAGACCACCCCTCCGAGCTGGCGGTAGAAGTCACACAGGGCCTCGAGATGCTTCGTCGCCAGCGCGATGTGTTCGATCTGGGCTATCCCCTGACTGAGTTCACTGCTCACAGGTGCTCCTTGAGGGCTGCCCGCAGCCCGCGCTCACAACCGGCGAACGACTCGGCCGTGGTACATGGCGACTCCTTTTCGCCCAGGATCACGGCCCACCCCACCCCGCGGCCTCAGGAGTGCCCGGTGAGAAAACCCGTGAGATTACGACGGAGCGGCTTGCGATGCGAAGGGGATCCGTCGTGCCGCTGGCCTCTCGCGTTAGCGCATCCGCCAGCTCGTCGGTTGAACTTGCCAAAACGCTTGCCAAGCCAGCGTCCGGCAGCGGTGACTCGGCCCCGGTTCGGCTAATCTAGGCGCCTCGCGGACGTAGCTCAGTCGGTAGAGCATCAGCTTCCCAAGCTGAGGGTCGCGGGTTCGATCCCCGTCGTCCGCTTGTCCTGCGACGACGCCGACCTAGACCCTGATCGTCTTTTCGAGGATGGCAGCGCCGAGGACGATGCCGGCATCGCCGGGGATCGCCGGCCGCACGAGCGCCTGGTAGGTGCCCGGCCTGAGCTTGAGACCGGCGGGCAGCGCGGCAGTGAGTTTCACCGTGCGTGTCTGGTAGATCGTCGCAGCGCCACGCCGAAGGTAGAACTGGTAGTAGACGGCGGCTGCGGCGCGATGCCAGCTGAACACGCGCTGCACTTTGGCGACCGCGCGCGCCTTCGGTTTCGACACCTTTTTCGCGGCCGCCCTGTCTTTCGGCTTCTGCGCCCTTTTCGGCGCAGGAGTAGTCACCGCGGACCGCGTGTGGCTCCTCGCCGGTGTCGAGTTCGTCTTCGGGACAGCCGTCGGCTTTACGCCGCCTCGCGGCTTCGGGCGCTTCCCACCGTGTCCGGCGCGACCCGCTGGCGAGGATCGCGTCGGCGTGGGCGTAGCCGGCTGTTCAGCGCGACCCGTCGCAAGAGTGGGTCCCTTCGAGGTCGGCACGAGGTCGAGCACCAACGCCACGAGGGCGACCAGCCCGACCAAGGCGCAGCCGAAGACCGCGGTGGCTCGGAGGTGCTTCCAGATCGATGGCTCGGGGTCGCGCCGGAGGGCGTCCGCCGCAGAGCGTTCCTCGACCGCGACTGCCGCCGCAGCCTCCTTGCGCTGTCGCAACTCGGCCAGAACCGGCAGCAGCCAAGGAGGACTCGGCGACGCTTCTCGTGCGCGGACGGCGAGCTCTGGATCGACGAGGACGAGCTCGGGGCTAATCGGCTCTTCGAGAAGCCCAATCGATTTCACGATCCTCCTGCTCTTTGCGGGACCCGGAGGGTAGCCTCTTGGCGGAACGCTTGACTCTCGCGGAGCACAGGAGTAGCTTCGCCCGCGGCCAGGGTCGAACGAAAGGTTGAGTGTGATGTGTGGCGCACCTCAATCGCTGCTTTGGCATTCCCCATGCCGCCCACGGCGGCGTGAGGAGGGCTGTCCCTAGAGCCCGCTTCTGACACGCGATGGCTGCGGCGCACCCTTCGCCGCCCAGGGAGGTTGGGATGCAGAAGCTCGCGATGTCGCTGATCGCCGTCGTCCTGCTCGGCACATTGGCAGCAGGATCGGCCTCGAGTGTTCCGGTTCTGGTTCGGACGTTGGACGGAAGCGGGAACAACCTGCGTCACCCCGATTGGGGCAAAGCAGGAACGCCGTACTCGAGGGTCGGTCCGGAGAACTACGCCGACGGGATCGGCACGATGGCCGCCGGCCCGCCACCCCGCTACATCAGCAACCGGGTCTTCGACGACACGGGACAGAACCTCTTCTCGGAAAACGAGATCTCGCAGTGGGGCTGGGTGTGGGGTCAGTTCATCGACCACGACTTCGGCCTGAGGGACGAGACGCCGGGCGAAAGCGCAGCGATGGCGTTCAACCGCGACGATCCGCTCGAGAGCTTCAACAACGACTTCGGTGTCCTGTCGTTCTCGAGGACGCCGGCGGCGCCGGGCACCGGCGTCACGACACCGCGGCAGCAGATCAACACGATAGACAGCTTCATCGACGCCTCGAACGTCTACGGGGTGAGCAACTCGCGGCTGGACTGGCTTCGCGCCGGCGCGGCGGGCGACGGTGACCCGGCCAACAACAAGCCCTTCTTGCTGATGTCGCGGGACAACTATCTGCCGCGCGCCGACGCGCGCCCGACGGTGACCGCCCCGCCGGTCGACCTGATGGGGGCGCTCGCCGCGACACCCGAGAAGGCAGTCGTAGCCGGTGATGTCCGCGCGAACGAGAACGTCGCACTGACCGCGACCCATACGCTGTTTGCCCGCGAGCACAACCGCATCGTCGAGGCGCTGTCGCGATCCCGTCTCTCGGATCAGGACAAGTTTCAGCTCGCTCGGCGAGTCGTCGGTGCGGAGATCGAATACATCACCTACAACGAGTTCCTGCCGACGATGGGCGTTCGGCTCGACCGTTACCGCGGCTACGACCCGAACGTGAACCCGAGCCTCGAAAACGAGTTCGCCACCGTCGGCTTCCGAGCGCACAGCATGATCCACGGCGAGTTCGAGCCGACAGTCCCGGCCGGGACCTACACGGCCGACCAGCTCGACCGTGTGTTCCCCGCCGAGGGAATTGCGGTCGAGCGGGACGAAGACGGAACGGTCACCCTCGTGATCCCGCTCGTGGCTGCGTTCGGCAATCCGGACCTGCTCGAGCAGGTCGGGGAGGGTCCGATTCTGGAGAGCCTCGCGGAGCGCCAGTACAAGAACGACGAGCAGATCGACAACTCGCTACGCAGCGTGCTCTTCCAGGTACCGAAGCCCGGAGCCACAGATCCCGCCGCCTGCGGCGCGCCCGTCGTCAGCCCGAGCTGCTTCGCGGGCGTCTCCGATCTCGGTGCCGATGACATCCAGCGCGGTCGCGATCACGGCATGCCGTCCTACAACGACCTGCGGAAAGCGTACGGCCTCGCACCGGCGGGCTCCTTCGCCGAGATCACAGGCGAGTCGACCGACGCCTTTCCGTCCGATCGCAAGATCAGGGCGAGGGACCCGATCAACGATCCGGACATTCTCGACTTCGTCCGGCTCGAGGACGGAGAAGGCAACGTCATCGAGCCCGGCACCGAGGAGGCGGACGAGGACGCCGTTGTCGGCCTTCGGCGCACCACGCTCGCGGCACGCCTGAAGGCGATTTACGGCACCGTCGACAAGGTCGACGCGTTCGTCGGGATGGTCTCTGAACCGCACGTTCCCGGAACGGAGCTGGGGCCGCTCCAGCTCGCGATCTGGAAGCGGCAGTTCGAGGCACTGCGCGACGGCGACCGCTTCTACTACGAGAACGACCCGATCCTGACGGTGATCGAGCGCTTCTACGGGATCACATACCGGCACACGCTTGCAGACCTGATCAAGCGAAACACGGGCGCGACCGTGGCGCCCAACGTCTTCCTTGCCCCGGATGACACAACGGGCCAGTAGCGATTGGCGAACGAAAGGAGGTGCGTCCGACCGAGCACGCCTAGAAGCAGACTCACCCTTTGATCCAGCGCCTAGGGCAGGCGGTCGACGCTCCCGGCACGCCGCCAGAGGCGGCCGACCAGGAGTTGCAGCCCTGCCGCGCCGAGCAGCGGGATCGCGAGCAGCGCCGGCACGATCACGTCGAAGACGGCCACCGCGACCGGCTTCACGTACGCCTTGTCGGACAGGAAGTAGACGCCGAGGCCGACGACGGTCGCGAGGCCGGCGATGAAGAGGATCGTGCCGTGCGGCGTCAGCGCGAGCCAGAGGCCGGCGCAGGCGCCGGCGAGGATCAGGGCGATCAGGACGTTCGTTGCCGCGTAGGCGTGAGCGACCATTCGGGCCGGCTTCAGGAACCGCTCCTTCGCGACGCGGAGCACCTTCAGGTAGGCGTCGTCGGGGCTGGCGAGCCGCTCCCCGACCTTGGCGAACGGCCATTCGACCTCCGGGCCGGGCGTCCCGAGACCGGCCACGCCGGCACGTGACGGGACAATCCGGTCCGTGAGCTGGTAGCCGTCGGCCATCAGCGACCAGGCTTCGACGTCGCAGAAGGCGTCCAGGTCCGTCCGGATGTTCGCCAGGGCGCGCTGGACGTTCAGGTTGACGCCGAAGTCCGTCGTCTCGATCTTGGGCTCTTCCCGTGTGACCTCGCCCGCCGGTGAGCGAGTGGCGGCGGGCAGGCCCGTCTGAAGGTGCATGAACGCGACCGTGTCGGGGCTCTGAAGCGCGCCGAGCAGCCGCTGCTCCCGCTCGGCGTCGCCGTAGATCGAGACCACGCGGCCTAGCACCGCAGGCAGCCGGGTCGACGGCCGGACCCGGTCCGGCATCTGCCCCGACCCGTCGCTGATGATCATGTGCGTGCAGCCCCGGTCGCGCAGGCCCTCGATGCCCTGGTTGTCGTGGACCCCGCCGTCGACGAGCTTCACCAGGTAGTCCTTGACGACGCCCGGGACCTGGATCGGCGGGAACCCGCCTGGGAAGCACGCCGACGCGGCCACGGCCGCGCCCAACGGGAAGTCGCGGCAGTCCTCCGGGAGATCGTCCCACCGCGTCCGCTCGAGGATCACGTTCTTGTCGATGTCCGCGCGAACCGCCTCGTCGGCAGTCCGTTGGCGCGGCGGCTCACCCATGTACATGGCCTCGAAGCGCCAGTTGTGGCCGGTGTTGAGGGTCGTCGCCTCCAGGAGGAGGATCGGCACGCGGGCCCGTCGAGTCGCGTTCGCCGCATCCAGGTCGAAGGCGCCTGGATGGCCAGTGGGCTCGATCAGCAGGTCGCGCATCGCGATTCGACCCTCGCGACGGGAGCGGCCGCGCCAGGCCTTCGCGTAGAAGCGTTCCTCGTACAGCTCGCCGACGCGGTCTGTGCGGGTGTACGTGGGGATCGCCATCTTGAAGTTGGTGATCGGGTTCGCCCACCCGGAGCCGCGGACGTTCGTCGCTGCGGCCTCCCGGTACTCACGCTCGACGGCCCGCACGAGCTCGACGTAGTCGGCGTCGGTGATCTCGCCGTCGGCCTTGTCCTCAAGCAGGTTCTTGACGTGGAGGTAGTAGAGCGCCCCGATGATCGAGCCGCCGGAGACCGTGGAGATCACCTCGACCCGGCGCAGGAGGCCGAGCTCGGCCAGCTTCGCCAGCACCCCGATGTGGAAGAAGGCGGCGCGGTGCCCGCCGCCGGAGAGGGCGAGGCCCAGCTTCGGCTCCATCGTCGCCACGGCTGCGGCGACGATGGCACCGGGCCTAGCGCGGTGTCAACCGCTCGGCCAGGCGTCGGCGAGCCGGCGTCGCGTCTCGACGAGGTGCTCGGGCAGGACCTTCACGTCGGCGAGCACCGGCATGAAGTTCGTGTCGCCGGCCCAGCGTGGCACGACGTGCAGATGGACGTGGTCGACGACCCCGGCGCCCGCGATCCGGCCGAGGTTCCAGCCGAGGTTGTAGCCCTGCGGTTCGTAGACCGCGGCGAGGGCGCCGAGCCCGCCCTCGGCGAGCCGGTGGATCTCGAGCGCCTCGTCGTTCTCGAGCTCGGCGAACTCGCCGACATGACGGTACGGCGCGACCATCAGATGGCCCGACGAGTAGGGGAACTTGTTTAGGAGCACGAACGCGCGTTCCCCGCGGTGGACGACCAGACCGTCCTCGTCCGTGCCTTGGGCCGCGTTGCAGAAGACGCATCCCGGCTGCTCATCGGCCTGCTGGATGTACTCGAGGCGCCAGGGCGCCCACAGCGGCTTCGTCACGGCGCTGAGCCTACATTTGCCCTGCCCCGGACCATAAGAGCCCGCTTCACAATGAAGCTCTGTGCCGTCGGGGCGCGCTCGACGGCCCCTGGCGGCGTCCTCAGTCGCATCCGTATCTCAGTCGATACGAACGCTCCCTGCGTCCTTGCCAGGAGCCGCCCAGCACACCCCGACGCCGAGGCCCCATTATGAAACGGGCTCTAAGATCCCCGCGTGCGCAGGTTCGCGTTCCTCTTCGTCCTGGCGCTGGCCGGGATCGGCGCCGCCGCGCCCTCCGCCGGGCGCCCGCCCGCGATCGTCGCCCACGGCGTCTCCGTCGGCGACGTCTACGTCGGTGGACTGACGTCGGAGCAGGCGCGGGCGCGGCTCCGCTGGGCGTACAACCGGTCGGTGAGCTTCGGCTTCGGGACGCACCATTGGCGCGTCTCGGCTCGCTCCCTGGGCGCGTCCGTCGACGCGGACGCCGGCGTGACGGATGCGCTCGGCGCCGCTCCGGGCAGGCGCGTGGACGCGCACGTGCTGGTCGATGGGGCCGAGGTCCGGTCGTACGTGAAAGCCCTCGACGGGCGCTTCTCGTATGAGCCGCGGGACGCCTACGCCTATCTGTCCGGGCTGACGCCCGCGATCGCCGACGGTAAGCCCGGCCTGGCGGTTCGCGTCGAGGCGACCGCGCGCCGGATCGAGAGCGCGCTCCGGACGGGCCTCCGCCGCCGGGTGGACGTGGGGTGGGAAACCGTCCAGCCGAGCGTCACTGCCGCGAGCTTCGGGCCGATCGTCGTCATCCGCCGCGGCTCGAACCAGCTCCTGCTCTACGACCGAACGAATCTCGTGCACACGTTCAAGGTGGCGACCGGCCGGGCGCAGTACCCGACGCCGACGGGCGACTTCGCGGTCGTCGACATGCAGCGCAATCCCTGGTGGCGGCCGCCCTCCTCCGACTGGGCGAAAGGCCTGAAGCCGATCCCGCCGGGCCCGGGCAACCCGCTCGGGACGCGCTGGATGGGCCTATCCACGCCGGGCGTCGGCATCCACGGCACGCCCGACGCCGCTTCGGTCGGCTACTCGGCCTCCCACGGCTGCATCCGCATGTACGTTCCGGACGCGGAGTGGCTCTTCGACCACGTCCAAGTCGGGACGCCGGTCTTCGTTCGCTCGGCCTAAGCGGTCCCTTCAACACCGGCAAAACTGCTTTGCTAGTGTTTTAGCGAGATGCGTGCGTTCGTCTCCGCAGTCTTCGCAGCCGTCGGAATCATTGCGGCGCTGATCCTCGCCGTCCCGGCCGCAGCCGGCGTAGCGCCGGCCGACCGGGCTGCGATCAACCGCACGCTCGACGCGTTCGTGAAGACGGCGGTTCGCCGCGAGAACGTGGCCGCCTCGTACGACCTGGTGACGCCGCAGCTCCGCGGCGGCGAGACGCGGCGCCAGTGGACGACGGGCGACATCCCCGTCTACCCGTTTCCGGCCCGGGGCACGAGCTGGCACGGCTGGACGCTCGACTACGCCTTGAAGAACGAGGTCGCCTTCGAGCTCGTGCTGCAGCCGCGGCGAGGGTCGAAGGAGGACCCGATCAGCTTCTCGGCGTCCATGCGACGAGTGCACGGCCGCTGGCTCGTCGACTCGTTCTACCCGGCGGCGATCTACGTCACGAAGGAATCCCGCGTGATCGGACCGCGCGACTTCGGCCCGGCTCCCGTCACTCCCGCCGCCGGCGAGAGCACGCTCGGCGCCGCCTGGATCGCCGTCCCGGCCGCGCTCGGTGCCCTCATCCTGCTCGTCCCGCTCGGCTTCCTCGCGTTCAACGCCGTTCGTCACCGTCGGCGGCGGCCGGCGGCGGAGGAGCGGGAGCGCTACGACGAGTTCTGGGCGCGGCTACGCGCCCGTAGCACCCAGAGCAGCTGACTCAGATTCGCCGCCGGGCAGCTCGAACCAGAAGGTCGAGCCGACGCCGGGTCGCGACGTGACCCAGAGCCGCCCGTCCATCAGCGCGACCAGCTCGCGGCAGATGAAGAGGCCGAGCCCGCTGCCGCCGACGCCGCGGGTCATGCCGGCGTCGAGGCGGTAGAACTTCTCGAAGATCCGGCGCTGCTCGGCGCCGGGAATCCCGAGTCCCTCGTCCCGGACGCTGAAGCGGACATTCCCGTTCGCCGGCGCCAGCGTGACGTCGATTCGACCCCCGCGCGGCGAGTACTTGCAGGCGTTGTCGACGAGGTTGACGAGGATCTGACGGACCCGCTCGGGATCCCCCAGCGCGGGGGGGAGGTCGGAAGGAGTGTTCAACGCGAGGTCGATCCCCGGCGGCGTGGTGTGGCGTAGCGCGGCGACGACGTCCCGCGCCACCGGGGCCGCGTCGAAGCTGCGGCGCTCGACGTGGGCGCTGCCAGAGCTGAGCTGGTTCGCAAGCAGGATCTGGTCGACCAGATGGGCGAGCCGCTCCGACTGCTCGAAGACGACCTCGAGCAACTGCCGTCGAGTGCTCGGCTGGAGCTGCTCATCGCGTGAGCGAAGCGTGTTCGCGGCGCCGTGGATCGAGGCGAGCGGCGTCCGCAGCTCGTGGGAGACGGTGGCGACGAAATCCGAGCGCGTTTCCTCGAGGCGGTATTCCTCGGTCAGGTCGCGGAAGGCGTAGACCGTGCCGACCGGCGACTCGACGGCGGAGACCGAGAGCCAAAGCTCGTTTCCGTCGAGCTCGTAGCGACCGGTCTTGGCCACCGGCCGCTCGGCGCTCGGCGTAGGCCGCGGCGCATTTTCGCTCCAGTGGCGGAAGATGTCCTCCGGCCGCCTGCCGAGGACGCGGTCGGCGTTGACCCCAGTCATGTTCTCGGCGCCGGGGTTCCAGAGGCTGATCGTCCCGCCCTGGTCGACGAGGAAGACGCCGTCGCCGACGTGGGAGAGGACCTGGGCGGCCTGCGCGCGCTGCGCCTGCGCGGACCGCGTCCGGGCAAGGGCAGGAGCGAGCGCCAGGGCGGCGAGCGCGACGCCCCCCAGAATGGCGAGGCCGGCGAGGACCACCCGTCGCCTCGCCCGATCCTCGCTCGCGGAGACGGCGCTGCGCGGCTCGATGACGGCGAGCCGCAGCGGACTGTCGCGGACAGGCTTGGCGGTCGCCGCCCGGTACTCGTCACCCCCGAGCCGTAGGTCGCCGAGGGCGGGGAACTCGCCGGTCACGCGTTCGCCCCGGTGAGGGCCGGCCGTCGCGCTGCGTCCCTCGAAGCCGACGACGCGCTGGTTCTCGGCCGGCCCCAGCCCGACCTGGAGCCCCGACAGGACGTCGTCGTCCATAGGGACGGCCACGGCAACGGCGCCGACGACGCGGCCGTGGTCGGAGATCCGGACGGTGC
>JBKOYZ010000009.1:0-3758 GCA_046725655.1 Actinomycetota bacterium | reverse complement strand
GAAGCTCGGCGAAGCCGTCGCCCTCGTCCGGCGCGGGAGTAACCGTGCTCTTCTCGTCACCCTGTTGGGGCGTCTCATCGGCCACGTGGCGAGTATCACTCATCCCACGTCGTCAGGAGCCCCTGCAGCGAGCGCGCCGGCAGGCGTGAGCGAGCCGAGAACGGCTTAGCTGAGCGGAGCTGGCTTCGTCCTCAGACCTCCAAACCCGGTGCGGCGTGGCAGCCCCACGCTCGGTCGGCTCGACTCCGTTACTGCAATGACTGCCTTCCCCATTGCTTTGAGGGTCATAGCTTGGACGCTTTTCAGCGGAAAATGACCGCGACCTGGTATTCGGTGACGTCGCCCGTTTCCGGCCGGAGCTGGAAGTTCGAGGTGACGAGACCGCTCGCGCCCTCGAGCGTTCCCTCGCCCGCGTCAATCCGCCAGACCACGGCGCCATGCATGATCGAGGGATCGGCCGACTGCCCGATATATCCCTCGCCCACCGTCGAGATCTGAAGCGCGTCACCGTTGCGGCCCACGGCGACCCGGCCCGACTCGGTGAAAGTCGTCTCGCTCGTAAACGTGACGTGGGTCTCGTAGGCAACCGCGTCGATGCCAACACCCTCTCCGCCCTCGACCAGCACGCTTTCCGTCTCACTCCGCACGTCAAGCTCGGGCGGCTCACCTGCGGGTGGGGTCGCACGACCTGTAAACCGCAACGTCAGAACTAGCGGCTCCAAGATCTACCTCCTCTGTTGTTCGCGATCATCGCACGCTCCGCGACGAAAACAGACAGGGCGCCGCACGGTAAGGTCGCGGCCTGATCGTCTCCCTCCACGTCGCGACGGGCGCGGCCGGCGGCGCGCTCGTCGATTCGAGGCTCGGATCGCTCCCGCTCGGGCTGCTCCTTCACCTCGCGGGTGATCGGATGCCGCACGAGGACATCCCGGACCGCGCTTTTGAGATCGGTTCGGGCATCGCCTGCGTCCTGCTTCTCGGCGCGGCGCGCGGACCACTCGATCCCGCCGTGACGGGCGCCCTCGCAGCTTCGCTTCCGGATCTCGAACACGTCCTTCGCTTCCCGCGCCCAGGCGGTCGCAAGCTCTTTCCCAGCCACCGCCTGCGCGGCTGGCACCGGAGCGGCGGCGTATCCGCGTCGGCCCAGCTCTTTCTCGCCGGTCTTCTCATCGCGGTGCTTCTTCACCGGCGCTAGAACGGAGCGCCGGCGCGTCCTGCCCGGCGAATCGATGGATGAGCCGCCGCCCTCGACGCCGTACTCCTCGGTTGCCGACGGATCCGGCTTGCAGGCTGCAGGTAAGCGCGTATCCTCGATGAATAAGCGGCGGAACACGCGCCGACAGGTGCGACCGATGTCGAGGTGCAGGCAGGAGGTGCAACAGTGAACCTGTACTCGATCATCGACCTCGGCACACCGACTTGGCCGCCGGGGTTTTACGTACAGCCAATGGGTATCAACAACCGCGGCTACGTGGCCGGGACCGCCTTGCCGCTCCCGGCGCGGGCGGTTCGACTCGGGCGCTCCTGCGCGACCCGGGGGCGCTCGGGTGGCGCGTACGCGCGCGCGCGTGATGAAAAAGAGGAGCGCCGCAAGGGGAGAGGGGTGCCACCCCCCTGCGAGCTACTTGAGCGCTGACTCCTTCGCGTCGGGAAAACAAGGCGGAATGCGCACCTTGTCCGACTCGCCGCTGAGCCATCCCGCGCTGATCCCGCACGGGCTGGGTCAGGAGCCGCCGACCGCTCTACCGATTGCAGCGGACCTCGGCGGTCCCGCGCCGTAGCTTGTAGCCATCGTGGCAAAGCAATAGGCTGGGTTTCATCTGTCACGGGGAGAGGAGGGAAGATGAGACGCTTTGCGGCAGCGCTCGCGTTCCTGCTCGCCGTTGCTGCGGTCACCGCCAGCAGCGCCGGATCGCAGACATCGAAGTCGGCGTTCGAGGTGTTCGTCGAGCCGACCACTACTGCGGCCGCTAACGGCTTGACCCTGGAGAGTGAGCTGGAGGGCTCGTTCAACGTCGCGAATAAGACAGCGAGCGGCAGCGGCACGTATTCCGTCATGGCGGGCACGACGGTGCTGGACAGCGGAACGTTCACGCTCACGCGGCTCGTCGCGTTCCAGTTCTACGGCTGCGGCGAGGTAACGACGCCGGATGGGCCGGTCTCGCTGCCGCCGGATCTATGCGGCGGTCGGGTGATCTTCGCGTTCCACGCGACGTCGTCGTCGACCGGTGAGCAGACGGACGGGCTCTACGAGGTCAACTGCCAGATCCACGATCCGGGTGGCCAGGCGCCGCCGGGGACGAGCGAGGGCGTGAAGGCGAACGCCCGCGGGATCAACTTCAACAAACACGTCACGGGCGACAACCTGTTCGTCATGGCCCCGTAGTAGCCAATTCGCGGCACCGGAGCGCTGAGGTCGGCCCTCGTTCTCAGCAGCTCCGGTGCCACAACGCCGGTAGGGCCGTCGTGCATCGGCCGAGTGCTCCGCCAGCCGAACAGTGACTCGAGGTTTTCGAACTCGCGCAGGAGCGACTGGTACTGGCCCTCGAATTGCTCGTCGGGTTGTCCCGGCGCCTGGAACATGGTGAACGTGAAAGCGCTACCGCCTCCGTCCAGCGGCACGACCCGCGTCGGAAAGAGCTGCAGCGCGTCCTCGTAGGGGCCGGCGAGTATGTCGATCACACCCGACTGGGCGTCGGCGTGGATCTCGACGAAGAACTCGCCGAGACCGTTGACGACCTTGTGACGACCGTCGACGAGCTTCAGCTCGCGGGCGAACTGGGTCGCCCACTCGGGCAGGTTGGCGATGTCGGCGAGGTACGTGAAGACCTCCTCACGTCGCGCGGGGAAGGTCGCGGTGACGGTGTGGTGTCTCATGTCTCGATCCACTCCTCCAGTCCGTGTTTGACCGTCTGGAGTCCCTGTTCGCCGAGGCGCTCATGCGCGAGGGCACCCAACTCGTCGAGCGTGCGCTCAGCCACGGGCTCGAATCTGCGTGCCTTCCCGGTGAGGACGATCCGGAAGGCGCGCCCATCCTCGGGGTCGGGCTCGCGGCGCACCAGCCCATCGCGCTCGAGCAGGCGCACCATCGTCGTCATCGTTTGCTTGCTCAAACGAGCCCTGCGCGCGAGCTCGCCGATCCGCAAGCCGTCCTCCTCGAACAGGGGCACCAGGATCGAGCCGTAGCTCGGCCGCACGTCGCCCCAGCCGGCGGCGCTGAACCGCTCCTGGAGGAGCTCGTTCCAGCGCTGCGTCGCCTTGGCGAGCAGGAAGCCGAGATCGTTTCGATCCACAGTTAGTCTTATATCAGACTAGTTGGGGTCTACCCGTCTCGTTCGCGGGGCGGGGCGGACGTCCTGAACGACTCGGGCCGGACGACCATCACGGCGGGCAGTGACGGTGAAGATGCGGCACTCGAAGGGCAGACGTGTCGGCGGCGAACGCGCCGGTCGCATCCGCTCAATCGTGCCGGTGCGCGGCCGGATTAGGTGCCGAACCGAGCGAGTGCCTCGAGCAGGTCGGGCGCGAACGCACCCGACACAAGCCGCCAGCGATTGCCTTGCCGCTCGACGCGGCCGAGGCGCAACTCGTCGATCAGCACCGCCTGCACCTTCGCAGCGCAGGCGAACCAGCGCGCAACTCAACGATCGTCAAACCGCCGGAAACCTCGGCGCGATCGTCCATCGTCAGCGGCGCGCGAAGTGCCTGATCTCCATCCAGCATGGCCTCGAGTATCGGTGCTGTCGGTCGGCGGGCAC
>JBKOYZ010000139.1:0-14793 GCA_046725655.1 Actinomycetota bacterium | reverse complement strand
GGTCTGCGCCGAGAGGCCGAGCAAGAGACCTGCCTCTCTTGCGCGCTCGATCCCGGCATCCTCGCGGCCGAGATGGACTCCGTTCGCGGCGAGCTCGATCGCCGCCCCTACGTCGTCGTTGACGATGAAGGTGACGCCGTGGGACGAGGAAAGTGCCCGGAACGGCCGTCCTTGCTCGACCAAGCCTGCGGTGGACAACCCCTTGAGCCGAAGCTGGAGCACGGTCGCTCCGCCTTGGGCGGCGGCACGTGCCGTATCCAGGTCGTCGACGAGCGCGTGCAGCATCACGCTAGGCGTCCCGAACGTTCGCGACCGTGTCGATCGTCGTCGGGTCGAGCTGGTAGAGCGCGTCGTAGAGGCCCGCGTGGAAGGTGCCGGGCCCCTTTGCGTCTCGGGCCGCGAGCTCACCCGCGATCCCGAAGGCAACGAGCGCCTCGGCCGCGGCCGTGAGGGGCTCGTCTGCGCGCACGGCGAGGAAGCAGCCGGTGATCGCGGTCGCCATGCAACCGGAGCCCGTGATCGAGGCGAGTAGCGGGTCGCCGTTCGCCACGCCGAGCACCCGTTTTCCGTCGGAGACGTAGTCGACGGCGCCGGTGACTGCGGCGACCACGCCGAGCTCCTGCGCAGCGGCGCCCGCGAGTTCGCGCGCGGAGTCGCTCGCGCCGAGCGACTCGACGCCGCGGATCTCCGACTCGCGGCCGGCGAGAGTCGCGATCTCGGCGGCGTTCCCGCGCAGGACGGCCACGTCGAGCTCGTCGAGCAGCCGCTTCGCCGTCTCCGTGCGGTACGTCGTCGCGCCGGCGCCGACCGGGTCGAGCACGATCGGCACGCCGGCGGTGTTCGCAGCACGGCCGGCGGCGCGCATTGCCTCCACCCACGGGGGCGAGAGCGTGCCGATGTTCAGCACCAGCGCGCCCGCGAGGGCCGCCATCTCCTCGACCTCCTCTCGCGCATGCGCCATCACCGGCAGGGCCCCCAGCGCGAGCGTCGCGTTCGCGGTCTCGTTCATGACCACGTAGTTGGTGATCTGGTGCACGAGCGGCTTCCGCTCGCGGATCGCCGCCAGGTCAGCGCCCGTGGAGAGCTTCGACTCGGTCGTGCTCACGTGTCTCCTCAAGGTTCATTACGTCGACCGGCCCATCGCCGGCGCCGAGCTCGACGCGCCCGTTCGCAACCGCCGCCGAAGCGACCGCCGCAGCCGTGCGCGCTGCCTGCTCGAGCGACGCTCCCTTCGCCAGCTCCGCGGCGAGCGTCGCGGAGTGTGTGCAGCCCGCCCCGTGGGTCGCCGCGACGTCGTGCCGCGGGACCTCGATCGCGACGTGCCGCTCGCCGTCGAAGAAGTGGTCGACGGGCTCGCCGTGCCCGCCGGTGACGACCACGGCCGGAGCTCCGAGAGCGTGGATCCGCTCCGCCAGCTCCGACTTAGTAACAGTCTGTTGCTTGGCCGAAACGGCTGAACCATGCGTCGCGCCGGCGGTTCGGGACGCGTCAGACCTTGTAACAGTCTGTTGCTTGCTCTCGGTGAGCGCGGCAGCCTCGGCCAGATTCGGCGTGACCACCGTGGCGAGCGGGAACAGCCGTTCCACCAGCGTCTCGACAGCGTCCTCTTCAAGCAGGCGGGCGCCCGAGCTCGCCACCATCACCGGATCCACAACGAGTGGAACGGGATGCTCCTCGAGATAACCCGCCACCGTCTCGATCAGCTCGCGCGAGAACAGCATGCCCGTCTTCGCCGCGTCGACGCCGACGTCGTCGAAGACGGCCTCGAGCTGCGCCGTGACGAACGCCGGAGGGAGCTCGTGGATCGCCGTGACGCCAACGGTGTTCTGCGCCGTCAGCGCCACGAGGGCGGACATGCCGTGGCAGCCGCGCGCGGCGAAGGCCTTCAGGTCGGCCTGGACCCCGGCGCCGCCGCCGGAATCGGACGTGGCGATTGTGAGACAACGCGGTGTTAGCACGGGTGAACCCATGGTTCCCGCGTGAGGCCCCTCCTCTTTGCCTCTACAAGAGGGCCGTGGCGGCTTCGGGCGGGCAAAGCCCACCCTCCGCCTCGAAACGCTCGCTGCTCCAACATCCTCCCTCCGCCGGCATTACCCGGATCAGGTTCTCGGGTGTGATCTCAGCCCTGGCGGGCACCCCGGTGTCCGGATCCTACCGACGCAGAGAATCCTTACGACTCGCACCGAAATTGTTACGCCCGCATGATCGGGACGTAACGAGCCGCTCCTAGCGTCACCCGTTGCAAGCTCAAGCAAGGGGTCGGGAAGGAGCGGCCATGCGCATTCTGGTCGCAATCGGACTGGCAGCGGCGGCACTGTTCGCAACCTCGACAGCCGCCGCGGCTGATCAGTCAGTCGTGGGTGCATACGGATGCTTCCTGCAGGGAGGCCACGTGTACCGGCCTGCCGGCACGAGCATCGTGGCGCGCTTCGGCTGGGCGGCGAAGAACCGCGGACTCGTCCAGGAGTATGTGAACTCGCAGACGACTACGTTCGCGGTCAACGGCGGTCAGCCGGTCGACGTCAGCGGCTCGTACGGCGCGATCGACGAATACGAGCCCGGCGGCTTCGTCTCCTGGGTGTACTACGACACGGGTATCGTGCTCGCGCCGGGCGAGAGCATGACGTTTCACACGGTGGTCTCCGTCGCCCACCGCTCGCTCGACGGCGTCGTCTTCGAAGACGGCGAGAAGGGCCGGCCGCTCTTCTATGGCCCGGGCACGCTGCTCGACGCCGACTGCACAGTCACGGGGGTCTGAGCCTCCGTCACCGACGGCGGTTGCCGCTTCAATAGCGGAGTGGCAACCGCCGCCGCTTCTTGGGATGACCTGCTCCACGGTGACGAGATCGCCCACGTCGGCACGGAGCCTGCCCGTGATGCGCGACTCGCGCAGTTGCCGGAGGAGTTGCACCCGCGCATCCGTGAGGCGCTTGCCGCGCAGGGAGTCGACGAGCTCTACACCCACCAGCGAGCAGCCTGGGACGCGGCGCAGCGGGGAGAGCACGTCGTCATCACAACCGGCACCGCTTCCGGCAAGACGCTCGCGTTCAACCTGCCGGTGCTCGACGCGCTGGCGCGTGAGCCGGCGCTGCGGGCCCTCTACCTCTACCCGACGAAGGCCCTCGCGCAGGATCAGCTGCGGTCGCTCTCCGCCGTCCGGCTGCCGAGGCTTCGCGCAGCGATCTACGACGGCGACACCGAGAGCGAGCGCCGCTGGCAGATCCGCAAGTGGGCGAACCTCATCCTGTCCAACCCGGACATGCTGCACGTCGGGGTCCTCCCACACCACGACCGCTGGGGCAACGTGCTCTCGAACCTGCGCTACGTCATCGTCGACGAGGCGCACGTCTACCGCGGCGTGTTCGGCTCGCACGTCGCGAACGTGCTGCGGCGGCTGCGACGGCTGGCGAGGATCTACGGCGCCGAACCGCAGTTCCTGCTCGCGTCGGCGACGATCGCGAATCCCGGCGAGCTGGCGCAGCGCCTCCTCGGCGCCCCGGCGACGGTGATCGGCGAGGACGGGGCGCCGCGCGCCGAGCGAACCGTAGTCCTCTGGAACCCGCCGCTGACCGACGAGGAGCTCGGCCTCCGCGCATCGCCGCTCGGCGAGGGCTCGCGCGTCCTGGCCGACCTGGTCTCGCGGGGGCTGCGCACGCTCCTCTTCGCCAAGAGCCGCAAGGCGGCCGAGCTCGTCCACCGGTTCGCGGCCGACCGGCTCGACGACCGCTCACGGCTGTCTCCGTACCGCGCGGGCTACACGCCGGCGCAGCGTCGGGAGATCGAGCAAAAGCTGGCCGCGGGCGAGCTGCTCGGCGTCTCGGCCACGAACGCCCTCGAGCTGGGCATCGACGTCGGGCTGCTCGACGGTGTCGTCTCGGTCGGCTTCCCAGGCACCGTCTCGAGCCTTCGCCAGCAGTGGGGCCGCGCCGGCCGCCGCGGCCATGGCCTGGTGATGCTCGTAGCGAGCGAGGATGCGCTCGACCAGTACTTCATGCGCGAGCCTGAGACGTTGCTCGGCCGCCGGGTGGAGGCCGCGATCCTCGACCACGAGAACCACCGCGTACTCGACGGCCACGTGCGGGCGGCGGCCTTCGAGGCGCCGCTCGACGACGGCGATCGCGCCATCCTCGGCGACCAGGCGCTCGAGCGCGCGGCCGTCTTGCCCGAGCTCAAGCGCACGGACGCCGGTTATGTCTGGGCCGGCCGTGACTATCCTGCCGCGCGCGTGCCGCTCCGCTCGACGGGCACCGACGCCTTCACCGTCGTCGAGCAGTCGACCGGCTCGGTGCTCGGGCTCGTCGAGCACGAGCGCGCGTTCTCGACCATCCACGAGGGCGCGGTCTACCTTCACCTCGGCGACCAGTTCCGCGTCGTCTCGCTCGACCTCGACGCCCGCGCGGCGCTCGTCGAGCCGTTCTCGGGCGACTTCTACACCCAGGCGAAGAAGGAGCTGATGACGTCGATCGACGAAGCGCGCCGCACCGAGTGGCGCCTCGGCCTGGAGCTCAGCTTCGGCTCGGTCGTCGTCACCGAACAGGTCGTCGGCTACCAGAAGAAGTCGATCCACGATCAGGCCTCGCTCGAGATCATCCAGCTCGACCTTCCGCAGACGGAGTTCGAGACCGAGGCGATCTGGTTCGTGCCCGAGCCGTGGATGACGGAGGACCTGGACTCGCAGCGCCGCCTGCTCGGCTCGCTCCACGCCGCCGAGCACTCGCTGATCGCGATCCTGCCGCTCTGGGCGATGTGCGACCGCTGGGACATCGGCGGGCTGTCGACCAACGTCCATTACCAGACAGGCGCGCCGACGATCTTCGTCTACGATGGTCACGTCGGCGGCGTGGGCATCACCGAGCGCGGCTTCGAGGCCTTCGAGGGCTGGGTGGACGACACCGCGAAGATGCTGGCCGGCTGTCCGTGTCTCCAAGGGTGTCCTTCCTGCGTCCAGAGCCCGAAGTGCGGCAACCTGAACGAGCCGCTCGACAAGGACGGTGCGCGCACGTTGCTCGACCGGATGTCGAAATCCGCCTAGCTCGTTCGTCGTATTGTCGAAACCGACGAAGGAGGCGACATGCAGTACGCACTCTTGATCTACGGCGCCGAAGGGCGCTGGGAGCAGTTCAGCGAGGCCGAGCAGAACGCGATGACGCAGGAGTACATGGCGCTCGGCCAGGATCCGAGGACGCAGGGCGGCGCCGACCTCGGCGAGCTCTCGAAGGCGACGACGATCCGGGTTCAGGACGGAAAGACCCTGACCACGGATGGTCCCTTCGCGGAGACGAAGGAGTACCTCGGCGGTTTCTATCTCGTCGACGCCGACAACCTCGACGAGGCGATCGACTTCGCCGCGAGGATCCCCGCAGCCCGGACCGGCGGCGCGATCGAAGTCCGGCCCGTGGTCGAGCACTGACCGAGCTCGAACGGATCTTCCGCGAGGAGTGGAGCCGCGTCCTCGCGGGCCTGATCGGCGTCCTCGGCGACTTCGAGCTCGCCGAGGACGCCCTCCAGGACGCGGTCACAACCGCAGCCGAGACGTGGCCCGCCCGCGGCACGCCCGACAACCCGGCGGGATGGCTGACGGCAACGGCTCGGAACCGCGCGATCGACCGGATCCGCCGTGACCGGACGCTCGCGGAGAAGACCGAGCTCCTGCAGCGACTCGCGGAGCTGGAGCGAACAGCGGACGAGGAGGCCGTGCCCGACGAGCGCCTGAGCCTGATCTTCACCTGCTGCCATCCCTCGCTCGCCGAGGAGGCGCAGGTCGCGTTGACGCTGCGCGCGGTCGGCGGCCTGACGACGACGGAGATCGCCCGTGCGTTCCTCGTCCCCGAGACGACGATGGGACAGCGGCTCGTCCGCGCGAAGCGGAAGATCCGCGACGCCGGAATTCCGTTTCGGGTGCCGCCGGAGCACCTGCTGCCGGACCGGCTCGAGGCGGTCCTTGCCGTCCTCTACCTGATCTTCAACGAGGGGTACGTGTCGACGTCCGCCGACGCGCTCGTCCGGGCCGAGCTCTGCGAGGAGGCGATCCGGCTCGCGAAGCTGCTCGCGGTCCTGATGCCGGACGAGCCGGAGGCGCTCGGCCTGCTCGCCCTGATGCTCTTCCACGACTCGCGGCGCACGGCACGGACGGCGCCCGACGGCTCGCTCGTCCTCCTCGAGGACCAGGACCGCACGCTCTGGGACCCGGAGCGGATCGCCGAGGGCGGCCGCGTCCTCACGCGGGCGCGCGCGCTCGGAGGCCACGCTCCGTATCGCATCCAGGCCGAGATCGCCGCCGTCCACGCGCGCGCCGGGCGGCCGGGCGACACCGACTGGCGGCGTGTCGTCGAGCTGTACGGCGAGCTCGCGCTGGTGGCGCCGTCGCCTGTCGTCGAGCTGAACCGCGCGGCCGCGGTCGCAATGGCCGAGGGGCCGGCGCGAGGACTGTCGCTGATCGACCGGATCGAGGGCCTCGACGACTACTACCTCCTGCATGCGGCCCGAGCCGACCTGCTGCGACGGGACGGCCGAGGGGACGAAGCCGCGGCTTCCTACCGCCGCGCCCTCGAGCTGGCGACGAACCCGGTGGAGCGGTCCTTCTTCGAGCGCCGGCTCGCCGAGGTCGGCTAGGCGAGTCCGCGGAGCACGCGCTCCACCGCGTCGGCGGGGGTCGAAGCCCGTGCGACTCCTTCGACCGCCCACCCGGGCTCCAGGATCACGACCGGGCGGCCGAGCCGGGAAGCGAAGCCGATCTCGGCGAGCGTGCCCCAGCTGCCGCCGACGGCGATGACCGCGTCACCGGAGGCGACCACGGCGAGGTTGCGAGCATGGCCGATCCCGGTGACCACCACGTGGTCGATCCACCGGTTGGCGTCCTCCCGCCGCTCGCCAGGAAGGATCCCGATGGTCGTACCGCCGGCGGACTTCGCCCCGCGCGCCGCGGCCGCCATCACCTCACCCAGCCCGCCGGTGACGACCGTGCAGCCGCGCTGCGCCAGCAGGCGGCCGACCTCTTCCGCCGGCGCCTCGTGCTCCGCGCCGCTGCCGATGACCGCGACCTGCACCGCCACGGCAGCGATGCTAGAACGCCGCTCGCGATGTCTGAGTTCGAGCGTGCTTTCGCGCTCATGGACGAGCTCGACGACCGGACGGCGGAGCGGCTGGCGCCGACGCCGTACGGCCCGGTCCTCGTGCACGAGCGCCTCGACCGCGTGCACGACCTCAACTTCCTGCGCGCGGAACGCCCGGGCGACGCGACTGCGGACGCGCTGGCGGCGGAAGCCGAGCGCGTCCAGGGCGCCGCCGGAATCGGCCATCGCCGCGTGAACGTGCGCGACGCGGCGACTCTCAACCGGCTCCAGCCGCGCTTCGTCGAGCTGGGGTGGAGCCCGGAGCGGTTCGTCGTGATGGTTCAGCGGCGGGACCCGGATCGGCCGTCGGAGGCCGAGGTGCAGGAAGTCGACGAGCCGACCCTGCGCCCGGTCTGGGCCGCGGGCATCCGGCGCGAGCCGCACGGACAGGACGAGGTGGTCGTCCAGCAGATCCTGGAGCATCGACGCCTGATCGCCGAGGCGCTGCCGACCCGCTTCTTCGCAGCCGCGGGCGGGGGACGCCTCGTCGCGCACTGCGAGCTCTACGCCGAGGGCGGAACCGCGCAGATCGAGAACGTCGTCACCCTGTCCGAGTTCCGCGGCCGCGGCTTCGCTCGCGCGCTCGTGCTGCACGCGGCCGCCGAGGCGAGGGTCAACGGCAGCGACCTCGTCTTCCTGGTCGCCGACGCCGACGACTGGCCCTGCAGGCTGTACGAGCGGCTCGGTTTCGACACGATCGGCCGCTACGGACGGTTTCTCAAGCTCCTCCGGCCCGCGCCTTCGTCGCCCTGACGAAGAACGGGCTTGCCGCCACGCGGGTCGACGAGATAGACGCCCGCCTTGTCGAACTGCCGTCCGCACGCCGCACGCGGGATCAGGATCCGCGCCCGGTTCTGCGGCGCCCAGCCCAGCACGATCGTCTCGTCGCCGCGCCGACCGGTGACGGGACGCGGCTTGCCGCCGCGCGCGGGCACGAAGAACGCCTCGGGGATCTCGCACTCGCCCGACCACTGCGCGAGGTACGTGCGCCCATTGGGAGACAGGAGCAGCTTCGTCCAGTGGCCGATCCCGCCCGGCGTTTGCAGGACGACGGCACTCGTCCGGGTCTCTGTCTGCGCGCCCGTCGTCGTCGTTCGACTCGCCGCCTTGGAGCCGCAGCCGGTCACGACCATCACGAGCAGGACGGCGGGCAACCGGCGCACGATCGGACTGTCGCGGACGACGCCGACCGCGTCTAGTTGTCTCTTTAGGACAAGGCCTTGAGCGCGTCGTTCAGCCGCTGCCGGGTCGTCAGCACCGGCTCAAAGAGATCGCCATGCTTCGCCACCCGCTCTTGGACGACGTCCATCGTCAGCTCGGTCGGGTCGAGCCCCGGCTTGACCTCGTCCCACCGCAGCGGCGTCGAGACGGGGGCGCCCGGCCGCGGCCGCACCGAGTAGACCGAGGCGATCGTCTTCCCCTCGCCGTTCTGGTTCGCGTCGATGAGCACGCCGCGCCGCTTCGCCTTCGCCCATTGCGTCGTCGCCAGCTTCGGGTACGAGCGCGCGATCGCACCGGCCACGATCTCGGAGAAGCGCCGGGTGTCGTCATACGTGTGACGACGCTCGATCGGCACGAGGACGTGCATCCCGTCCGCGCCCGAGGTCTTCGGGAACGACGCGAGCCCGAGCGCATCCAGCGCTTCCTTGACGAGCAACGCCACCTCGACCGTCTCGGCGAAGCCGACGTCGGGCGAGGGGTCGAGGTCGAAGAGGACGAAATCCGGCCGGTCGAGCTTGTCGACGCGCGAGTACCACGCGTTCATGTCGATGCAGCCCATGTTCACCATCCACAGCAGCGCGAGCTCGTCGTTCACGAGCGGCGCGTTGATCCAGCGGCGCTGGCGCGGCGTGTCGCGCGTCGTCACCTGGATGCGGGCGGTCGGGATCGACTCGGGCATCCCCTTCGGCGCGTCCTTCTGGAAGAACGCCTTGCCGTGGGCGCCGTCCGGGTAACGACGCATCGTGAACGGCCGGTCCTTCAGGTGCGGCACCAGCACGCTCGCGACCGCCTGGTAGTACGCGAGCAGGTCGCCCTTGGTGATCCCCTCGTCGGGCCAGAACGGCTTGTCCAGGTTGGAGAGCTTCAACCTGCGGCTGCCCCGGCGAATCTCCTCGTCGATCGGGAGCTCCCTGCGCACCTCCGCCGGCGACTTGTCCTCGCGGAGCCCCTGGTAGGACGGCGCCCGGAGATGGCCGTCGTGTGTCCACTCGACGAACTCGACCTCGCACACGAGCCGCGGCTCGACCCAGACGACGTCGCCCCTGCGGACCTTGGGCATCTTCGGGACGGTCTTGAACGGCGGGTCCTTGCGTTCGAGCGGCTTCAGCTTTTTGAGCAGCCGCTCGATCTCCTCATCGTTGAAGCCCGTGCCGCAGTTGCCGACGTAGACGAGCTCCGAGCCACGGCGGACGGCGAGGACGAGTGACCCGAGCGTCCCGGCCCGGCGCCCCTGCCCGCGCGTGTAGCCGGCGATGATGAACTCCTGCCGACCCTTCGTCTTGATCTTCAGCCAGTCGCGTGTCCGCCTCCCGACCGCGTACTTCGAATCGAGCCGCTTCGCGATGATCCCTTCGAACCGCTGCTCCTGGGCGGCGCGGAAGAGCGCCTTCCCGTCGTCGAAGCCTTCCGAGAGCTGCACGGTCTTGCTCCGGCGGTCGAGGAGCGTCTCGAGCCTCTCGCGCCGCTCGCGCAGCGGGAGGTCGATCAGCGGCTCGCCCTCGAGCTCGAGCAGGTCGAAGACGACGTAGATGTACTGCGTCCCCGCTTTCGCCTGCTGAATCGCCGAGAACGTCGCGCGTCCCGCCTGGTCGAGCGCGCAGATCTCGCCGTCGAGCACGCAGTCCGGCGTCTTGACGCCGCGCGGGACCTGCCTTGCAACAGTTGGGAACCGACCGCCGAGGTCGTTGCCGTTGCGGCTCGTCAGCATCGCCTCGCCGCCCGAGATGCGGGTGATCGCGCGGAAGCCGTCCCACTTGACCTCGAAGATCCAGCCGCGTCCGCCGGGGACCTGCTCGGCGAGCGTCGCAAGCATCGGCTTATAGTCGACCCGCTGTCGGGGCGCCGCCTCGGCCTCGTCGCGCTTCCTGATCAGCAGCCAGTTCTTCGGATCGCCGTCGAGATGAGCCGGGACGAGCGTCCACGTCCCTTCAAGCCGCTTGCCGTGAAGCCGCACCGTCAGCCCGCCGTTCTTCTTCTCCTCCAGGAGCTCATAGGTGCCCGTGTCCCAGATCTCGACTGTGCCGGCGCCGTACTGCCCCTTCGGGATCTCGCCGGCAAAGGTCGCGTACTCGAGCGGGTGGTCCTCGACGTGGACCGCGAGCGCGCGCTGCCCCGCCTCGAGCGGCACGCCCTTCGGCACTGCCCAGCTCGCGAGAGCACCGTTGCGCTCGAGGCGGAAGTCGTAGTGGAGCCGTCTGGCGTCGTGCCGCTGGACGACGAACATCGGCCCCTTCGCCTTCCCGCGCCCGCGCCCGAACGGCTCCGGAGTCTGCTTTCGGTCGCGCTTACGGCGATACTCGGTCAGGTCCGACACGGCCATCGAGCCGAACCTACCCGCGGCGAACGCGTCGCGGGCGCCGATCTCCGACTTTGTGATCTACATCACCAGGATCGCGCTGCCCAGAGGCAACAAACGGCCTCGACCCGAGCCATGGAGCCGAAACGAGGCCCGTCTTCAGAGGTGGACAGGGCGGGGAAAACACTGTGGATTCTGTGGATCTACGGCGCTTTCGCGATCGTCAGCGCCCCGAGCGACCTGAAACGGGCGCGCCGCTGGCGCCGCAATTCGGAGCCCGAAAGCGGCGCCAGCTCCTCGAGCGCCTCGCCGATCGAATCTTTCAACAGCGCGGCCGCGGCGTCGGGGTCGGCGTGGGCGCCGTCGGGCGGCTCCGGAACGATCGCGTCGATCACGCCCAGCTCCAGGCAGTGGACGGCGTCGGGCTTGAACGCGGCCGCAGCCTTGCGTGCCTCGCCGGCGTCACGCCAGAGGATCGCCGCGCAGCCCTCCGGCGAGATCACCGAGTAGATCGCGTTCTGCTGCATCAGCACCCGGTCGGCGAGCGCAATGGCGATGGCTCCGCCCGACCCGCCCTCGCCGATGATGCACGAGACGATCGGTACGGTCAGCCGTGACAACAGCGCCTGCGAGCGGGCGATCATCCCGCCCTGGCCGTGCTGCTCAGCGGCCACGCCGGGGTACGCGCCCGGGGTGTCGACGAGGGTCACGAGCGGAAACGCGTGCCGGTCGGCGAGCTCCATCACGCGCATCGCCTTGTGGTAGCCCTCGGGATAGGCCATGCCGAAGTTGCGCCTCGTCCGCTCCTGGATGTCTCGGCCCTTCTGGTGGCCGACCACCGCGACCGTCCGCCCGTCGAAGCTTCCCAGCCCGGTCACGACCGCCTCGTCGTCTCCACGGCCGCGGTCACCGTGCAGCTCCACGAAGTCGTCCAGCATCCGCTCGACGTAGTCGAGCGTGTAGGGACGATCCGGGTGCCTTGCGAGTTCGACTGAGCGCCAGATCTCCTCGTCGCTCGGCTCGGAGACGATCCGGTCGAGCTGGCGCTGCAGCCGGTCGAGCTCGCCCGACAGCCGTGCCCCGCGCAGCAGCGGTAGACCCCGCAACCGGCTCAGCCGGTCGCGGAGGTGCAGCTCGGCCTCACCGGCCATTGCCGAAGAGGCGAAGGAGGCGCGCCAGATACGGCCTGAGCTCGGGCCGTGGCACGATCGCGTCGAGGTGGCCGAAGCGGTAGTTCGACTCGGCCAGTCCGAAATCGTCCGGCAACTTCTCGCGCGTCGTCTGCTGCACGACACGCGGGCCGGTGAACGACAGGAGCGCGCCGGGCTCGGCCACGAGGACGTCGCCCAGGCTCGCGAAGCTCGCGAGCACGCCGGCGGTGGTCGGATGGGCCATGACGCTGATCATCGCCCCGCCGGCATCGTGCAGGTCCTCGACCGCACACACCGTCTTAGGCAGCTGCATCAGCGAGAGGATCCCCTCCTGCATTCGCGCACCGCCCGAGGCGGTGACCGAGATAAGCGGCACATGGCGCTCGGCCGCGCTCTCGCAGGCCCGGGCGAGCTTCTCGCCGACGACGCGGCCCATCGAGCCGCCCATGAACGAGAAATCCATCACCGCGAGCTCGACCGGATGCCCGTCGAGGCTCGCCTCGCCGATCACCATCGCCTCGCCGAGGCCGGTCGAGACCTCGGCCTCCACCAGCCGCTCCGTGTACGGCCGGAGGTCGAAGAACCCGAGCGGATCGTCGGAGCGAAGCTCCGCGGCCTCTTCGCGGAAGCTTCCCGGATCAGCGAGGTGCTCGATCCGCCTCCGCGCGCGCATCGGGAAGTGGTGGCCGCAGTGCGGACAGACGTTGAGATGGTGCGCGAGCTCGTCGTCGCGGTAGTGGGAGCCGCACGCGGGACACGTGTTCGGATGCCGCTTGCCGTCGTCCGAAGGGGGCGCGTGCTTGTGTTCGATGGAGACGTCGATCCGCTCCGCCATAAGCGCGTGAGTTTAGACTCGGGGGGTCGCGGCCGCGGTTACAGACGGAGTGCGGTGGCGAGCTCAGTGAGCGGCCCGACGTTGCGGTCGCTCGCCGCGAGCCCCGAGAAGCCGAGCCCGAGCACGGGCGAGCGGTCCCCGATCTCGTGCAGCAGGGTCTTGGCTTCCTCGAGCGTCAGACCGTCGGGCTCCGGCATGAAGACTTCGAGCTGCGCGGGGTCGACCGCGTCAGCGTCGAAGGCGACATAGGTCCCCTCGGTTCCGTCGAGCGCCTGCTCGAGGTCGTCCTCTCCCATATGCAGCCCGGTCGCGGCTATGAACTCGCGCTCGGGCTGGTCGAGGTTGCGCGCCCCGATCAGGACGACGTCCTCGGCGCCGACCGCGCCGGACTCGATCAGCATCCTCAGCGGTGTCGCCCAGAGGTTCCCGGAAGGCGAGCTGGCGACGGTGTTGAGGTCGCCGTGTGCGTCGAACCAGACAAGGCCGAGGCGGTCGTGCCTCGCGGCCAGCGCCTCCACGGCGCCGACGTGCGCGCAACAGCAGCCGCCGAGGACGAGCGGACGGTCGGGGAGCTCCGCCGCGACCGCGAACGTCTGCTCGGGCAGCGAGCTTTCCTCGATCGTCGCCGCCTCGGGGTACGGCAGCGGCAGGTGAGCCGCCTTCGCCATCGCCTCGCCGCCCGCGCCCCAGGCGCGCGGAACACGCACGAGCCCGGCGCCGAACTCCCGGCCGCACGAGTGGCACTCGTAGCTCGGCCCGAGTGCGACGGCCGTGTACGCATTGCAGTCGGGGCACTTCGCACGCAGCTTGCTCATCTGTCGAGCTCCTTCTCGAAGATGGCGGCACTCCAGGCGACCTTCATCCCGGCACGCTCGTAGAGGCGCGTGGCGCCTGTCGGGTTGTGTGCGTCGACGCCGAGACCGATCCGGCGCTGCCCGCGGCGGTAGAGCTCGCCGAACGCGTGCAGGAGCAGCGCGAGGCCGAGTCCGCGCTTCCGCCAGGCGTCGCGGACGCCGATAGAGGCGATCCAGCCCATGCCGAATCGCTCCTCGTCGCAGGCGGCCGCAGCCACGATCTCGTCATCATGCTTCACCGCGAACCAGAGCGTCGGGTCGAAGCCCTGCCGCTCGCGCCGCGCCCGCCAGTCGACCTCTCGCTCGGACTCGTGACCCCACTCCTGCGCAAACGCCTCGTCGAGCGTCGCGTGAAAGCCATCCGCGTCCGTCGCGTACTCCACGGGGGCCACCGAAAAGCCGGGCGCCCACACAGGCTCGGGCGGCGGCCCGTCGAGCTCGATCGTCATGCGGTAGAAGTGCCTGATGTCCCGATAGCCCCGGCTGCGAAGAAGCTCGTGGGCGCGGTCGTCGTCTGCGAGGACGCCGTTGTGCAGCGTCGACCAGCCGCGGCGTCGCACATCGGCCTCGACGAGCTCGATGAGGCGAGTGCCGATGCCGCGCGCCCAAAAGTCGGGGTGAACGTACCCGTCGGCGTAGCGGTGCGGGTCCGTGTGCAGGGCGACGTAGCCGGCGAGGCAACCGTTCAGCTCGACCAGCCAGGCGTCCCGGGCGAGATCCAGGTCACGCCACTCGCCGACCAGGTCCGCCTCGGTCAGCTCGGGCTCGCCGAGGAAGTGGGAGTCGAACACGCCGATCAGCTCCGCCACCGCCGGCGCGTCGGCGTCGGTCGGCCGGCGGACGTTCACGCCGGCACGAGCTCGTCGAGGGTATCGGGCAGCGCTGCGAGGTCACGTAGCTCGCGTGTCGGCTCCGGGTCCGGCCGCTCGTCGCGCCGGTTGATCCAGATCGATCTGAGCCCGAGATCGTTCGCTGGCGCGATGTCGTGCAACAGGCTCGCCGCGACGTGGACGTGCCGCGCCGGGTCGGCGCCCGTCTGCTCGAAGAAGCGCTCCCAGTGCCGTCGGCCGGGCTTGTACGACCCGATCTCAGAGGCGACGATCGCGAGCTCGAACGGGACCCCGATTCGCTCCATCGACGCCTCGATGAAGTCCCTGTCCGTGTTCGAGAGAATCGCGAGCTTCCAGCCGCGTGACCTCGCCTCGGCGAGCGCATCGGGAACCTCGGGGAACGGTGTCCAGGACGGAAGCGATCGCGCGAGCGCGTCCTCCTCGCCCTCGGGCGCGCCGAGACCGCGCATCGCCTCGGTCAGCACCTCGCGGTA